>CAIKLM010000111.1 GCA_903828235.1 uncultured beta proteobacterium | reverse complement strand
GATGAGCCGGCGAGATGAATACATGAAGGCCCTGGAGGCCGCGAGCGTCAAAGGTCAGATCACGCCGCTGGCCCAGTTCATCGCGCAGGAGATGCGTGAATGGGCCCCAGAGCGCGCGGGAAAGGCCTGACTTCAGACCCGGTCGCCGGTCTGCGCCAAGTGGCGATGACACAAGGCGCTGGCGCGCGGCCCAGTGGCTGCCGCTCGACAGAGACTGTTCTCGCAGACGAAGTCCCCGCCCGGGATCTGATTCCTTGACTACCGCATTCGAAAGCCGGCTGACTACTGCGGGTTCGCGCCGTGCCCCGAAGGATTCAAGGCTCACCCTACGCGTTCTGCAAACCCCCGGGTGCCTGCGGTTACCGCTTTCGCGATTTCGTCTGCCTGCGCCAGGAACGCCTCGTAATACCGGCTGAGATCATCGGGGAAGCGCGCATCACCCATGGCTCGAAGCTCCACGATCAGACGGCTGTAGTAATAGCAGACCGACGCTAGCGCCGGCCCGAGATCGGGATAGTGCGAGACGTCTCGCCGATTGAAGTCCAGGTGAGCCACATGCTGATCACGGTAGCTCTTCATCTTCTGCCAGTAGTCACGCCATGCATCCTGATCCAGCTGGACGTGCGCGAAGAGACCTGCCCGGAACGCATCCTCATCACCAAAGACGTTCTTCCAGTGCAGTAGTTGCCGGTCCTCGTCGTCGGAGCCGAACAGCTTGCACCAGTCGAGCACAGCGACGTCAAGCAGATTCCCGTGGACGACGCGCCAGAAGTTCAGCGACGGATCGGAATCAGCCTCCGCAAGCGCGCGCTTCAACGCGATGCATCGCGCGACGTTCACCACTACATTCAGCGCGGCCGTCAGCTGCTCATTGGTTGCCAATCGTGCCTCCCATGCGATCAATCATGCTGTAACGACGTGGGGACTTCAATGGGGCCATGCCGGCGCAACCATACCCCGTGCGCTGATGGCGCTCCTTGCCAACCGATTCAGTCCTTCCCCCAAGCCCCGATTCTCCCTGACGCCGCCGCCCGCGCTTCCTACGATGCCTCCACCGCTGACGCACCCCCGCGTCACGGAACCACCGATGCACAGGAGGCCCCATCGCACGCAGCGCGCTTTCGACGACGAGCAGTCCAGCCCGGCGCGGCGCGATGGCGCTGTCTGCACTGGCCGGGCTGCTCGTCGCAGCGCCATCCTGGGCCTGCTGGGATGAGGCTGCTGCCCGCTACGGGCTCAGCAGCCACCTGCTCTACGCGATCGCGCGCACCGAATCGGGCCTGAACCCGGCGGCCGTCGGCCGCAACCGCGATGGCTCGCGCGACATCGGGCTCATGCAGATCAACTCCTCGTGGCTGCCCACGCTGGCCGGCCACGGCATCGCCGAGCACCACCTGTTCGATGCCTGCACGAGCATCCACGTGGGCGCCTGGATCCTCGCCGGCAACGTATCCCGCCTGGGCTACACGTGGGAGGCCGTCGGCGCCTACAACGCGCGCAGCGCACCGCTGCGCCGGGCCTACGCCCACAAGGTGCACCGCGAGCTGATAGCGACCGCCGCCAGCAGCGCCCGCCGTGCGGCCTCGAACGAATCCCCCGAACGCCTCGCGTCTGCCACCCCTCCCGGGCAGTCGCGTGGTCTCCACGCGCAGTGAGGGCGCGCGAGCCCTCCACCCCACCCGCCAACCTCACTGCCCTGGAGACACCCTTGAACCGTTCCCTTCGTTTGCGCACTCAAGCGCCCGTCCGCCTCGCCACCGTCGCCCCGGTGGCCCTGCTGCTGGCACTCGGCGCCACATCGGCCTTTGCCGGTACCACCGGCACCGAGTTCCAGACCATGTACACGACCCTGCTGAACTGGGCCACCGGCTACCTCGGCAAGGCCATTGCCGTCGCAGCCTTCATCCTGGGCGCCGGCATCGGCGTGGCCCGTTCCTCGCCGATTCCGGCGCTCGCGGGCGTGGTCTTCGCGCTCTTCATGGTCTACGTACCGACCATCATCGACTCGATCATGACCGCCACGATCTGACGGTCTGGCAGTCATGAGCGACGTCGCGCTGGAGATCCCGCGCCGGCTGAACGATCCCCCACGCATGTTCTGGTGGGAGATCGACGTATCGCTGCTGTTCCTGGCAGCGGTGCTGGCCGGCATGATCGCGGGCTTTTTCGTCACCGGCTGCGCCGCCGGGGTGCTGCTCGCCTGGGCCTACGGCAAGGCCAAGTCGGGCGAGCACCCCGCCTTCGCGCTGCACCTGCTGTACTGGCACCTGCCGGCGGCGGTCTCGGGCCTGAAGCGCACCCCGCCCTCGCACCTGCGTGAGCTGGTCGGATGAGGCTCGACTGGCTGCGCGCCGATCAGGCCAGCGCCCGCCGTGCCACGGCGCTGCTGGCGATCCTGCTCGCGGTGTCGATGCTCGCCACGCTCCTGCTGGCGGCGCACACCCTGCGCCAGGCGGGGCGCGAGCGTGTGGTGGTGGTGCCGCCCGCCATCCACAAGACCTTCTGGGTCGAGGCCGAGCGGGCGAGCCCCGAGTACCTGGAGCAGATGGGCTACTTCCTCGCCCAACTCACGCTCAACGTCACCCCGCAGAGCGTCGAGCACCAGTCCCGGCTGTTGCTGCAGTACGCCGCGCCTGCCTCCTGGGGCGATCTGCGCACGGCGATGGCGGCCAACGCCGAGCGCATCAAGCGCGACGGCGCCTCCACCGTCTTCAGCCCGCAGGACCTGCAGGTGGATGAGGCCACCCAGCGCGTGGGCCTGCGCGGCCTGCTCACCACCTTCATCAGCGACCGGCGCGTCTCCGAGGTCTCGAAAGGCTATGCCATCGAGCTTCAGTACGCGGGCGGCCGGATCTTCCTGAAGACATTCCGCGAGACCACTCCCAATGACCCCCTCGAGCTCCAGACCCGATCCGGCGCCGCGCCCTCTGCTCCCGCAGCCCCTGCGCCCGATGCGTCCTCGCCTTCCGCTGCACCTGCTTTGCCTGCTGGCGCCCCTGCTCGCTGAGCCCGCGCTCGCGCAGCAGGTGGTCGAGGCCCGTGACGGCGCCACCGTGCTGGCCCGGGTCTCGCGTCAGGAAGTCACCCGCATCGCCTTCGAGCGCTCGCGGGTGCGCCGGGTCACCGGCAACGCCAACGAGTTCGTGCTGGAGAAGGACGACGAGCGCGGCCAGGTCTTCATCCGGCCTGCCGATCCGCAATCCACCAAGCCGATCAACCTCTTCGTGAGCAGCGACCGGGGCACGGTGTCGCTGCTGCTGCAGCCGGTGGACGTGCCCGGCGACTCGATCGTGATCCGCGAGCCGCGCGCCACGGGAGATGCGCCGCCGCGCCTGGAAGCCAGCAGCCGCCACGTGCGCACCCTGAAGAACCTGCTGGTGGCACTCGCCGACGACAGCCTCCCGGAGGACATGGAGGTGCGCGAGCCCGGACGCGACATCGCGCTTTGGTCTGGCACACGTTTCACGCTGGAGCGCGTACTGCTGGGCGCCCACGTGGTGGCCGAGAAGTACCGCCTGGCCAACAGCGGCGCCGCTGCGCTGACCCTGCATGAGCCTGATCTGCAGAAGCGCGGCGTGATGGCTGTGAGCGTGGAGCGCGCCAGCCTGCAACCGGGCGAGGCCACGCCCGTCTTCGTGATCCGGGAGCGCCGCAGCGATGATTGAGCAACCTCTGCCGCCCGGCAATGTCGACGCACCCGCAGGCGCGAGCGCGGAGCGCATCAAGCGCCGCCAGTACCTGCTGCTGGCCGGGATCGCCGGGGTGATCGTCGCCGGCACCGTCCTGTCGGTGTCGCTCACCGGGTCCGGCACCAGCAGCGATCCCGCCCCTCGTCCGAAGTCCACCAACATTCTCTCGCCCGGCGCCCAGGTTGATCCACGGGATGCTTGGCGCGGTCAGGCCGACGCGCAGCTGCGCTCCATCGAGCAGCGCTCGCGCGAACTCACGCAGCGCGGGAGCGAGCTCGAAGGCCAGAGCCGCGACATGATGGAACGGCTCAAGCGCCTGGAGGCGGGCAACGCGGGCACCCCGGCAGGCCGCGCCGACACCAGCGGCCTCACCCCACTGCCTCCGCCGCCAATGCCGGCGCCCGCCACTCGCCCGAACTTCGGCCCGGATCCTGTGGCGTCGCCGCCTGCGGCCAAC
The DNA here is from genome assembly GCA_903828235.1 of uncultured beta proteobacterium. GTDB lineage: Bacteria > Pseudomonadota > Gammaproteobacteria > Burkholderiales > Burkholderiaceae_C > Rubrivivax. Next base: position 4,934 of record CAIKLM010000111.1, on the reverse strand, counting down.
CCAGCGCAGAGGCTTCCGCCTCCGCCAGCGCCCGCCACCCTGCCAGCTCCTGCGGCCCCGCGCACCGGTCTGCCCGGTGGCGCCGGCGCCGCGCCGGCTGGCCTGGGCTCCGGTGGCATCGTCAGCATCACCCTAGCCGACCCGGCCGCCGTGCGCACCGGCGCCGCCTCCGGTGCACCAGGATCGACCGACGCCATCGGCAAGCCCGCCGCGCCTTCCCGCGATACCCGCCGCTATCTGCCCAGCGGCAGCTTCACCCGCGCCCTGCTGCTAGGCGGGCTCGACGCGCCCACGGGCGGCCAAGCCCAGCGCAATCCGCAGCCGGTGCTTCTGCGTCTGCTGGATCACGCGATGCTGCCCAACCAGTTCCGCGGTCGCATCAAGGAGTGCTTCGTGGTCGGCGCCGGCTATGGCGACGTGAGCGCCGAGCGCGCCTACATCCGCACCGAGTCGCTGTCCTGCGTCACACGCGACGGCACCGCGATCGACGTACCGATCCGAGGGTATGTGGCCGGCGAGGACGGCAAGGCCGGCATGCGCGGGCGCCTGGTCTCCAAGCAGGGGCAGATCCTCGCAAACGCGCTGCTGGCCGGTGTGGCCAGCGGCATTGGCACCGCGTTCCAGCAAAGCGCCACCACGCTCTCGGTCTCGCCGCTGGGCACCACCGGCACCGTGGATCCGGGCAAGCAGTTGCAGGCTGGCCTCGGGACCGGTGTGGGCCGAGCACTCGACCGGCTCGCCCAGTACTACATCACGCTGGCCGAGAAGGTCTTCCCGGTGATCGAGGTCGATGCCGGTCGCACCGTTGATGTGGTCCTCACCCAGGGCATCGCGCTCGGGCAGTCGCTGGACGGCACCCGCCCCGATGGCGCGAACGCCAACGCGAACACCGACCCCGACCGCGACGCCTTCCCGCACCTCGCGCGCCGCACCCCCACCGCACGGAGAACCACCGATGAAGACGACGAAGACTGACCTGGCCGCGCGCACCCCCAACCGCGCCCGCCATGCCGCCACGCTCGCGACCGCGCTGGCCACGACCCTGGCGGCCAGCCTGTACGCCAACCCGCTCGCTGCCCAACCCGCCGCCTCGCCAAAGACCGGCGCCGCGACGGCCACCCGCGCCGCGCCGGCAGGACAAGTCCAGGACAGCTCGCCCGCCCAGTCTCAAGCGGCGTCAGCCACCCAAGGCGTAGTTCGATCAACCGTCACGCCGATTGGATCCGAACCGGCCGACGCCCGCCCCCTCGTCGAGCGCCTGCAGGCGCTCTACCCGTCCACCCGCTTCGGCGCGATCCACCCCACGGACTGGCCCGGCGTGTACGAGGTGGCGATGGGCGCCAACCTCGCCTACGTCGATGCGACCGGCCGCTACTTCCTGTTCGGCCACCTCTACGACATGCGCCAGCAGCGCGACCTGACTGCCGAGCGCAAGGACGCGATGGCCCGCATCGATTTCGGGAGCCTGCCGCTGGCCGATGCGCTGACCGAAGTCCGGGGCAAGGGCACGCGCACGCTGGCGATCTTCAGCGACCCGGACTGCCCCTACTGCCGGCGGCTGGAAGCCGAACTGCGCGGCCTGGATGACGTCACGATCCACACCTTCCTGATGCCGCTGGCCTCGCTGCACCCGGCCGCACGCGGGAAGGCCGTGTCGGTGTGGTGCGCGACCGACCGGCTCGCCAGCTGGCAGGCGCTGATGCTGCGAGATTCGCTGCCGCCCCAGGCGGATTGCCCGCATCCAGTGGACCGCAACGTGGCCCTGGGCGAGCGGCTCGGGATCAACGGCACGCCGACCCTGATCGCGGGCGACGGTCGCGTGCTCGCAGGCGCCGCAAGCCGAGATCAGATCGAGGCCTGGCTGTCGCGCCCCGGAGCCGGTGCCCCCAGCGCAGCGGCCGGGAGTGGCGCTCGATGAAGGGCGCGTACCCGGCGGCCAGCAGCCAGCCACCGATCCGACCGCTGAGGCTTGCCGCGCTGCTCGCAGGCACCGCCGCGTTGGTTCTCAGCGGCTGTGCCTCTAACCTGTCGGGCGTCGGCGGCACCCCGACCTATGCCTGCAAGGCCCCGGCAGGCGCGCAGTGCACCTCGGTGTCCGGTGTCTACGCCAACGCCGGACAAGGCGCCCGGCAATTGCTCGGATCGGATGCGCCGCGCGCGGTTGGATCCGGAGCGCTGGGGACGCCCGTCGCCGACGCGACGTCCCACGGCCCGGTGGTTCGCAGCGGCGCTGGCGCACCTGCCCCCAAGGCATCCCCCGCTGAGACCCGGCCTGCGCCCGCGCCGGCAAGCGGCGCGACCACAGTTGCCCCGACCGCACCTTCCGGTGCGGTGCCCGCCCAATCCACCGCCGCCCTGCGCACCGCCCCCCGCGTCCTGCGCCTGTGGATCGCCCCCTGGGAAGACAGCGACGGCGACCTGCACGAAGCCTCCACCGTCCACGTGCTGATCGATCACGGCCGCTGGCTGATCGAGCGGGTCCGCCCCGCACCGCGTGGACCGCGCATGGGCGTCACCCCGCCCTCAGCTCCCAGCACTGCGCCGACGAGCGCACCAGCTGGCAGTCAGGCGTCCGGCATCAGCCCCCGCGCCAACCCATCCCTCGACCAACCCGAGCCCTGAGCCATGCTGCGCACCCTGATCGACGACCTGGACGGCGCGCTGCGCGGCACGCGCATCGGCGAACTGCTGCGCCCGCCGAGTGCCGGGCCGCAGGCACGCAACGACGCCGACTCCTTCTCCCACTGGCTGCCCTACCGCGCCTGGCTCGATGAACGGCAGATCTTCGTCAACCGCGACGCACTGGGCTTCTGCCTGGAGCTACGCCCGCAGTCCGGGGCGGACGAGGAGATGTCCCGCGTCCTCACGGCACTGTACGAGGCCGCACCGGCCGGCACCGGCATCCAGTTTCACCTGCTCGCCAGCCCCGACATCCGCGGGCCGCTCGGCGCCTACGCCGATCTGCGGGTGCCCGACGAGTTCATCCCCGAACTGAACGAGCGCGGTCGGCTGGGCCGGCACACCAACATCCACCGCACGCTCGCCCGCCGCCGGGTCGGGCACTACCTGCGCGGCGCCCGCCAGTCCCTGCTGCCCAACCAGAGCTACCTGCTCCGGCGCTTCAGGCTCGTGGCCAGCGTCTGCCTGCCCGGCAGCCCGGAGAACCTCGGGCGCATCGACGAGCTCCTGCTGCTGCGCGATGGCATGCGCGCCACGCTGCACGCTGCCGGCTTCCCGTCGCGCCCATGGACGGCGGGAGACCTCATCAACTGGGTCTCCGCCCTGCTCGATCCCCACCGGCAGGCGGGCGACGGCCTGCCGCTCACCTACGACGCCGGGCGCGAGCTGCGCGACCAGGTGCTCGACCCGGCGACGATGCTGGTGATCCGACCCGGCGGCATCACGCTGGCCAATCCGGCGTCCGAAGCGCAGGAGATGCGTCTGCTGTCGGTGCGCTCGTTCCCGCCGCGCTTTGCGCTCTGGAACATGGGCAGCCTGATCGGCGACCTCTACCAGGCCACGCTGCAGTACCCCTGCCCATTCATGATCACGCTGGGCGTGCATGTGCTGGACGCCGAGGCCACCCGCAACTGGGCGTATCTGAAAGCCGCCCGCGCCACCACCAACGCCACCAGCTACATGGCGCGCTTCCTGCCCGACATGCAGGAGCGCAAGGCCGACTGGGACATCGTGCTCAAGGCCCTGGACGACGGCCAGCAGCTGGTGGACCTGCAGCACCAGGTGGCGCTCTTCGCCGCGCCCGAGGCGATGGCCCGCGCCGAGCAGGCGGCCCGATCGATCTTCCGGGCGCGCGGCTTCGAACTGTCGCGGGACACGATGATGATGGCCCAGGGGCTGATCGGCTCGCTGCCGATGACGCTGTCGCCGCCCTTCCACGGCGATCTCTCGCGCATGAAGCGGGTGAGCACCAAGACCTCGGCCAACGCGGTGCACCTGGCACCGCTGGTGGCCGAGTGGCAAGGCACCGGCACCCCGGTTCTGATGCTGGGCGGCCGGCGCGGCCAGCTCATGCCGCTGGACGTGTACGACAACCCGGCCGGCAACTACAACGTGGCGATCGCCGGCACCTCGGGCTCGGGCAAGTCGCTGCTGCTCAACGAGATCGCCATGTCGTATCTCGGTACCGGCGCCCGGGTCTGGATCATCGACGTCGGCCGCTCCTACGAGAAGGCCTGCCGCAACGTCGGCGGCAGCTTCATCGAGTTCACCGAGAGCGCCGGGATCTCGCTCAACCCCTTCAGCTTCGTCGAGGACATCGACGAGGACATGGAGCTACTGCAGCCGCTGCTCGCCCAGATGGTCTCGCCGCGCGAGGCGCTGGACGGCTTTCGGTACTCGACGCTCGGTGCGGCCATCAAGAAGGTCTGGAAGGCCAAGGGCCGGGCGATGACGATCACCGACATCCACGCGCTGCTGGCCACCGGGCGGCTCGACGACGACGCCAACACGGATGCCGAGGGTGACCGCCGGCTCAAGGACCTGGCCGCGATGCTCGCGCCCTATGCGCGCGAGGGCACCTACGGCAAGTACTTCGACCGCGAGGCGAGCATCGATTTTTCGAGCGACTTCATCGTGCTCGAACTCGAGGAGCTGAAGGCCAAGAAAGACCTGCAGACGGTGGTGCTGCTGATCGTCATGTACCGCATCACCCGCGAGATGTACTTCACCCGCGATCGCAAGAAGATCGTGATCATCGACGAGGCCTGGGACCTGCTCTCGGGCGGGGCGACGGCCGAGTTCATCGAAGCCGGCTACCGCCGGGCGCGCAAGTACAAGGGCGCCTTCATGTCCGCCACGCAGGGCGTGGACGACTACTACCGCAACCCGGCGGCCAAGGCGGCACTGGACAACTCCGACTGGATGTTCCTGCTGCGCCAGAAGCCCGAGTCCATCGAGATGATGGACAAGCTCGG
>CAIKLM010000110.1 GCA_903828235.1 uncultured beta proteobacterium | reverse complement strand
GCCGGGGCCGGGGCGCGCCCGGGCCGGCCGGCACAGCCTGCGGCGGCGGCGGCCAGCGCCGCCAGCAGGCCCAGGGCGCCGCGACGACCCGCCGTCGAATCAGTGCAGTGCACGGTAGATCTCCTCCGCCAGATCGGCGCCGATGCCCTCGACACTCGCCAGTTCGTCCACCGCAGCCGCGGCCACGCCGCGCAGGCCGCCGAAGCGCTGCAGCAGCCGGGCCCGCTTGCGCGGCCCGATGCCGGGGATGTCCTCGAGCCGGCTGCCGCCGGTGCGCACGCTGGCCCGCTTCGCGCGCATGCCGGTGATCGCGAACCGGTGCGCCTCGTCGCGGATCTGCGCCACCAGCATCAGGGCGGCCGAATCATGCCCGAGTTGCACCTTGGGCCGGCCGTCGGCGAACACCAGCTCCTCCAGGCCCACCTTGCGGCCCTCGCCCTTCTCGACGCCGACGATGAGGGCGATGTCCAGGCCCAGCGACTCGAACACCTCGCGCGCCATGCTCACCTGGCCACGCCCGCCGTCCACCAGCACCAGGTCGGGCAGGCGGGCCTGCGCGGCACGGCGGGGCTTGGGGGCGGGCGCCTCGGCGTCGTCCACCGGCGCCGGCTCGGCGGTGTCGGCCTCGCCGCCTTCTCGCGCCAGCTCGGCCAGCTTGGCGTAGCGCCGCGTCAGCACCTGCCGCATCGCCGCGTAGTCGTCGCCGCCGGTGATGCCCTCGATGTTGAAGCGGCGGTACTGCGCGCCCTGCATCGCGTGGTTCTCGTACACCACGCAGCTGGCCTGGGTGGCCTCGCCGGCGGTGTGGCTGATGTCGAAGCACTCGATGCGCAGCTGCGCGGGGTCGGCCACGTCGAGGTCGAGCGCTTCCACCAGCGCACGCGTGCGCGCCTGCGCCGAGCCCTCCTCGGCCAGCAGCCGCGCCAGCGCGAGCTCGGCGCCCTTCGCCGCCATCTCCAGCCACACGCGGCGCTGCTCGCGCGGCTGGTGCGTGGCGCGCACGCGCGTGCCGGCGCTCTCGGCCAGGGCCTCGACGAGCGACTTGTCCACCGGGTGGCTGGTCACCAGCAGCGGCGGCACGGCCTGCCCCGTGTAGTGCTGCGCGATGAAGGCCTCGAGCACGGCGCTCTCCACGCTGCGCTCGGGTGCGCCGATGTCGAGCTCGTCGTCCTCGGGCGCGATCTCGGCGGCGGCCAGCGAGGCGCCGTCCTGCACGTGGGCCGGGAAGTGCGCGCGGTCGCCGAGGTGGCGGCTGCCGCGCACCATGGCCAGGTTGACGCACGCGCGGCCGCCGGCCACCTTGACGGCCAGGATGTCGACGTCGCGGTCTGACGCATTCAGGCTGCTCGCGTCCACCGTCTGCTGCTGGAGCACGCGCGACAGGCTGCCGATGCGGTCGCGGCAGGCCGCGGCGCGCTCGAACTCCAGGTTCTCGGCAAAGCCCATCATCTGCGCCTGCAGGTCCTCGATGACCTCCTGCGTCTGGCCGAGCAGGAAGCGCTCGGCGTCGCGCACGTCGCGCGCGTAGTCCTCGGCGCTGATCAGGCCCACGCAGGGGCCGCTGCAGCGCTGGATCTGGTACAGCAGGCAGGGCCGGCTGCGGTTGGCGTAGACCGTGTCCTCGCAGGTGCGCAGCCGGAAGGCCTTCTGCATGAGCTGGATGGTCTGCTTCACGGCCCAGGCGTTGGGGTAGGGCCCGAAGTAGCGGTGCCGGCGGTCCACCGCGCCGCGGAAGTAGGCCATGCGCGGGAAGGGGTGCGTCACCAGCTTCAGGTAGGGGTAGCTCTTGTCGTCGCGGAACAGGATGTTGAAGCGCGGCTGCAGCGTCTTGATGAGGTTGTTCTCGAGCAGCAGCGCCTCGGCCTCGGTGCGCACGACGGTGGTCTCCAGCCGCGCGATGCGCGCCACCATCTGGCCGATGCGCGTGCCGTCGTGGTCGCGCTGCAGGTAGCTCGACACGCGCTTGCGAAGGTTGCGCGCCTTGCCCACGTAGAGCAGGCCGCCCTGGGCGTCGATCCAGCGGTAGACGCCGGGCAGGCCGGGCAGCGCGGCCACCTCGGCCAGAAGGCGCTCGCGCCCGGCAGGCGCGGCCTCGCCGGAGGGCTCGTCGTGCAACTCGTCGCCTGGAACCGTCATCGCGATCGATTGTCCACGCCTTCGATAATCCGCCCGTGCCGGACCGCCTTCGCGACAGCCCTCTGCGCTGGGACCTCTTCTGCCGCGTCGTCGACAACTTCGGCGACGCCGGCGTGTGCTGGCGGCTGGCGGCCGACCTCGCCGGGCGCGGGCAGGCCGTGCGCCTGCTCATCGACGACGCGGCGCCGCTGGCCTGGATGGCCCCGGCCGGCGCGCCGGGGGTGCAGGTCGTGTCTTGGGAGGACGCCGGCACCGAGCCCGGCGACGTCGTGATCGAGGCCTTCGGCTGCGACCCGCCCGCGGCCTTCGTGCGGGCCCTGTCGGCGCGTTCCGTGGCGCCGGTGTGGATCAACCTCGAGTACCTCAGCGCCGAGGACTGGGTGGAGCGTTCGCACGGCCTGCCCTCGCCGCAGCCCGGCGGGCTGACCAAGTGGTTCCTGTTCCCGGGCTTCACGGCGCGCACCGGCGGCCTGCTGCGCGAGCCGGGCCTGCTGGCACGGCGCGAGGCCTTCGACGGCCGGGCCTGGCTGACGGCTCGGGGCTGGGCGGCGGCGCCCGCCGAGCGCGTGGTGCTGCTGTTCGGCTACGCGAACCCGGCGCTGCCCGCGTTGTGCGCGGCCCTGGGCGAGGCTCCCACGATGCTGCTGGTGCCGCCCGGCCCGGCCCAGGCGGCGCTGGCCGGCCTGGCGCTGCCGCCGGCGCTGCGCGTCCGGGCCCTGCCCCACGTCAGCCAGGCCGACTTCGACCACCTGCTGTGGAGCGCCGACCTGAACGTCGTCAGGGGCGAGGACTCCCTGGTGCGCGCCGTCTGGGCCGGCGCGCCCTTCGTCTGGCAGGCCTATCCGCAGCACGACGGCGTGCACCACGACAAGGTCGAGGCCCTGCTCGCCTGCATGGGCCTGCCCGTGCCCGCGCAGGCGCTGTGGCGGGCCTGGAACGGCCGGCCCGGCGCGGCCTGGCCCGGCCTGCCCGGGGCCGAGGCCAGCGCGGCCTGGCGGCAGGCCGCGCTGGCCTTCCGCGCCGCCCAGGCGGCGCTGCCGGACCTGACGAGCTCGCTGCAGGCCTTCGTGCGCCGCGCGCGGGGCGGCAGCGTGCCGCCGGCCTGAGCGAACGGCACTGCTAGAATCCTGGGCTTTTCGCCCGGCCGGCAAGCCCCCTCATCCGCCCCGCCGCCGCGACAGCACCCCCGACACCCGACGCAGGCGCCCGAAGCCTGCCCACCCACCGATTTCGAGAACCATGAAACTCGCTCAGGAAATCCGCGCCGGCAACGTGATCATGCAGGGCAAGGACCCGATGGTCGTGCTCAAGACCGAATACAGCCGTGGCGGCCGCGGCGCGGCCACCGTGCGCATGAAGATGAAGAGCCTGCTCAGCGGCTTCGGCGCCGAGGCCGTCTTCAAGGCCGACGACAAGATGGATCAGATCATCCTCGACAAGAAGGAGTGCACCTACTCCTACTTCGCCGACCCGATGTACGTGTTCATGGACACCGAGTACAACCAGTACGAGGTCGAGGCCGACAACATGGGCGATGCCATCCACTACCTGGAAGACGGCATGCAGGTCGAGGTGACGTTCTACGACGGCAAGGCGATCAGCGTCGAGATGCCCACCACCGTGGTGCGCGAGATCACCACCGACCCCGCCGTGAAGGGCGACACCTCCGGCAAGGTGCTGAAGCCGGCCAAGCTCGTGGGCACGGGCTTCGAGATCAGCGTGCCGATCTTCGTGGAGAACGGCGACAAGGTCGAGATCGACACCCGCACGCACGAATACCGCAAGCGGGTCTGAGAAACTGCGAACGAATTCCGAGGCGGCGCACCGCCCCACCCCCGACGAAGGGCGCCCGACGGCGCCCTTCGTCGTTTGCGGCCCCGCACGACGTATGCTGCGCGCCCGCAACCGCCCCCGCACCGTGACCGCCTTCGACTTCGACGCCGCCGTCCAGGCCCCGTTCCGCATGCAGCCCGGCATGCGCCGGCTGGCCGCCGGCTCGCCGCAGCTCACGCCGCTGTCACCGGGTTCGCGCCACCAGCGCGAGAAGCTCGCGGTGCTGTCCGCCTTCTGGCCGCAGGCCCTGGTGGCGGCCCCGGGCTTCGATGCCGGCCCGGCGCTCGCCGCCGCGGCGGCGCACGCCGCAGCCGAGCATCCCGAGGCCTGGACCGTGGACGCCAACGGCCGCTGGCACGCCCGCCAGCTGGCCACCGCGGTGCGGGCCGACGGCCACGTGGAACAGCTCGAGGCCGGCCGCTTCGGCCTGGGCGACGAGGTCGCGCGCTGCCTGCGCCCGCTGCCGGCGGCCTGGCGAGGCCCGGCGCTGCTGGCCCTGGCCTTCGCCGAAGACCTGGCGGTGGTGAACGCCGCCGACGGCCGCATCCCCTGGATCGCCGCCTGCCTGCCCAGCCACTGGGCACCGGCCGAAAAGGTGGGCCGCGCCTTCGCCGAGGTGCACGCGCCCGTGGCCGACAACGCGTTGCTGCTGCAGGCCGGCGCCGCGCTGATGCGGCTGGCCAGCAGTGGCGAGCGCTGGGAGCGCTTCGTCTGGAACGTCACCGACCAGCCGCGCCTGAACGCCCACCCCGCGCACCAGGCCCCCGAGCGCTGGGCGCAGACCGCGGTGCCGCAGGCCTGGTTCCGCAGCGAGCGGCAGACCTTCATCCCGGTGCCCGGCCAGGCGCAGGCCGTGTTCACCATCCTGGTCGACGTGCAGCCACTGGTGGCGGTGCTGGACAGCCCAGCGCGCGCGCAGGCGCTGCACGATGCCATCGCCAGCATGAGCCCGGCGGTGCTGGCCTACCGCGGCCTGGCCGACGTGCGCGAGCCGCTGCTGCTGTGGCTGCAGGCCCACGCCGCCCGGCCGGCCGCCGCCGCCCGCAGCGCCGCATGAGCGCCGGCCCGCTGCGGCCGGCGCGCATCGTCTTCCCGGCCGATGGCGGCCCGCCCGAGGCGCCCGACTTCGGCGACGTCTACCACCCCCGCGTCGGCGCGCTGGCGCAAGCCCGGCACGTGTTCCTGGCCGGCAACGGCCTGCCCGGGCGCTGGGGCGGGCGCGCTGACTTCACGGTGCTGGAGACGGGCTTCGGCCTCGGCCACAACCTGCTGGCGCTGTGGGAGGCCTGGCGCACCGACCCGCAGCGCCCCGCGCGGCTGCACGTGGTGTCGCTGGAACTGCACCCGCCGACGGCGACCGACCTGGCGCGCGCGCACGCCCGCTCGCCGCTGCCCGAGCTGACGGCGGCCCTGCTGGACGCCTGGCCGCCGCTGGCACCGGGCCTGCACGTGCTGGGTTTCGAAGGCGGCCGGCTGCGCCTGACGCTGGGCCTGGGCGACGCAACCGCGCTGCTGCCGCAGTTGCGGCTGCAGGCCGACGCGCTGCTGCTCGACGGCTTCGCGCCCGACCGCAACGCCGCGCTGTGGAGCCCGCCCCTGTTCAAGGCCCTGGCGCGGCTGGCGGCACCGGGCTGCACGGCGGCCACCTGGAGCGTGGCCCGGCCCGTGCACGAGGGCCTGCGGGCAGCCGGCTTCGAGGTGGCGCGGGCCCCGGGCATCGGCGGCAAGCGCGAGATCACGACCGCCGTGTTCCGCCCGCGCGTGGCGCCGCGCGGGCCGGTGCCGCTGGCCGTGGCCCCCGCCACGGGGCTGGACGCCGTGGTCGTGGGGGCCGGCATCGCCGGTGCGGCCTGCGCCCGCGCGCTGGCCGAGGCCGGCGTGCCGGTGACGGTGCTGGACGCCGCGCCCGAGCCCGCCACGGCCGCCAGCGGCAACCCGGCCGGGCTGTTCCACGCCATCGTCAACGGCGAGGACGGGCCCTACGCGCGCCTGTACCGCGCCGCCGCGCTGCGCGCCGCGCAGGTCTACGCACCGGCCGTGGCGTCGGGCCGCGTGGCCGGCGCCCTGACGGGCCTGCTGCGGCTGGCCTCGGCCGGGCAGACCGCGGCGTCGATGCAGGCCCTGCTGCAGCGCCTGGGCCTGCCGCCGGCCGTGGCCGAGGCGCTGGACGCCGAAGCGGCCAGCGCCCGCGCCGGCGTGCCGCTGGCGGCCCCGGCCTGGCACCATGCCCACGGCGGCTGGATCGCCCCCGGCGAGTGGGTGCGCGAGCAGCTGTCGCGCCCGGACGTGCGCTTCCGCGGCCGCAGCGCCGTGGCCCGCCTGCAGCCGGCCGAGGGCGGCGGCTGGCACCTGCTGGCGGCCGACGGCACGCGGCTGGCCACGGCGGCGCTGGTGGTGCTGGCCAACGCCGAGTCGGCCACCACGCTGGCGCCGCGCCCGCCAGCGGCTTGGCCGCTGCAGCGCACGCGCGGCCAGGTCAGCTGGTGGCCGGCGGCCGGCCCGCCGCCGCTGGGCTGCGCGCTGGCCGGCGACGGCTACGCGCTGGCCCTGCCGGGCCGGCTGCTGTGCGGCGCCACGCAGCAACGGCCCGGCGAGCCCGGGCACGACGAGGCAGCCCCGCGCGAGGCCGACCACCGCTTCAACCTGGAGCGCTTCGCGCGCCTGACGGGCCTGCCGGTGCCACCGGTCGCTTCGTGCGAAGGCCGGGTCGGCTGGCGCCTGGGCAGCGACGACCGCCTGCCCGTGGCCGGCGCCCTGCCGCTGGCCGACCCGGGGCTGCCGCCCTCGCGCCTGACCCAGGCGCGGGCGTGGCCCCGGCATCCGGGGCTGTTCGTGCTGACGGCCCTGGGCTCGCGCGGGCTGACGCTGGCGCCGCTGCTGGGCGAACTGGTGGCCGCGCAGGCGCTGGGGCTGCCGTGGCCCCTGGAGCAGGACCTGGCCGACGCCGTCGACCCGGTGCGCTGGGCCGTGCGCGCGGTGCGGCAGGGCCGGGGCTGACGGACGGGTGGCCTGAGGGCCTGCGGCTCTCCGGCCTCAGGCCGGGGGCTGGCCCGCGGGGGCGGGCGCCGGGGTGCCGTCGTCGGCGCCCTCGGATTCGTCATCGGGCGCGGGCGGCAGGCCGCCGGCCTTGCGCAGCGCCTTCTCGCGTTCCTTCTCTTCCTTCTTCTTCTTCTTGGCCAGCTCGCGCTGGCGCTTCTCGAACGAGTAGTTGGGCTTGGCCAATGGCGCTCCTTGCTGGGGCCGGTGCGGCGGCGAATGCCGTCGCCACCGGCATTAGAACACCAGGGTCTGCACCCCTTGCAAGGTGCCGAGCAGGCACACCTGGGCGCGGTGGCGCGCGAAGATGCCCACCGTCAGCACGCCGGGCCACTGATTGATCTCGGTCTCCATCGCCAGCGGGTCGGCGATGCGCAGGCCGTGCACGTCGAGGATGGGGTGGCCGTTGTCGGTGAGCACCCCTTCGCGGGGCACCGCGCGCCCGCCCAGGGCCGCAAAGCGCCGCACCAGCTGCGGCACGGCCATGGCCACCGCCTCCACCGGCAGCGGGAAGCGGCCCAGCACGTCGACGAGCTTGCTGGCGTCGGCGATGCACACGAAGCGCGCGGCCAGATCGGCCACGATCTTCTCGCGCGTGAGCGCGGCGCCGCCGCCCTTGATCATGTGGCCGTGGCGGTCGATCTCGTCGGCGCCGTCCACGTACACGGCCAGCCGCTCCACCGTGGCGGCCTCCACCACGGCGATGCCGTGGCCCTGCAGCCGGCGCGTGCTGCGCTCCGAGCTTGACACCGCTCCCGGCACCTGCAGCCGGCCGGCCGCCACGGCGGCAGCCAGCGCGTCGATGAACAGGTCCACCGTGCTGCCCGTGCCCACGCCGATGACCTGGCCCGAAGGCACGTGGGCGAGCGCGGCGTCGGCAACCAGCGCCTTGAGCTGGTCCTGCGTGGGGGTGGGTGTGGTCATGGCGGGGATTATCCGGCCCGGCCGGCGCCTCGCCGCCTGCCGCGACAATCCCGGCCCATGCCCCTCGTGCCCTACGCGCTGACGCGCCCCTTCCTCTTCGGCCTCGATCCCGAGGCCGCCCACGACCTCACGCTCGACGCCATCGCCCGCTTCCAGGGCACTCCGCTGCAGTGCCTGTGGGGCGCGCAACGGGTGGACGACCCCGTCACCGTGGCCGGGCTGCGCTTCCCCAACCGCCTGGGCCTGGCCGCGGGCCTGGACAAGAACGGCCGCTGCATCGACGGCTTCGGCGCCATGGGCTTCGGCTTCATCGAGGTCGGCACCGTCACGCCCAAGGGGCAGCCGGGCAACCCCAAGCCGCGCATCTTCCGCCTGCCCGAGCGGCAGGCGCTCATCAACCGGCTGGGCTTCAACAACCAGGGGCTGGAGGCCTTCGTCGCCAACGTGCGGCGTGCCCGCAGCTTCCGCGCCGCCGGCGGCGTGCTGGGCCTGAACATCGGCAAGAACGCGGCCACGCCCATCGAGCGCGCGGTCGACGACTACCTGCTGGGGCTGGACGGCGTGTACCCGCACGCCGACTACGTGACGGTGAACATCTCCAGCCCCAACACGCAGAACCTGCGCGCGCTGCAGAGCGACGCCGCGCTGGACGCGCTGTTGTCGATGCTGATGCAGCGCCGGGCCGAGCTGGCCCGCACGCACGGCCGCACGGTGCCGCTGTTCGTGAAGATCGCACCCGACCTCGAGCCCGCGCAGGTGGACGTGATCGCCGCCACGCTGCGCAGCAACGGCGTCGACGGCGTCATCGCCACCAACACCACCGTGGCGCGCGATGCCGTTCAGGGGCTGCCCAACGCCAACCAGACCGGCGGCCTCAGCGGCGCGCCGGTGCTCGAGCCGAGCAACCGCGTGATCCGGCTGCTGCGCGCAGCACTCGGCCCGGGCTACCCCATCGTGGGCGTCGGGGGCGTGATGAGCGGTGCCGACGCGCGCAGCAAGCTCGACGCCGGGGCCGACCTGGTGCAGATCTACACCGGGCTCATCTACCGCGGCCCGGCCCTCGTGACGGAGGCGGCGCAGGCCCTGAAGACGCGCTGAGCCGGCGGCGCGGCGCTCAGCGCAGCATCGCGTCCAGCGCGGCGGCGGCCCAGCGCCGCAGCGCGGCCACGGCCTCGGCCCGGGGCGGGCCCTCGCGGCAGGCACGCACGGCGGCGCTGTCGCCATCCTCGCCCTCGGCGTCCATGTGCGTGGCGCCCGGCGGCTCCGCCAGCGCAACGCCAGCCGCCTGCAGCGCCGGCCGCGCCAGCTGGCGCGCGTTGCAGGGCACGGGCGGCGCCAGCGTGGCGTGCAGCGGGCGGCCCGCCATCGCCAGCAGGGCCTGGCGCAGCGCGGCACCGCCCACGGGGTCGAACAGCACGGCACCGGCCAGGCGCTGCGGCGCCTGCTCGGCGACCGCCGCCCCCACCCGCGCCGCGAACAGGCCGCCGGCCGAGTGGCCGGCGACGACGATGCGCGGTGGCGCCGCCCGGCCGTCGGGCGAGCGTGCGGCGGGCGACAGCCACCAGCGCGCCAGCGCCTCGGCCAGCACGGGCGCGCCGCCGGCCACGCCGGCGTCCTGGTCGGCATTCAGGCACAGCGTGGCCACCCCCTGCGCCGCCAGCGCCGAGGCGGTGCCGCGCAGGTTGGCGCAGCGTCGCGCGAAGCCGTGCTGCACCAGCACCCAGGCGCGGGGCTCGCCTGCGGGCAGGTGCCACTCGGCGTCGAGCACCGTGCCGGCCAGCGGCAGGCGGTCGAAGGCCCGGGTCACGCCCGGCGGCGGGGGCTGCGGCGGCGGCAGGGCCACGCAGCCGGCCAGCGCCAGCACCGCCAGCACGGCGGCGGCGCGCCGAGCCTCAGTCACCCCGCACCTGGCCTTCGCGGCGCGGGTCGGCGGCGGCGCGCCAGCCGCCGGGCACGCGCTGCAGCGCGTGCAGGCCGCTGGCCAGCGGCAGCGCCTGCACGGTGTGGCCGCGCGCGCGCAGCGCCGCGAGGGCGGACTCATCCAGCCGGCCGGCCTCCACGACGGTGACCGGCCCGTTGAGACTGGCCACCAGCGGCGCGGCCAGCGCGTCGTCGATCCGGTGGCCGCGCTCCAGCGTGTCGACGACGACGCGCGCCACCGCCGGGATGATGAACGGGCCCAGCGCCGAGCCCAGCACGAGCACGGGCTCGCCGCGCCGGCGGTCGAAGACGATGGTCGGGCTCATGCTGCTGCGCGGCCGCTTGCCTGGCTGCACGCGGTTGGCCACGGCCTGGCCCTGGGCGTCGGCGGGCAGGAAGCTGAAGTCGGTGAGCTGGTTGTTGAGCAGGAAGCCGCCCGGCAGGCCGGTGCCGCCGTCACTGACGATCTGCGCGCCGAACTGCGCCTCGACGGAGCTGGTGAGCGCCACGACGCCGCCCTCGCCGTCGGCCACGCTCAGGTGCGTGGTGCCCAGGGCCTCGGGCTGCGCGGCACGGCCGCTCATGATCGCGCCCAGCGGCCGGCCCGGCTCGGCCGTGCCCAGGCTGCGTGGGCCCACGCGCGAGGCGCGGCCCTGCAGGTAGGCGGGCTGCACCAGGTTCAGCCAGTCGCCGCCCGGCGCGCCCACGAAGGCGGGGTCGGCAACAAAGGCCGCGCGGTCGGCGAAGGCCAGGCGCGAGACTTCCGCCCAGCGGTGCAGCCGCTCGGCCTCGTCCGCCGGCGGCGGCAGCGCCGCCCACAGGCCCAGCATCTGCGCCACCGCCAGCCCGCCCGAGGACGGCGGCGGAAAGCCGCACACGCGCCAGCGCTCGCGCCAGTCCACGCACAGCGGCTCGCGTTCGACGGCACGGTAGCCGGCGAGGTCGGCGGTCGACAGTCCGCCCGGCCCTGCCGAGGCGCTGTGCACGCGGCGGGCCAGGTCTTCGGCCACCGCGCCGTGGTGCATCGCCGCCGCGCCCTCGGCGGCGATGCGTCGCAGCACCGCGGCCAGCGCCGGGTTGGCCACGCGCTCGCCCACGGCGCGCGGCGTGCCGTCGGCGCGGAAGTACAGCGCCGCGGCGCGCGCGTCGTCGCGCAGCGTGGGCGTCT
>CAIKLM010000109.1 GCA_903828235.1 uncultured beta proteobacterium | reverse complement strand
CTCCATCCTGCGATCCGTACACTTTGGCATTGGGCGACCTCCCTCGTTGGTTCGGTTCCATAGACGTCGAATACCTATGAAAACGCACAACGAAGGCAGGTCGCCTACTTCATGCCTCGTGAAACATCCAGGCTAGGGGCGGAGACCCGGAGCCAGCTGCTCGCCCCAGCCCTGCAGCGGGCCCAGGGGGTTTCGCCGCAAGTCGCGCTCGCGAAGCGCGGGCTTGCCGCCCACCAGTCGGTAGACCAGCGAGTCGTCCACGAAGACCAGCAGGGCATCGACGCGCCAGCCGGTCGTGAGCGTTTCGCGCCTGAAGTTCAGCGAGTCCAGCCAGAAGCTGCCGACGCGCTGGTGCTGCCGCTTCTCCACCGCAATGGCATAGCCGGTGCAGCGCTGCCCGGCCCGAAGACAGTCGCGGATGCCCCGGTCGATGTCGTGCGGCTCGACCAGCGTGGCCGCGGCGAAGCGCTGCAGCAGGTCAGCGAAGTGCAGCATCGTGACGGCCGGGTTGCTGGCGGGCTCCAGCCCCTGCGCATGCACGGTGTGCCGCGTGGCGGCGTACGGTGCCAGCGCGGCCAGGGACGCCACGGCGTCGGCGTGGCTGTTCCAGTCCGAGAGGGTCTCGGTTCGCGAGCTGGGCAGCAGGGTGCCGCATCCGCCCAGGAGCAGGCCGAGCACCAGGCACGCCGCCCATGCTGCCCGGGGAAGCGCACTCCGGGGGCAGGCCCTTGCGCTGGTCACGAACAGCCCGCGCGGGGGCATTCGGCCCGCACGCCGATCGATGACTCGTTGCCCGCGGTCCCCGGGGCGCGGCTGTGGCGCCTGGCCGAGCCGAGGCTGCCGTTGGGGCATCGAACCGTCTTCATGCGCTGGCCGTCCGGCGTTTCGTGGGCAGGCGCGCAGCGTGTGCCGCCGGCCCTGCGCCAGTCTGTGCGGCAACGCACCGGGTACGCCAGTGTTCGATGGCGAACGGACGCGGTCGCGCAGCGTGCGTAGCGTCGGCATCGCCAGCCGGCAACCCGCCGTCATGCAACACCTCGAGGCAACCCATGAAGCTCCACACCCTGATTGCACCGCTGGTTCTGGTCGTGCTTGTCACTTCCGGCTGCGCCGTGTCCCGCGGCCAGCAGACGACCGGGGCCTACATCGATGACGCGAGCATCACGACGCAGGTCAAGAGCCGGATGCTGAGCAACCCGGACGTGGCCGGGACCAGCATCAGCGTGGAGACCCTCAATGGCACCGTCCTGCTCTCGGGCTTCGCCAAGAGTGCCCTGGAGAAGAGCACGGCCGAGCGCATTGCTCGCGATGTCAATGGCGTCAAGTCCGTGAGGAACGAGATCGCGATCCGGCCTTGAAGCCTGCCGACGCGCCGGTAGGGTTCACGAGTGCGCCACCACGCCGCGGCCCATGAAGCGCGGTGCCGGGATGCGAGCAGGTGCCCTGCTGCTGGCGCTTTCCCTGCAGGCCTGCTCGACGCCGCCAACTGAACAGGGCGTGCCCGCGCCGCCCTCGGTTCCGGCGCGCTGGCAGGCCCTGGAGGCACCCGGCGGCGGCGGCGCCACGCCCGACGGGCTCCACCGCTGGTGGCGGTTCTTCGGCGACACGGCGCTTGGCGACTGGACCGAACGAGCGCAGCAAGGCAGCCCACGCACGGCCGCGGCCACCGCCGCCTGGCACCAGGCGCTGGCCCAGCGCGACGCCGCGGCTGCGGCGCTGGCACCGACACTGGCCGCCAACGCCTCGGCCGGCTACAACACCACCGGCCAGGGCAGCAGCCGCCGCAGCGACGGGCCCGTGCAACTGGGCCTGGAGGCGCGCTGGATGCCCGACCTCGACGGCGGTGCCGCCCACGCCCTGGCCGCGGCCGACGCGCTGGCCCAGGCCCGCCGCGCCAGCCTGGGCGACGTGCAGGTGCAACTGGCCGGCGAAGCCGCGCTCGCCTACATCGACCTGCGCGCACTGCAGGCGCGGCGGCGGCTGGTGCGCGACACGCTGGCCAGCCAGCGGCAGACGCTGCAGATCACGGCGTGGCGCGAGCAGGCGGGCCTGGCGAGCGGCCTGCAACGCGAGCAGGCGCGCGCCGCCGTCGCGCAGACCGAGGCGCTGCTGCCGGCGCTGCAGACCGCCGTGGTGCAGTCCCGCCACACGCTCGCGCAGTTGGCCGGCCAGCCCTACGAGACGGTGGCCGACGACGACGCTCCCGTGCCGGTGGCCGCCGACGGCCTGGCGCTGGACATTCCCGCCGGCACGATGCGCCAGCGGGCCGACGTGCGCGCGGCCGAGCTCGAGGTGGCCGCGGCGTTGTCGCGCGTCGGCCAGGCCCAGTCGCAGCGCAGGGCCAGCTTTTCGCTGGGCGGCTCCATCGGCCTGCGCGCGCTGACGCTGGGTGCGCTGGGCGACGGCGCTTCGCTGGTCGGCGGCCTGCTGGCCGGCGTGAGCCTGCCGCTGTTCGATGGCGGCGCGCTGCGCGCCCAGGTGCGCGGCCAGCAGGCGGCGCTGGACGCGGCGCGGGCCCGCCACCGCGCCACCGTGCTGGCCGCGCTGAAGACCGTGGAAGACGCGCTGGTGACCCTGGCCGGCGACCGTGCCCGCGCGCTGGCGCTGGCCACCGCCGCGGCGGCCGCCACGCAGGCCGACGCGCTGGCACGCCACCGCTATGCCAGCGGGCTCGTCGATTTCCAGACCGTGCTGGAAACGCAGCGTGCTGCGTTCAGTGCCCAGGACGCCGTGGACGGCGCCCGCGCCGACCTGGCGCGCAGCCACGTGCGCCTGTACCTGGCGCTCGGCGGCGGCTGGGAGCCTGTGCCGCACACCGCCGCTGTCGAGGTCGCGCCATGAGCACGCCCGCCACCGCGCCAGAGTCCGCCCCCGGCGACCTGGCCGCGCTGCTCGGCGAGCCCGCGGTCAAGCCGTGGTACCGGCGCCCGCTGGCATGGCTGTCCGTGGGCGCGCTGCTGCTGGTGCTGGCCGGCGCGGCCTGGTGGTGGATGCAGCGCGCCGCACAGGCCGCGCCGCGCTACACCACGCAGCCCGTGACCCGCGGCGACCTCACGCTCAGCGTCACCGCCAACGGCACCGTGCAGCCCACGCGCACGGTGAGCATCGGCAGCGAGCTCTCGGGCACCGTGCTGCGCGTCCACGTCGACGTCAACGACCGTGTCACCAAGGGCCAGGTGCTGCTGGAACTGGACACCGCCAAGCTGCGCGACCAGATCCTGCGCTCGCAGTCCGGCCTCGCCGCGGCGCGCAGCCGCGTCCAGCAGGCGGCGGCCACGGTGGCGGAGGCGCGCGCGACGCTGGCGCGGCTGGAAGCCGTGGCGCGGCTGTCGGGCGGGCAGGTGCCGTCGCTGGCCGAACTCGACGCCGGCCGCGCCGCGCTGGCCCGCGCCGAAGCCGAGGCCGGCGGTGCCGAGGCCGGCGTCGGCGAGGCGCTGGCCCAGCTTTCCACCGACCAGATCAACCTCGCCAAGGCCTCGATCAGCGCGCCGTCGGACGGTGTCGTGCTCACGCGCTCGGTCGATCCCGGCAACGCCGTGGCGGCGTCTCTGCAGGCGGTGACGCTGTTCACGCTGGCCGAGAGCCTGACGCGGCTGCGCCTGTGGGTGTACGTGGACGAGGCCGACGTCGGCGTCGTCAAGGCGGGGCAGGCGGCCAGCTTCACGGTGAGCGCCTACCCGACGCGCAGCTTCCCGGCGCGCATCACGCGCGTCGGCTTCGGCGCCACCGTCACCGACAACGTCGTCACCTACCTCACCTGGCTCGACGTCGACAACACCGATCTCAGCCTGCGCCCGGGCATGACCGCCACCGCCTCCATCGTGGCCACCGAGCGCAAGGGTGTGCTGCGCGTGCCCAACGCGGCGCTGCGCTACACGCCCACGACCGTCACTGCGGCGGCCAGGCGGGGCCTCGCGTCGGGCGTGAGCTTCGGGCCGCCCAGGACCGAGAGCCAGCGCAAGAGCGCCGCCGAGAGCGCCAGCACCGCCGGCGCACGCCAGGTCTGGGTGCTGCCCACCGGCGCCGACGGCCGGCCGCTGGCCGGCGCGGTGCCCGAGGCCGTGGCCGTGACGCCCGGCATCAGCGACGGCCGCAGCACCGAGATCACCGCCGGGGCGCTGCGCGAGGGCATGCTCGTGATCACCGCGCAGACCACCGGCGCGGCACCGTGAACGCGCCGCTGATCGAGTTGCAGGGGATCACCCGGCGCTACGGCAGCGGCGCCGGCGCGTTGCTGGCGCTGAACGGCATCAGCATGGCCGTGGAGGCGGGCGAGTTCGTGGCCATCATGGGCCCCAGCGGCTCCGGCAAGTCCACGGCCATGAACATCATCGGCTGCCTGGACACGCCCACCGCCGGGCAGTACCGCTTCAAGGGCAGGCGCGTGGAGGCGTTGTCGCGTGACCAGCGCGCGCGGCTGCGCCGGCGCTACCTGGGCTTCGTGTTCCAGGGCTTCAACCTGCTGGCGCGCACCACGGCGCAGGAGAACGTGGAGCTGCCCTTGCTCTACCGCGGCGACGGCGCCGCCGCGCGCCGCGCCGCCGCCACGCGCGCACTGGCCGATGTCGGGCTGGGCGGCTGGGAGCAGCACACGCCGGCCGAACTGTCGGGCGGCCAGCAGCAGCGCGTGGCCATCGCCCGCGCCATCGTCACCGCGCCCGCGGTGGTGCTGGCCGACGAGCCCACCGGCAACCTCGACAGCCGGCGCGGCCACGAGATCATGGGCCTGCTGCTGGCGCTCAACCGCGACCACGGCATCACCGTGCTGATGGTGACCCACGAGCCCGACATGGCGGCCTACGCGCGGCGCATGGTGCACTTCCTCGACGGCCGCATCGCACGCGACGAGGCCAACCCCCACCCCTCGCTGCAGGCGCCCGCCGCGGCGCGAGCCGACTCCGCCTGAGGCCGGGGGCCACCACCATGCTGCTGAGCATGCTGCTGCTGGCCCTGCGTTCGGTGCGCCGCAACCTGCTGCGGTCGTTCCTCACCATCCTCGGGATCGTCATCGGCGTGGCCGCGGTCATCACGATGGTCACGCTGGGCCACGGCGCCACCCTGGCCATCGAGAGCAAGATCGCGAGCCTGGGCACCAATCTGCTGATGGTGAGCCCGGGCCAGCGCATCGGTGGGGGCGGCGGCGGCGGCGTGCCGGCGTTCACCGAGGCCGACGCGGAGGCCGTGGCCACGCAGATCGGCGGCGTGGCCGAGGTGGCGCCGCAGGCCCGTGCCAGCGCCACCGTGGTGGCCAACGGCCGCAACTGGGCCACCGGCGTGATCGGCGCCACCAACGCCTGGTTCAGCGCCGGCAACTGGGCGCTGGCCGGTGGCCGCTTCTTCACGCCCGAGGAACAGGCCGCCGGCGCGGCCGTGTGCATCGTCGGCGAGACGGTGCGGCGCGAGCTCTGGGGCGGCGGTCCCGGCGGCGCTGCCTCGGGTGAACTGCTGCGCATACGGCAGTTCTCGTGCCAGGTGGTGGGCGTGCTCGCGGCCAAGGGCCAGGGCGGCATGGGCGACCAGGACGACAGCGTCGTCGTGCCGCTGCACACGCTGCAGCGGCGGGTCACGGGCAACACCCGGGTCAACGCGCTCATCGTCTCGATGGCCGAGGGGGCCGACAGCGCGCCGCTGAAGGCCAGCCTGCGCCAGCTGCTGCGCGAGCGGCGTCAATTGGCCGAGGGCGACGACGACAACTTCAACATCTTCGACACCCAGCAACTGGCCGACACGCTCAGCAGCACCATGGGCGTGCTGACCGACCTGCTGGGTGCCGTGGCGGCGGTGAGCCTGCTGGTGGGCGGCATCGGCATCATGAACATCATGCTCGTCAGCGTCACCGAGCGCACACGCGAGATCGGCCTGCGCCTGGCCGTGGGTGCGGTGGAACGCGAGGTGCTGCTGCAGTTCCTGATCGAGGCCGTGGTGCTGTCGGCGCTGGGCGGCGTGGTCGGCGTGCTGCTCGCCGCTGCGGCCTCGTGGGGCGGGGTCCGGCTGATGGCGGTGCCCTGGGTCTTCGATCCCGTGATCAATGGCGTGGCGCTGCTGTTCGCGGCCGCCATCGGCGTGGCCTTCGGATACGTGCCGGCGCGGCGCGCGGCGCGCCTGGACCCGATCGAGGCGCTGCGGCACGAGTAGCGGCGTGTGTGCCGCCGCACCGACCCGGCCATCGGATGCGGCCTACAACCCCTTGGCGTCGATGGCCGGCCCGCCACCGCCGATCGGCGCCAGCACACCCTCCATGAACCCGACCCCGCTCGCCTTCGGCGGCACCGAATCCGCACGCATCGCCCCTGGATGGGGCCGCGCGCTGCGCGCCTTGCTGCTGCTGGTGGCGGTCGTCGGGTTGCTGCACCGGATCGCGGATGTGGCCCAGCGCTCGGTGGCGCAGGCCCGCGCGCGTCAGGCCGCGCAAAGCCTGCAGGCCGAGGCGCAGTGGCGCTGCCAGGCCCTGCGGCCGGCCGCGGCGCGCCAGCGCTGCCTGACCGAGCTGCGCGAGCACCCGCCCGCCGACGCCGCGGCGCTGCGGGCCTTGCTGGCCGAGGCTGCGTCGTGAGCAGCAGTCCCGCCCGCGTTCGCTCGCGCACAGACCAGGCGGCGCTGGCGGCCTAAGTTCCAGATCGCGGGCGAGGGCCTTCGTCCCGCCCGCTCAACCCCAACCGATCCCCTATCGGATCCCCACCCGCCCCAGGAGGCTTCATGAAGTCCAACTACCTCACCCGCGACAACTTCGGCATGTATGCCCACCGCAGCCCCGGCCCAGGCCCTTCGCTGATGGGCGCCGACACCTTGCTGGGCAACGACGTCTGCAACAAGGACGGCGAGGATCTCGGCGAGATCAAGGAGCTGATGATCGACATGGCCACCGGCAAGGTGGCCTACGCCGTGCTGTCCTTCGGCGGCGTGCTCGGCATGGGCGACAAGCTGTTCGCAGTGCCCTGGGCCGCGCTGAAGCTGGACACCGCGAACAAGCGCTTCACGCTCAACGTGGCCAAGGCGACGCTGAAGGACGCGCCAGGCTTCGACAAGTCGCACTGGCCGTCGATGTCCGATCGCACCTGGGCCGGCGGCGTGCACCAGTTCTACGGCACCCCCTACGGGACGGCCTGATCGGCCGACCCCTTTCCGTCAATCAACTCACGAGGTAGCGCAATGAACAAGGATCAGATCAAGGGCTCGATCAAGGGCGTCATCGGCAAGGCACAGGAGGCCGCCGGCAAGGTCGGCGGCAGCGACACGCAGCGCCTGAAGGGCATCCGCAAGCAGGTCGAAGGCCGGGCACAGAAGGCGGTCGGCGACCTCAAGGCAGTGGCCAAGACCGTCGGCCCACGCTAGGCGACTGCGCCGCAGCGCGGCCGCCTCCCAACGCCACCAGGCGTTCCGATTCCATGACGGTCCGGACACCTGGCTGGCCGACAGGCTCCGACTGCCCTGCATCGGCTTGCCGGCGGCGCGCGGCGACCGCGTCATCGCCGGGGCATGAGCCCCGGCACCGCAGTTCAGAACTCGCCGCTCACCTCGACCTCGACGCGGCGGTCGCGCTGCAGGCAGACGATCAGCGCGTCGCGCGTCATGGGCGCGGCACAGTCCGACGGAGCCGTCTGCGGCTCGGAAGTGCCACGGCCGACCGACTGGATGCGGCTCGCGTCGATGCCGGGCAGGCCCGACAGGTAGGCCTTCACGACGTCGGCGCGCTGCTGCGACAACACCTCGTTGTGCTCGCGCTCGCCCATGCGGTCGGCATGGCCGGTGATGCGGATGACGTCGTAGCGCCGGCCGGCAAGTCGCGCCGCGAAGGCGTCGAGCTCGATGCGGGCCTCAGGGCGCAACACGCGGCTGTCGTGCGAGAACATCGATTCGACCGGCAAGACCACGCGAGGCGGCGGCGCCGGCACCACACGCGGCGCCACGGGCTCGGGCGCCACGGGCGTGGCCGCCACCACTGGCGGTGGCGGTTCAGCAAGTGGAGCCGGCGACATGGGCGCGGCAGGCGCCATCGCAGCCGGCATCGCCTCGGCTCGGCGCATCGGTGCCGGCGCGCGGCCGAACGGAAACACCAGACTCACCATCGTGGTGTTGATGTGGGCCCGCTCCCCCAGCGCGTCGCTCACGCGGTGGCGCTCGGCCTCCACGCGCATCATCAGCGAGGGCGTGAACGCCACCTGCATGCCAAGGCCGAACTTGGGGTTGGACTGCCGGTCAACAGGCGAGGGTTGCGACACCGCGGCGCCCCCGGTTCCAACGAAGCTGTTGCGGGTGCGCGCAAACGCCACACCCACGCGGCCGAGCAACGACACCGTTTCGCCCAGCGGCAGCGTGCCCACGAGGTCAAGGTTGTAGCCACGCACGCGCATGGTGCCGTCCAGCGTGCCCGAGGGTACCGTGCTGGCGTTGAAGCTGGTTCGGCCGAGGTCGAAGTACCCGGCTTCGGCGCCGAGGAAACGGTTCCACTGCCAGCCGATGAAGGCGCGGTAGGCACGGTCGCGTTCGTCGCGATCCAGCACGGTGGCCGTGACGCCGGGGCTCAGCGCCCGCGCGGCGAGGCTTTCCTCGTCGAACTTGGCGCGGCCCTGGCCGGCTCCGAGCCCGAAGTAGTAGTAACTGTTGTCCTGAGCGACCGCATGCGGTGCGACGCCCAGGGACAGGGGTGCGAAAAGTGCAAGGGCGGCAAGCCGGAGGTGAGGGTTCGGGTTCATGGTGAGGCCTGGTTCCGTGAAGGGGTTGGGCCGCAGCCGCTGCCAAGGCGTGCGGCGGGCTTGGCGGCGTTGTAGGCGGACCGCGCGCGAGCGTCTGTGCGGCGCCGCCCGCACCGCGGCGCCCAACGGCCGACGGGGCTCGCCTGGGTGCGCCGGTGCGCTGGCGTGCATACTCAGCCGACAGGGTCGCGAGAGCACGCGGCGTCGAATCGGAGGTGCCATGCCAGACCCGCGGGATCCCCGACTCAACCACCTCATCGCCGCACTGCCGGACGCCGATTGGGCCCGGTGGGCGCCCCAGATCGAGTCGGTGCAGATGCCCCTCGGGCAGGTGCTCTACGAGTCAGGCCGCGCCATGAGCCATGTCTACTTCCCCACCAGCGCCATCGTCTCGCTGCTGTACGTGATGGCCGACGGCTCGTCGGCCGAGATCGCGGTGGTGGGGCGCGACGGGGTGGTGGGCATCGCCCTGTTCATGGGTGGTGGCTCCACGCCCAGCCGCGCCGTGGTGCAGAGTGCAGGCGAAGGGTGGCGGCTGCGAGGACCGGTGATGCTCGAGGAGTTCAACCGCAGCCACCCGGTGATGCACCTGATGCTCCGCTACACACAGGCGCTGATCACGCAGATGGCGCAGACGGCCGTGTGCAACCGCCACCATCTGCTCGACCAGCAGTTGTGCCGGTGGCTGCTGCTCAGCATGGACCGCCTCGTCGGCAACGAGCTCGTGATGACGCAGGAGCTGATCGCCAACATGCTGGGCGTGCGGCGCGAGGGCGTCACCTAGGCGGCGCTGAAGCTGCAGCGCGACGGCCTCATCCGCTACGCGCGCGGCCGCATCACCGTGCTCGACCGCCCCGGCCTCGAAGCCCGCACCTGCGAGTGCTACGCCGTGGTCAAGCAGGAGTACGACCGCCTGCTGCCGGCGCGAACGGCGGACTGACGCGTCCTGCCGCGCTGGCCCGCGCGGGCGCGGGCCCAACGAGCCGGATGTTGAGCCACCTCAATGCGGCGTGGCGCTGGGCCGCGGCCGGGGCGGCTGGGGCTCTTACCATGACCCGAGTCCAACGCCGATACGCCTGCCCGATGTCGCCAACAGTCGCTGAAGATGAGGGTCCGCACCCCGTGTCGCGCACCCGGCAGAAGCCTGCTGCAGCCGCAGGCGCCGCAGCGGGCCTGGTCGGTCGGCCGGGGTAGATCGATGCTGCCGGCCCGTCATCCGCCGCCCGTCGACGCAGCCCGCGCCGATGCGCCTTCTCGGGCCTTGGTGGTGCCCCTGGCGGCCAATCGGCTGGGCAACCGGCTGCTGGAGGCGCTGGCGCCGCAGGACTGGCGACACTGGTGCGCGCTGCTCACGCACGTCGAGTTGCCGCGCCGCGAAGTGCTGTACGAGTCCGGTGCGTCGATCGCGCATGCGTATTTCCCGACCACCGCCCTGGTGTCTCTGGAGTACGTGACCGACAGCGGCGGAACGGCCGAGATCGCGCTCGTCGGGCCGGAGGGCGTCGTCGGCGTGCCGCTGTTCATGGGCGCCGGGTCGACCCTGGGGCGCGCCGTGGTGCAGATCGGCGGCCATGCCTTCCGCATGCCGGCGGCGAACATCCGCAACGAATTCGAGCGCTCGCCGGCCGTGATGCACCTGCTGCTGCGCTACACGCAGGCCCTCATCACCCACATGGCCCAGACCGCCGTGTGCAACCGGCACCATCCGATCGACCAGCAGCTGTGCCGCTGGCTGCTGCTGGGCCAGGACCGGCAGCCGGGCAACGAGCTCAGCGTTACGCAGGAGCAGATCGCGCAGATGCTCGGCGTGCGGCGCGAGGGCGTGACCGAGGCCGCACTCGCACTGCAGGCCGCGGGCCTGATCCGCTACCACCGCGGGCATATCGCGGTGCTCGATAGGGCAGGACTGGAGCGGCGGTGCTGCGAATGCTACGGCGTCGTCCGGCGGGAGTTCGACCGCCTGCTGCCGCAGGCCGCAGCGCGCTGATGCCGCGCGCGGCGAGCCCAGCCGGCAGCAGCCCCGGCACCCTGGGGCCGGGCCGGCACGCCGGGCGGCTCTGGCGCTTCAGCCTTTGGGTTTGCCCGCGACCAGCAGCACGCCGCCGATCACGATCGCGCCCAGCCCCACCCACAGCGGGATGTTCACGGTTTCCGTCTCCTTCACCGAAAGCTCGAGCGGCCCGAGCTTGGCCTGGTGCGTCTGCTTGGTGTAGCTGAAGCCGCCATAGGCCAGCGCGAGCACGCCGGCGACGATGAGTGCAAGGGCCGCGATGCGGATGGTGTTCATGGCAGGTCCGGGCTACAGGATGCTGCGCCCGCGGATCACGCGGACCAGGACGACGATGATCGCCAGCACGAGCAGCAGGTGGATGAAGCCGCCCAGCGTGTATGAGGTCACCAGTCCCAGCAGCCACAGGACCAGCAGGATGACGGCCAGGGTTTCGAGCATGTTGTCCTCCTTGCGTTGGATGGTCAGGGCCGCACGGCGATCTCGTTCCGGACCGCCCGCACGCCGTTGACGTTGCGGGCGATGCCTTCGGCAGCCGCCCGCTCGGTCGAACTCTTGGCGAAGCCCGAGAGCATCACGGTGCCGTTGAGCGTTTCGACGTGGATGCTGGCGGCATCCACCTGCCTGCTCTCGACGAAGCGGCTCTTGATCTGCGTGGTGATCGTGGCGTCGTCAATGTAGGAACCCACCGACTCCTGGCCGCGCGTGACCGCGCAGCCACCGGCCGTGAGCAGGAAGGCCGCAGCAGAGGCACCGGCAAGCAGATGGGCGATGGTGCGGTGCATGTGTGGCTCCCTTGAGTGGCGCGATCCGAATGCCCAGACTACGGGCACCAGCGGCCGGCGTCCGTGCGTTGGCGAACACCCGGCGGCTGCGCATTGCGGCACTGCTCGAAAGCGCGCCATCCGTGCGCCGCCCACCGCGCGCCCGCGGGCCCGGCTCAGGCGATGGCGCCGAACATCGCACCCACGCCGGCCGTGATCCCCATGGCGAGCGCGCCCCAGAAGGTGACGCGCCAGGCACCCGCGAGCGGGGCGGCGCCGCCGGCGCCTGCCGCGAGGGCGCCAAGAGCGGCCAGGAACACAAGCGAGGTGGCGCACACCCAGGCCATCAGGGCCGTCGCCGGCGCGACAGCGGTCACCGCCAGCGGCAAGGCCGCACCGGCCGCGAAGCTCGCCGCCGAGGCCAGTGCGGCCTGCACGGGCCGCGCGCTCACCGCCTCGGAGATGCCGAGTTCGTCGCGCGAGTGGGCACCCAGGGCATCGTGCGCCATCATCTGCGTGGCCACGCGCTGTGCGAGTTCGGGATCGACCCCGCGTGCCACATACAGCGACGCCAGCTCTTGCAGCTCGGCAGCTGGGTCGGCGGCCAGTTCGCCACGCTCGCGGGCGATGTCGGCCTTCTCCGTGTCGGCCTGGGAATGCACCGAGACGTACTCCCCGGCCGCCATCGACATCGCCCCGGCCACCAGCCCGGCAATGCCGGTCACCAGCACCCCTCCCGGATCGGTGCCGGCCGCCGCGACACCGACCACCAGGCTGGCGGTCGAGACGATGCCGTCGTTGGCGCCCAGCACGGCGGCGCGCAGCCAGCCGATGCGGTCGGTGCGATGGCGTTCGGCGTGGCGGCGCGGGGAGACCATGCGACGCATCATGCGCCGCACGGGCGGGCATGGCCAGGTGTGCGCGGCGTCTGTCGCGCGTCGTCGACGCTCGTGCGCCTGTGTTTGCCACCGCACCGAAACGTTGGCCGCGGCGTCGTAGCGTGCTCCTGCGCGGCCTCTGCAACCAGGGCATGTCGGACCAGCAACGCGGTGCCGCGCCTCACTTCAGGGAGAGCCTCATGGGCCTGGGTACCGTGCTCTTGATCGTCCTGATCCTGCTGTTGATCGGCGTCATTCCTGCCTGGCCGCACAGCCGCGGCTGGGGCTATGCGCCCAGCGGTGCGCTGGGGCTGGTGGTGGTCGTCGTGCTCGTGCTGCTGGTCTTGGGGCGGCTGTGAACGGCTGTCGCCAGGTGAGTGGCTGACGCGCCGCGATGAGCGGGTCAGCCGCCCGCGCAAGCCGCGGCGCGGGGTCGCCGTGGTGCAGACTGCGCGCCTGGCTCGTCGGCGGCGCGCTGCTGCTGCTCGCAGGCTGTGGCGCGTTGCCGCGTCTGGTGCCCGATCTTGCCCGCAGGCACGGCCCTCCCGTGCCGCTCGAGGGCGCGCGGGGGCCGCTGCCGGTCGCGCAGAGTCAGGCCCTGCTCGAGCACATGGCCAGTCGCGGCCCCGACAGCGGCATCTTCGACGAGCATCTCGCGCGAGAGGAGGCCATCGTCGCCAGCCCGCTGGCCACCGGAAACCGCGTCGAGTTGCTGCAGGACGGGCCGGCCACCTATGGCGCCATGCTGGAGGCCATCCGCGCTGCGCGCCATCACATCAACTTGGAGACCTACATCCTCGACGACGACGACGTCGGCAGGCGCTTCGCGCAGGCACTCGTCGACAAGCGCCGCGAGGGGGTGCAGGTCAACCTGATCCGTGACAGCGTGGGCACGCTGGGCACGCCGGCCGCCTTCTTCGAACAGCTCGTGGCGAGCGGCATCCGCGTGCTCGAGTTCAACCCGGTCAATCCACTCACCGCGCGCGGCGCGTGGATGCTGAACCAGCGCGATCACCGCAAGCTGCTGATCGTCGATGGCCGTGTTGCCTTCCTTGGGGGCATCAACTTCAGCAGCGTCTATTCGGGCGGTTCGGCAGGCCACGGCATGCAGGCGCGCCCGGCGGGCAGCCTTGCCTGGCGCGACACCGACCTGCAACTGCACGGCCCGGCGGTGGCCGAGCTGCAGAAGCTGTTCCTGGCCACCTGGAGCGCGCAGCAGGGAGAGCCGCTGCCGCACGCCGACTACCTGCCGCCGCCCGAGGTGGCCGGCGACGACGTCGTGCGCGTGATCGGCAGCTCGCCCCAGGAGCCCTACAGCCTCATCTACGCCACGCTGCTGTCGGCCATCGGCAGCGCGCGCACCAGCGTGCACCTGACCAACGCGTACTTCGCACCCGATCCCCAGTTGCTCGAGACCCTGGAGACGGCGGCCCGGCGCGGCGTCGACGTCACGCTGATCCTGCCCGGCCAGACCGATTCGTGGCTGGTGTTCCATGCAGGCCGCGGCTACTACGAGCGACTGCTGCGCGCGGGCGTGAAGATCCATGAGCGACGCGGCGCCATTCTTCACGCGAAGACGGCGCTGATCGACGGCGTGTGGTCCAGCGTGGGTTCCACCAATCTCGACTGGCGCAGCTTCCTTCACAACCACGAGCTGAACGCGGTGGTGCTCGGGACTCAGTTCGGACGCAAGGTCCAGGCGATGTTCGCCGCCGACCTGGCGGCGTCCGAGGCGATCACGCTCGAGCGCTGGCAGCGCCGACCGCTCCTTCTGCGTCTCAAGGAGTGGTTCGCGGGCCTGTGGGAGTACTGGCTCTGACACCGCCGGCGCCAGCATCCGGCGCGCGGTGGCCCGGTCAACCCCGCTCGGAGGTCAGGCCGCCGGCAATTCACGGCGCCCGCCGGCTGTCTTGGCGCGCGCGGCATGGCCGCCGCCGCTTGGACGCTCCGGGCGCCTGTGGCATCCTGCTGCCAGCGGCTGGGAGCCGCTGAAGCCCGATGGCGGCCTGGGTCGATGCAAGGCCGCGAATCCAGCATCCGGCGCTCACGCCGGGGTAACCCCATGAATGTTCGAATCCTTTCCGCCCTGGCCACTGCCGTCGTCGTCTCGGGCTGCGCGATCACCCAGGACATCGCGCCCTCACCGCTTGAGCAACGGGCCCAGGAGCTGTGCCTGGTGCGCAACAGCGAGGTCGTCCAGGACGGCTTCCACGACGTCTACGTGCGGGTGCTCGAACGCAAGGGCTTCAAGGTGCGCACCCTGCCGGACAAGTCCCCCACCACGTCGTGCCCGCTCGTGGGCACCTACGAGGCCATCTACCGCTGGGACATGGCCATCTACCTGGCTCGTGCAGACCTCCGCTTCTGGGCCGACGGCAAGGAGGCCGGGCGGGCGGTGTACGACTCGCTGTCGGGCGGGGCGAACATGAACAAGTTCATCCGCACCGAGCCCAAGCTCACCGAGCTGGTCGATCAGCTGTTCCCCAGGCTGAAGTCGTTCCTGCGCCTGCCCTCGGCGCGCGAGGCCGTCGCGTAGCCCCGGATCCGGGGCGCACTACACTGCGCGCCCCACGCCATCGAGGAGACCCGCGGTGTTCAGCCATGTGATGCTCGGGACCAACGACATCGAGCGCTCCAAGCGCTTCTACGACGCCGTGCTCGGGGTGCTCGGCGCCGGGGAAGCCGTCGCGAACACGAACAACACCGGGCAGCGCCGGCTGTTCTATCGGCACGGCGGCGTCACGTTCTGCCTGACCGAACCGATCGACGGCCAGCCCGCCACCGCGGGCAACGGCAGCACCATCGGCTTCAAGTGCGGCTCTCCCGAGCAGGTGCAGCGGTTTCACGACGTCGCGGTCGCCCACGGCGGCGCGTCGATCGAAGAGCCCCCCGGCCCCCGCCCCGGCCCATCGGGCGTGCTGCACCTCGCCTACGTGCGCGACCCCGACGGCCACAAGCTCTGCGCGCTGCACCGCCCGGTCAGCTGAGCGTCCGCGCTTCGGCGGCGAACCGACCGACGGGGCCCCTCGGGCCAGGCGCCGCGGGCCCGCGGCGCGCTACATCAGCACGATGTCGTATTGAGGGGGACGCGGCGAAAAGCGTTGACGGGACAACGGCTTGCGATGGGGCCCTCGGCTTGTGGCGATTCGAGCTACCCGTCTGGCTACCTGGATTGCATGGGCTTTCATGAGATGCCTCGACACCCGATGAGGCAGGGCTCGTTCACTGATAGGCAAGTCTACTGGTCGTAGGGAAACTCGAGTTTCCCGAGACACCCACCACCAGCGCATGACGCGACGTCAAGCGGACGGTTCCGTCACGGCAGGCCGCAGGCGCAGCTCGTGATCGAACTCACCCCGCCGCACCTCGACCAGGTCGCTCATCGAGGCAAGCATCTCGTTGAAGGTCGAGAAGCCGTAGCTCGATTCGTGGAAGGTCGAGTCGATGCGCTGGATGAACGGCCGGAGTCTCGCCTTCTGGATCCAGGTCTCGCCACGGTTCTGCGCCAGGCGCGCGATGGCCTTGCCGACGAGGTCACGCGCAGCCTTGCGCTGAGCCGCCGCGGTCTCGGCCACGTCGAGCAGCGTCCGCATCTCATCCAGCTGGTTGGCGGCTTCCGAATCGGCACCTGAGGTTTCGGCCGCAACCGCGACCGGCTGCGCCGCTGGGCCGATAGGCTCACCCGTTGCAGCCGGGGCTATCGCGCCATTCGGTGGCTGCGTTGAAGCCACTGCCTCTACGGCCGGCACCGCTGGTGCCAGCAGCGATTCGTAGAACTTGAACTCGTGGCAGCTTCGAGCCCAGTGCTGGTTCGTCCCGCGCCGACTGCCGATGCCCACCAGCGTTCGCCCCGCAGCCTTCACCTTGTAGGACAGCGGCATGTAGTCGCTGTCGCCGCCGACGACGATGATGGTCCCGATGTGCGGAAAGCGGACCATGTCCTCCATGACGTCCAGGCAGAGCTTGATGTCGGCTCCGTTCTTCGCGTTGGCACCCGGCGGAAAGACCTGGATCAGCTCGATGGCAGCCTGCAGCAGGGATTGCTTATAGCGATTGAAGGACACCCAGTTGGCGAAAGCGCGGTTGATGGCGATCGGCCCGAGCGAGAGTGCGTACTCGACGATCGTCTCGACGTCGATCACCTCGTCCTGAGGTCTGAATCTGTTGGCAAGGTACGCACCCTGGCCGTGAGCCTGATCCACAAGGTTGGCGTGCAGGTTCTCGAAGTCCCAGTAGATCGCGACCGACTCTGAGGCTTGTGCCATGTTGTTCTCCCTGACCGTGCTTTTCGCCAACCGTACTGCCGGGCTGCCCGTCCCTCGCCGATCAAGCGGCTTGGTCCTTGAGGTGCAGCAGGCGGTGCACCAACTCGTGCATGTTCGTATAGGGCTGCGCGCCATCGTCCGCCGTGTGTCCAGCCGCCAGCAGCGCGTTGGCTCGCGCCGTTGCGACATCGAGTCGCTCGCGCGTCACAGCCCAGTGTGAACCCTGCCCCTTCGCGTAGCCAGCCAGATACCCCCGAAGCCGGACCATGGCCTCGTCACGGTGCAGTGGCGCGAACACGTCCTCGAAGTGCAGCAGCAGCCACAGCTCGAAGCAAGGCACGGACACCACGGCCTCGAAGGGCACCTTGACCCGCTCGTCGTTCTCGAGCCGGCCGTTCAGTGCCGCGACACGCTGCAATGCAGCGTGGTAGGTGTGGTGCTCATCGCGGTCGAACACAACGACGATCCGATCGAAGGTCCGCGCGTGGATGCCCAGCGCGCGCTGGCCCTCGGTGAACAGTCGCTCGGCGTACTCGACGATCCTGAGCGGCTCGGTACCGTAGGCTGCAGGTTGGACTTGCACGTTGGCCGACGGCAGCCTCAACTGTTGCCGGATCTCGCCCAGATACAAGGGCTCGGTCTTCGAACCTTCGCACACGATGAGCAAGCGCTCTGCGGGCTGCCGCTGCGCCTTGCGTCGCAGCAGTTCTCGCGCCGCTTGCCGGTGCTTGGGCTGACCGTCCTTACCCATCAGTCTTTCGGGTAGGTCAGACCGTCACCGGCGAACCCGGCGCCGGGGGCGCTGCCGGCGCGACCACCGACGATGCAGTTTCCGGCAAGGCGGAGAACATCGGCACCGCACCGTAGCGCCCCATCAGGTAGCCGCGTTCCCACGCCTCGTGCTTGCGCGGGCTGAAGTCCGACAGCGGGAAGATCCGCGTGGCCTGCGTTCGGTCCTTCTCGGCGAACCACACCTGATCGCGCCGGAACAACGTGTGGTCGAGCAACGAGGTGTCGTGCGTGCTGAAGACCAGCTGCGCACCGCGCGGGTTCAGCACCGGGTCGTGGAACATGCCGACCAGGCGCCGGACCAGCAAGGTGTGCAGGCTGCGATCCAGTTCATCCACCACCAGCACGCGGCCGTGCTTGAGCACATCCAGCACCGGCGCGGCCAGGCTGAACAGGCGCTGCGTGCCTTCGGATTCCTCGTGCAGCTCGAACTTCGCGCTGCCCTGCTCGGTGCGGTGCTCGAAGATCGGAAAGAGGAACTCCCCTTCCTCCTGCCGGGCCTGGGCGACACCCCCTGGCTGGAACATCACCTGGCCGCGCAGCCCCTTGCGCGGCACGGCCGACACCTCGGCGATGGAGATGTCTGCCGTCGCAAGGAAGTCTCGAACCGCGGCGCGACCCTCCTTCGATTCCAGCAGCGCTGTCGTGAACGCGTGGTCGATGAAGGCGCCGGCCGGCAAGTACACCAAGCCTTGCACCAACCATCGCGCCACCGGGCCGAGCAACTCGCTGTTGAGCTGCGCCGCCGTCGACAGGAAGAGCGCGTTGGGCCGCGTGCTTTCCTGCCAGAGCTTGCGCGGGCCGGTCAGGTAGGCACTGAACTCATAGACGTAGCGTTCACCACTGTCGTCCAGGCGGCGGCTGAACCACTGTGTCGGCTTTGCAGTGCGCCACACCATCAGCTGTTCGCTGACGATGCGCTCGGCCGTCATCGCGAAGCTGTACTGATGGCGGATGCCGTCGACCAGGAAACTGGCCTCGAACTCGGTTGGCTGGCTGGCCGTAGCCGGGTCGAGCCGGAAAGGCTGGACGTTGTAGGTCTGCCCCGGCTGCACGACTGTGGCCGACTCGGCCACCATGGCCCTAAGGTAGTTCAGCGCAAAGAGCAGCGTGCTCTTGCCGCTGGCATTGGGCCCGTACAGCACCGCCGAGCGAACGGCCTGGGGCAAGGCCTTCAGGCCGGTCGGCGCCAGGTGCGTCTCGGCCAGTTCCTTGTCGGCCGGCGAGGCCACCAAGCTCAGGGACTGCTCGTCCTTGATCGACCGGAAGTTGCGGATGCGGAACTCGAGCAGCATGATCGGCTCCGGATGAATATTTCAGTCATTTTTGCACATGAACTTCCCGGATGGCGATAATTTTTTCATCCCGGCCGCGGCCACGAGCCTCACTCCCAGGCCTTGACCTCAGTTGTGTACGATGTACACTTCAGCTGTGAATGATGTTCACAAAGTGACATGACTCAGCAGAGCGATGAACTTGTAGGTATCGGCGAGATCGCCGAGATGGTCGGCGTCTCCAGGCAAGCCGTTGCCAACTGGCGCGTCAGGTCGGCGGACTTTCCTCGCCCAGTCGCAGAGCTGGCGTCCGGCCCAGTCTTCAAGCGCTCGCAGATTCGGTCTTGGCTCAAGAGAAACAAGAGGAACACTCCTATGGCTCATGTGATTTCGACGATCAACTTGAAGGGCGGCGTTGCGAAGACGACCACGTCCGTGGCTCTGGCCGAGGTCTTCTCGGGCGAGATGCGGAAGAAGGTTCTCGTGATCGATCTCGACCCGCAGACCAACGCCACCATCATGCTCTTGGGCGAAGACAAGTGGCTTGAGCTGAACAACCAGGGCCACACGTTGGCCCAGCTGTTCAAGGATGCGATGAACCCCGATGTGAAGAAGTTCAATCTGGAGGCGACGCTCCAAAAACGAGTCGGCGACGTGCAGGAAGCCAGAACCATTGACCTGTTGCCATCAAGCCTTGACTTGATCGACGTGCAGGATCAACTCGCCTCGGCTCCGTCAGGCAAGTTCTACGCGGTCAACCCTGTCGAGCTGCTTTGGCGCGCGGTTAAGGCGAAGTTGGACGACTACGACATCGTCATCGTCGACTGCCCGCCGAACCTGGGCATCGTCACGCTGAATGGTCTGCGCCTGTCCGATGCATACATCATCCCCACCATTCCCGACCACCTCTCGACGTACGGGATTCCGCAGATCGTTACTCGCGTGGGCGAGTTCGCCCAGGCGATAGGCGAAGAGATCGAGCCCTTGGGCGTCGTGATCACCAAGTATCAGGCCAACTCAACGGTGCATAACACGGTGCTGAGACAGCTCCAGACGGACGCGAACCTGCCCGACGTTTACACGACAAAGGTCAAGCAGACCAACACTGCGTCAGCCGCAGCCGAGTACTCCCCCTTCAAGCGCACTCTTCGACAGAAGTATGGCTCGGACCCGAACGGACTTACCTCGACCTACATCGAGCTAGCGAAGGAGATCTGGAACGACCTGGAGGATGATCTGTGAGCCTCAAGACCACGCTGGGTCGCCTCATGCGCGTGGTGCTTGACGAAGCCGAACGCAACCCCGCTTTCGAGGCAGCCTTGATAGAGGCTCTCGATCCTGTAGGACAGAAGCCCAGAGTGCCCAAGGAAATGCCCGCTACGGAGGCAGCCGATAGAGGTCAGGCGAAGCGAGGCAAGAACAGGCGAACCGCAGCCGCTCTAGATCCAGTTCAGATAGTGAGAGAGGGCGAGCAAGCGCTTCGAAACGCGCTTGAGGGTCTAACCCTGGATCAACTACGCGACATTGTTGCAGAGTATGGAATGGATCCTGGGAGGCTGGTGATGAAGTGGAACACTGCAGACCGCGTGATCGACCGGATTGTGGAGATGTCGATCGCAAGAGCGCAAAAGGGCAGCGCCTTCCGGAGGTCGGCCGAAGAAGGGCCACCGGAACCCGCCGCAGACGAGTTCGTCAAGCCAGACGGCCGATCTGACGGCAAGGCACCGCCGTCAGAGTGAGTGAAGCTGTCGCTCTGCTTGCCTGTAAGACGAGTCCGTGACACTTCACTAAGGCATCAAGGTTCAGATTTAGGCGACCACTTCTCAACGGCGCCGAAGACTTGGAGTATGGGCACGAGGAGGAG
Organism: uncultured beta proteobacterium; assembly: GCA_903828235.1. Taxonomy (GTDB): domain Bacteria; phylum Pseudomonadota; class Gammaproteobacteria; order Burkholderiales; family Burkholderiaceae_C; genus Rubrivivax. Next base: position 150 of record CAIKLM010000109.1, on the reverse strand, counting down.
GAGGATCGTGCGAGCCTGTCCGGAATTTTGTGTGCGGGGCATAGCATGACCAACAGGAGCATGTATGCCTACCAGCAGGAAGACGACGAAGGCGGCCATGGCCGCGGCGGCGACGATGCCGTCGATCCCGAAGGAACTCATTGACCAGTT
>CAIKLM010000108.1 GCA_903828235.1 uncultured beta proteobacterium | reverse complement strand
TGCGCACGCGCTCGGCCGCGGCCGGCGCGGCCGCGCGCGTGGCCGGCGCCTCCAGGCGCGGCAGCCGGGCCGTGTCGCCCTGCAGCAGCAGCTCGGCGTAGGCTTCGAAGGCCGTCTTCACGTCGGGCAGGCTGCCGTGCTCGGCGGCCAGCGTCCAGGTGCGCACGCCGGGCAGCAGCGCGCGCGCCAGCGGCACGCGGCCGTCGCCGCCGTGGCGGGCGTCGAGGTAGACGAAGCCGTCGGGCCCCCACTCGCACCCGTCGGGCGTGAACTCGGCGTCGCCCACCACCAGCAGCAACCGGTCGGCGAAGCCCGGCAGCTCGGTGTCCCGCTGCGCGTCGAGCCGGCGGCGCAGCGCCACCGCGCGGTCGAGCACCGCCTGCGGCGGCACCCCCCAGGCGTAGGCGGCCTCGGCGGCCTCGCCGGCGTGGCCGTGCCACCAGTTGGCTTCCTGCACCTGCGCCAGGTCCTTGGCCGCCAGTTCGCGCCAGGTGTCGCTGCGCGCCAGGCCCGGCAGCGGTTCGAGCAGGTCGGCCTGCAGCTGGATGAAGCCCGGCATCTCGGCCATCAGCTGCCGCGCGCGGCGGTCGCGCAGCGGGCTGCCCAGCGCCGCCAGCGCGTTGCCGAAGGTGTCGTCGCCCGACAGCACCTGCATCGGCGACCACGAGCCGCCGTTGGGCGTGCCCAGCATCAGCACGCGCGCGCCCTCGCGCTTGAGCAGGCGCTCCCAGGTGCGGGGCGCCTCCAGCTGCACCGTGCGCGCCAGCAGGCCGCCCATGCTGTGCGCGAGGATGCGCACCGGCTGCCCGCTGGCGCTGCGGCGGTCGAGCTCGGCCTCGAGCGCGGCGGCCAGGCGGCGCGCCTCGTCCTCGATGGGGCGGCGCCAGTCGAACGCGAACTCGATGACCTCGTGCGTGGCCGCGAGGTGCTCCATCAGGTCGTCGTAGACCATGCCGATGGCGCCGTCGGGCTGCACGCGCTCGCTGCCGGGCTCCCAGGCCAGGCGCTCCAGGCCGGCCACCAGCCGCAGGCTCAGCCAGATGCGCGTGTCGCCGTCCCTCAGGTGGCTGCCCAGGATGCCGGGGATCACGAACACGGCCGGCCGCTCGGCCGGCGGCGCGGCGTCCTCGCTGCCGCGCCGCGCCGCGCGCAGGCCGTCGCCAGCCCGCCCCGCCCACGACAGCCGCCCGATCGGGCGCCAGCCCTCGGCCTCGTCGTCGCGCAGCGCCGCCGTCACGGCGCGCACGCTGCGCTCGTTGGCGAAGTAGTTGAAGTGCGTGCTCTTGCCGCCCTGGTCGAGGAAGAAGCTCGCCTCGCCGCCGCGGGCACGGTCGCGCGGGGTGCCGCCGTACATGCTGGAGGTCTGCACGACGATGTCGTTGTCCGTCCAGTAGAAGGCGTCGGCCAGCAGCGTCTTCAGCCAGCTGCCGAGGCTGTCGCCCTCCAGGTCGCCGGCCAGCACGCGCAGCTGGCCGGGGATGGGCTCGGCGGCCTCGTTGAGCCAGCGCAGCAGCGGCGCGTCGGGGATCATCGCCGCCAGGCCGGGGATCAGCGCCGGGTCGGCGCGGCGGCGCGCCACCTCGGTGAGGAAGTCCAGCAGCGCCGGCGCCACCGGCAGCCCGGCGAGCTCCAGCGTCCACCGCAGCACCGAGAGATAGGCGTCGAGCCGCTGGCTCGCCAGCAGCGTGCCGCGTGCCGGGCAGGCCACGCGCACCAGGCGCTCGACGACGATGCCCTTGGCCTGCACGGCGGCGGCCAGCCGCTGCAGCTCGGCGCGCTGCCCGGCGTAGGCCTTGCCCTCGAAGAACGCGAGGTCGGCCGCCCCGAGGCCGCGCCCGGCCTGCCGGTCGCCGGCCACGCGCGCCAGCGCCTCGGCCACCAGGCCGCCGCGCGAGTGCGTCAGCAGGTGCAGCCGTGCCCCGGGGGGCAGCGCCTGCACCAGCGTCAGCGCGTTGGCCAGCGGGCTGGCGCCCAGCGTCGGGTGGTCCAGCGCGTACACCTGGTCGGCGTAGTGGTCGAACAGCGCGGCCACCTGCTGCGGGTGCAGCGCCCAGAGCTTGCCGAAGGTGCTGACGGTCTCGACGAAGGTGCCGTGCACCATCACCAGGATGGGCTGCGCGCCGGCCGCCGGCACGGCCTCGACGCGGCGGCCGCTGCCCTTCAGCGGCGCCAGCGCGTCGCGCTGCAGGCGGTAGACGCCGGCCTCGACCTGGCCGTCGACGTGGGCCACCACGCGGCTGGCCACGAGCTTGGCCGCCGGGTCCTTGAGCAGGCCCGTGACGATCTCCAGGCCCGCCAGCAGCACCTGGCCCAGCGAGCCCGCGCTGCGCGTGGGTGCGGCCTGCTCCAGCCCCTGCCAGCGCAGCTGCGCCGGCACCTCCACCTCGCCGGGCACGGCCGCGCCGGGGCTGCGGCGCGCCGTGGTCTGCTGCGCGAGCATCAGGTCGCGCGCGGTGTGCGGGTGCAGCACCAGCACCGGGCCGTCGGCCAGGCGCAGCACCACCACGTCCTCGCCGGGCACGGCCTGCAGGCGCAGCTTCTCGCCGCCGGCGCGCCGGGCCTGCAGCCGTACGGCGTCCTTGACGACGCCGTTGGCGACGTCGGAGCGCTGCGGCGCCGCGGCCCCCGCGCCGCGCGTGGCGGGCCGCGTGCCGGGCACGACGAAGGTCACGGGGCGGTGGTCGTCGCGGTTGGCCATGCGGTCGTCTCCTGGGGCCCGCGCGCCGCGCAGCGGCTTCGGGCGTGCCCGCGAGCATGGGCGCAATGGGCGGCCGAATCAACCCGGCCGCCGACCCCGCGCTCCGTGAATCTAGGGATCGAGCAGCTCGCGGGCGCGCTCGGCACTGGCCTGCATCGAGCGGATCTCGGCCGCCGTGAGCCGCCGCACCTGCACGGGCGCCACGCCGTTCAGCACCCCCAGGCGCAGCGCCGCCACGTAGCTCAGGTCGATGACGCGCCCGTCGACGAAGGGCCCGCGGTCGTTGATGCGCACCACGATCTCGCGCCCGTTGGCCGGGTTGCGCACGCGCGCGTAGCTCGGGATCGGCATCGTCCGGTGGGCGGCCGTCATCGCGAACATGTTGTAGGGTTCGCCGCTGCTCGTGGGGCGGCCGTGGAACTTGCGGCCGTACCAGCTGGCGCCGCCCGTCTCCGTCAGCGGGCGGTCGTCGGTGAAGGGCACGTAGCGGCGGCCCAGCGCCTCGTAGGGCTTGTTGGGGCCGCCGGCGCGGACGGGTTCGATCCGCGGCTGCGCGTCGGGCGTGCGGTGCAGGTCGGGCGGCACCCGCAGCGGCGGGCCGTCGCGCTCGGCGGGCGGCGGCGTCGAGGCGCAGCCCGCCAGCAGCGCGATGACGCCGAGCGTGGCTGCCGCGCGCATCGTCAGTTGTTGAGGGTGCGCGACTGCTGGGCGTGCGTGAGCTCGATGCGCTCGCGCCGGACCAGGCGGCCGCTGGCGTCGTTTTCCTCGATGTCGATGGCCACCGGCACCCCGAGCTTGGGCGCGAAGTAGGCCACGCGCGTGAACGTCAGCGTCCGCGCCGGCTTGCCCTCGGGCGTGTCGGTGCCCTGGCCGGTGGTGCGGATCGGCAGCACCTCGAACTCGCCGGCCTGCACCTCCAGCACCCGCGGCGTGCCCACCTGGGCCTGGCCGCGCCAGGCGATGCGGCCCTGGGACTTGTCGGCGCGCCGGTAGATCTCGGTGAACTGCACGGCGCGCGCGTCGCCGGCGCGCGGGCGGGCCCACCACCACGACTCGGCCGGCTCGAAGCGCGTCTCCGAGCCGTCCTCGCCCTTCACGAGCACGGGGCGGCCCTCGGGGTCGAGCTGCCACAGGCCGCCATTGGCGCGCAGCACGCCGGTGTCCTCGATCTTGTCGATGGCGATCACGTAGCTGGCCAGCACCTCGTCCTTGCGCGTGTCCACGCGCTCGTAGCTGAGCACGTCGCCCTCGGCATGGCCGAAGCTGTTGGAGCGCGTCTGGAAGACCGGGCGCTCGCCCCGGCCGGGCGCGCGCTCGGTGCGGCCGTCGGTGACCTGCGCCGCGGGGGCCGAGGCGGCGGCGGCCGGTGGCGCC
>CAIKLM010000107.1 GCA_903828235.1 uncultured beta proteobacterium | reverse complement strand
GGCCTCCCGCCGGCGCCACGCCGCCGGCCGCGGCGCGCCCGCCGGGCACGCCACCGCCGTTTGCCGAGGTCGTCAAGGACGCCAAGCGCGAGGACGGCTTCGTCCCGATCTGGCGCAAGGACGAGAAGGTCTGGCTCGAGATCACGCCCGAGCGGCTGGGCAAGCCCTTCCTGCTGTCGGTGAACGTCAAGAACGCGGTGGGCGAGCGCGGCCTGTACGCCGGCGCGATGGGCCCGGCCTGGCTCGCGCAGTTCCGCAAGGTGGGCAACCAGGTCCAGCTGGTGGCCATCAACACCGACTTCCGCGCCGACGGCGACCCCGGCAACCGCATCGCCGTGCGCGAGAGCTTTTCCGACAGCCTCGTCGGCTCGTCGGCCGTCGCCAGCGCCGAGCACCCCGAGCGCAAGAGCGTGCTGGTCGACGCCGGCTTCCTGCTGGGCGACATCGCCGGCTACAGCACGCAGCTCGAGCTGGCCTACCGCATGCCGTTCGCGCCCGACCGCGCCAACAGCTTCTTCGACGCCGCCCGCGCCGAGCCCGGGCTCACCACGCTGGGCGGCCAGGTCCACTACAGCGTGCCGCGCATCGCCGCGCCGCCGCTGCTGCCGCCGGGCGCGCCGCGACCCAACATCCCGCCGCCGCCGCAGACCACGCCCGACCCGCGCAGCCTGTTCGTGGGCTTCGTCTACAACTTCCGCGAGCTGCCTGCCGAGCCGATGAGGCCGCGCCCGGCCGACCCGCGCGTGGGCTACTTCACCGACAGCTTCACCGAGCTGTCCGACGACCTGCGGCCGACCACCCGCGTGCACCACATCAACCGCTGGCGGCTGGAGAAGAAGGACCCCGCCGCCGCGATCAGCGAGCCGGTGCGACCGATCACCTTCTGGATAGACCGCAACACGCCGCTGCGCTACCGCAAGGCCGTCGAGGAGGGCATCCTCGAGTGGAACAAGGCCTTCGAGCGCACCGGCTTCCGCAACGCGATCGTCGCCAGGCAGCAGCCCGACGACGCGAGCTTCTCGCTGCTGGAGGCCGGGCACGCCTCGGTGCGCTGGTTCACCGGCGCCGACGTCGGCTTCGCGCAGGGGCCGAGCCACTCCGACCCCCGCACCGGCGAGATCCTCGACGCCGACATCCGCATGTCCGACGTCTTCGGCCGGGGCGCGCGGCGCCTGATCCGCGAGGACGTGTCGCCCACGCTGTCGGCATTGGCCCCGTCGCAGGGCTTCGCGGCGCCGCCGGCGCCGGGCGCGCCGGGCTGGCGCGGCGCGCTGTCGGCACTGTGGCAGCAGGGCCTGGCGGCGCACGACGGCGCGCCGCAGGCCTGCGGCTACGCCCTGCAGGCCGCCGACGAGATGCACTTCGCGATGGACCTGCTCGAGGCCCGCGGCGACCTCGACCCCGACAGCCCCGAAGCCGAGGCCTTCGTGCAGGCCTATGTGAAGGACACCATCGTGCACGAGGTGGGCCACGCGCTGGGGCTGCGCCACAACTTCATCAGCTCCACCACCGTCACGCGGCAGCAGTTGCAGGACAAGGCCTTCGGCGCGAGCCGCGGCATCTCGAACTCGGTGATGGACTACAACCCCTTCAACCTGCCGCTGCAGGGCGAGCCCAAGGGCGAGTTCAGCATGCGCGGCCTGGGCGCCTACGACCTGTTCGCCATCGAGTTCGGCTACAAGCCGCTGGACCCGAAGCTCGACGCCAAGGCCCAGGCGGCCGAGCTCGACCGCATCGCCAGCCGCCAGCGCACCGACCCGCTGCTGGCCTTTGCCGACGACGCCGACGCGGGGTTCGGCGACATCGGCGGCTTCGACCCGCGCGTCAACCGCTTCGACCTGGGCGACGACCCGCTGGCCTACTACCAGCGCCGGCTGAAGCTGTCGCGCGAGCTCTGGGACCGCCTGCAGGCGCGCGGCCCGCGCGCCGGCGACGACGCCGACCGCCTGCGCCGCAGCCTGATGTCGGGCTTCCGGCTGCTGCGCAGCGCGCCGCTGGATGCCGCCAAGTACGTGGGCGGCCTGTACGCCGAGCGCGACCCGCAGGGCCGCCCCGACTCGCGCCCGGCCTTCCGCCCCGTGGAGCCGGCGCGCCAGCGCGAGGCGCTGAAGTTCGTGGCCGACTCGCTGTTCAAGGTGGACAGCTTCCGCTTCAGGCCCGAGTTCCTGAGCAGCCTGCAGCCCGACTACATCGAGTGGAACCGCGCGGGCCCGGCCGACATCCCCGGCACCGTGCTGGCGCTGCAGACGCAGACGCTGGACCGGCTGCTGTCGGCCGGCGTGGCGCGGCGACTGCTCGACCTGCCCAACCTCGTGCCGCCGGCCCAGCGCAAGGACCTGATCTCGCTGGCCGAGCTCTATGCCACGCTGCAGTCGTCGGTGTGGAGCGAACTCGCGGGCGGCCAGGAGATCGAGCCGATGCGGCGCAGCCTGCAGCGGGCGCACATCGCGCGCCTGCAGGGCCTGCTGACGCGGCCGGGCGGCGCGCTGCCGGCCGATGCCTACTCGCTGGTGCGCTTCCAGGCCGTGCGGCTGCAGGCCGAGCTGCGCACGGCCAGCGCCCGTCGCGGCCTGGGCGTGGAGAACCGGGCCCACCTCGAGGAGTCGCTGGCCACGCTGACCGAGGCCCTGCGCGCGACGCTGTCGCGCGGCGGCTGAGGCGCCGCGCGCGTCGCCGGGCCGCGCGTGCCGGCGCGC
>CAIKLM010000106.1 GCA_903828235.1 uncultured beta proteobacterium | reverse complement strand
TGCGGCGCCGGCCGCGCCGGCCGCACCCGCGGCGGCCGCGGACCGCACGGCCACCCTCGGCGGCGGCTCGGGCACGGTGTCCCGGCAGCCCATCCTCACGCGCGACGAGCTTCGCGAATGCCTGAGCCGCGAAGAGTCCATCCGCACGCGCCTGGCCGAGCACCAGGCCGCGCGCGCGCCGCTCGACCGCGAGCGGGACGACATCCGCGTGAGGCAGGATGCGCTGCGCATCGAGAGGCAGCAGGTCGACGTCGTCGTGGCCCGCGCCAGCGAGTTCCGCGGCCGCATGGAGGCCCACGCCCAGCGCGTCGCGCAGTGGAACCGCGAGATCGAGGCCTTCAATGCCCGCCCGCCGACGGGCTCGGCCGGCGAGCGAGAGCGCGTCCGCCTCAACAGCGAACGCGACGCGCTGCAGAAGGCGCAGGCGGAACTGGAGACGGAGCGCACCGCCCTCGCCGCCGACAACGAACGCACCGTCACGCCGTTCAACGCCAAGGTCAAGCAGGTCGAGACGGTCGTGCAGGAGTGGAACACCCGCAACCAGGCCTGGAACGACGCCGGCGCGCGACTCGAGGGGGAACGCAAGGACTGGGTGGCCGGCTGCGCCGACCGCCGCTACCGCGAAGACGACGAGATCGCCATCAAGGCCGGCCGTTGAGCGCCGCGCCGCAGGGCCAGCCGCTGCTGGCAGCAGGGGCCGCCCCCCACGGGCTGCCGCCGTTCGAGGCCATCGAGCCGGCGCACTTCGAGCCGGCACTCGAGCAGGCCATGCGCGAACACCGCGAGGCCGTCGCAGCGCTGGGCGCGCAGGCCGCGCCGCCCGACTTCGACAACACCTGCGCCGCCTTCGACCGCAGCGGTGCCCGCCTGTCGCGCATCGTGGCGCTGTTCCACACGCTGTGCGCCTCGGCCACCTCGGAGCCGCTGCAGGCCGTGCAGCGCCGCCTGGCTGCGCCGCTGGCCGCGCACCACAGCGCCATCCACACCGACGCCGGGTTCTTCGCGAGGCTCGACGCGCTGCACGGGCGCCGGGCCGCGCTGGGCCTCGACGCCGAATCGCTGCGCCTGCTGGAACGCCAGCACCTCGACTTCGTGCGCAGCGGTGCCCGCCTGCCCGGGCCGCAGCGGCGCCGCCATGCCGAGCTGATGCAGGCCCTGGCCGAACTGCAGACGCGCTTCGCGCAGAACGTGCTGCACGCCGAGGCCGCGTGGCACCTGCCGCTGCCCGACGCCGCGGCCATGACCGGCTTGCCGCCCTTCGTGCGCGCCGCCGCGCGCCAGGCGGCGCAGGAGCGCGGGCTGCCCGGCGCGGTGGTGACGCTGGCGCGTTCGCTGGTCGTGCCCTTCCTCACCTTCAGCGAGCGGGCCGACCTGCGCGAGCGCGTCTGGCGCGCCTGGGTGGGCCGGGGCGAGGAGGACGGCGCGCACGACAACCGGCCGCTGGTGCAAGAGATCCTGCGGCTGCGTCACGAGCTCGCCGGCCTGATGGGCCATGCCTGCTACGCGGACTTTGCGCTGGCCGACACCATGGCCGGCACGCGCGAACGCGTCGACGCGCTGTTGCAGGCCGTGTGGCAGCGTGCCGTGCCGCAGGCGCTGGCCGAGCGCCGCGCGCTCGAGGCGCTGCGCGACGCGGCCTTGCCGGCCGAGGCCGGGCGCCCGCTGCGCGAGTGGGACTGGCGCTACTGGGCCGAGCGCGTGCGCCGCGAGCGCTACGCCCTCGACGACGCCGAGCTCAAGCCCTGCTTCGAACTCGGCCGCATGATGCAGGCCGCCTTCGACTGCGCGGGCCGCCTGTTCGGGCTGCGCTTCGAGCGCCGCGACGATCTGCCCGCCTACCACCCGGACGTGGTCGCCTTCGAGGTCTTCGACGCCGACGGCAGCCTGCGGGGGCTGTTCCTGCACGACCACTTCGCGCGGCCCGGCAAGCGCAGCGGCGCCTGGATGAACGCGCTGCGCTGGCAGGCGGCCAACACCGCCGACGGGCAGCCGCAGACGCCGGTGATCCTCAACACCAACAACTTCGCGCGGGGCGAGGCGGGCAGCCCGACGCTGCTGTCGCTGGAAGACGCGCGCACGCTGTTCCACGAATTCGGCCATGGCCTGCACGGCCTGCTGTCGGAGGTGCGCTTTCAGCGCCTGTCGGGCACGCAGGTGCTGCGCGACTTCGTCGAGCTGCCCTCGCAGATCTTCGAGCACTGGATCGCCGAGCCCGAGGTGCTGCGGCAGCACGCCCGCCACTGGCAGACCGGCGAGCCCATCCCCGATGCGCTGATCGAGCGGCTGCAGCGTGCGCGCCGCTTCAACCAGGGCTACGAGACGGTGCGCTACACCGCCAGCGCGCTGCTCGACCTGGCGCTGCACGCCCGCGCCGAGGCCGAGCCGCCCGAGGACGTCTGCGCCTGGGAAGCCGCCTTCCTGGCCGATGCCGGCCTGCCCGGCGGCTGTGGCGTCAACCACCGCCTCGTGCACTTCCAGCACCTGTTCGCGGGCAGCAGCTACGCCGCCGGCTACTACGTATACCTGTGGGCCGAGGTGCTGGACGCCGACGGCTACGACGCCTTCGCCGAGGCCGGCGGTCCCTTCGACCCCGCGGTGGCCGAGCGCCTGCGGCGGCACGTCTACGCCGCGGGCAACCGCGTCGAGCCCAACGCGGCCTTCGAGGCCTTCCGCGGCCGCCCGCCGCGGCTGGAGCCGCTGCTGGCCAAGCGCGGGCTGCTCGAGGCCGCGTCCGCGCCGGCCGGGCAGTAAGCTCCGCGACCCCCACCCCAACCCACCCGAGCCCCCACCATGTTCGACACCGCCATCGCCGGCAGCCTGCCCAAACCCGCCTGGCTGGCCGAGACCGGCAAGCTCTGGCCGCAGTGGCAGGCCGAGGGCGCGGCCCTGGCCCAGGCCAAGCTCGACGCCACGCTGCTGTGGATCAAGACCCAGGAGGACGCGGGCCTGTCCGTGATCGGCGACGGCGAGATGAGCCGCCAGCACTTCGTGCACGGCTTCCTCGAGCAGGTGGCGGGCATCGACCGCGTCAACAAGGTCGAGATGGGCATCCGCAACGACCGCTACAAGGCCATGGTGCCGCAGGTGGTGGCGCCGCTGGCGCTGCAGGGCCGCGTGCACCAGGCCGAGGCGCGCTTCCTGCGCGCGCACACGACGCGCCGCGTGAAGTTCACGCTGCCTGGGCCCATGACCATCTGCGACACCGTGGCCGACCGCTTCTACGGCGACCGCGTGAAGATGGCCTTCGCCTTCGCCGAGTTGCTCAACCAGGAGGCGCTGGCGCTGGAAGCCGACGGCGTGGACGTGATCCAGTTCGACGAGCCGGCGTTCAACGTCTACATGGACGAGGCGGCCGACTGGGGCGTCAAGGCGCTGGAAAGGGCGGCCCAGGGCCTGGGCACCTGGAGCGCGGCCCATCGGGGCCGCGCGTGCAAGACCGCGGTGCACATCTGCTACGGCTACGGCATCGAGGCCAACGTGCAGTGGAAGAAGACGCTGGGCGAGGAGTGGCGCCAGTACGAGCGCGTGTTCCCGGCGCTGGCCGCCAGCCGCATCGACCAGGTGAGCCTGGAGTGCTTCCACTCGCACGTGCCGCCCGACCTGATCGCGCTGCTCGCGGGCAAGGAGGTCATGGTGGGCGTCATCGACGTCGCCAGCGACGACATCGAGACGCCCGAGCAGGTGGCCGACACCATCGGCACGGCGCTGCAGTTCGTGGCGCGCGACAAGCTCATCGCCTGCACCAACTGCGGCCTGGCGCCGATGCGCCGCGAGGTCGCCGAGGCCAAGCTGGCGGCCCTGGTGGCCGGCGCGCGGCTGGCCACCGAGCGCCTGGCGCGCGCCGCCGCCTGAGGGCTGCGGCCATGGCGGTGCAGTGGCAGCGGCTGTGGCAGCCGCGCAACCCGATGTTCTGGATGATGGTCGGCTTCAACGCGCTGTCGTCGGTGTGCGGCTGGGCGCTGCGCGCGCTGCCGCTCAACACCGCCGGCCTGCTGGTGGTGGGCTTCGTCGCGCTGCTCAACGTGGGCGCCGGCCTGCTCGCGGCCTGGGTGCTGCTGCGCACCGAGCCCAAGGAGCCCGGCGGCGCCGCCGGGACGCCGCCGCCGCGCTGATCAGGGCGCGAGGTCGAACACCAGCACCTCGGCGGCCGCGCCGTCCTCCAGCACCAGCGCCGGCTCGCCGTCCAGTCGCAGCGCGTCGCCGGCCTGCAGCGCCTGACCGTTGACGCGCAGCGCGCCGCGCGCCAGGTGCACGTAGGCGATGCGCGTCGGGTCCAGTGCCCGCTCGGCGCGCTCGGCGCCGTCGAACATCCCGATGTGGAGGCGCGCGTCGGCGTGGATCGTCAGGCTGCCCTCGGCGCCGTCGGGCGAGGCCACCAGCACGAGGCGGCCGCGCCGCGACCCGGTGCCGAAGTGCTTCTGCTCGTAGCCCGGGGCGATGCCGCGCCGGCTGGGGACGACCCAGATCTGCAGGAAGTGCGTGGCCCGGTCGGCCTGGTGGTTGAACTCGCTGTGCAGCACGCCCGTGCCAGCGCTCATGCGCTGCACGTCGCCGGGGCGGATCACGCCGTCGGCCTTGTCGACGGCGCGGTCCCGGCTCGCCCCGTTGCCCATACTGTCCTGGTGCGCGAGGGCGCCGTCGAGCACGACGCTGAGGATCTCCATGTCGCGGTGCCCGTGCGTGCCGAAGCCGGTGCCGGGCGCGATGCGGTCCTCGTTGAGCACGCGCAGGTTGCCCACGCCCATGTGGGCCGGGTCGTGGTAATCGGCAAAGCTGAAGCTGTGGAAGCTCTGCAGCCAGCCGTGGTCGGCATGGCCGCGCTCGGCACTGCGGCGAAGGGTCAGCATGGTGGGGCTCCTGGGGCCGATCAGTCGATGACCACGATCCTGCAGGCGCCACGCCGCGCCGCGGTCGAGCGGTCTCGGCCAGTGCCTTCAAATAAGATGAATGCATGCCCGACAAGGCCACCGACCGCAACGACCGCCCCCAGCACCACCAGGCCCTCACGCCCGAGGCCCTGGCGATGATGGACACCATCGCCCGCACCGGCAGCTTCGCGGCGGCCGCGCGCGAGCTGGGCAAGGTGCCCTCGGCGCTGACCTACAGCGTGCGCCAGCTCGAGGAGAGCCTGGACGCGCTGCTGTTCGACCGCAGCTCGCGCCAGGCCCAGCTCACCGACGCCGGGCGCGAACTGCTGAACGAAGGCCGCCGGCTGCTGCAGGAGATGCAGGCCGTGGCCAGCCGCGTGCGCCGCGTGGCCAACGGCTGGGAGACCGAGCTGGCCATCAGCGTCGAGGACATCCTCTCGCAGACGACCGTCTTCGAGCTGGTGGAGGCCTTCTGCCAGGCGCACGGCGAAGCGGGCACCCGGCTGCGCCTGCGCACCGACGTGCTGGCCGGCACCTGGGAGGCGCTGGTCAGCGGCCAGGTGGAGCTGGCCATCGGCCTCAGCGGCGAGCACCGCAATCCCGGCGGCATCGAGATCCGCGAGCTGGGCTCGCTGCGCTTCGTCTTCTGCGTCGCGCCCCACCATGCGTTGGCCGGCGTCACCCAGCCGCTGGATGATGCGGCCCTGGTTCACCACCGCGCCGTGGCCGTAGCCGACACGGCGCAGCGCCTGGCGCCGCTGACCGTGAACCTGCTGCCCGGCCAGGACGTGCTGACCGTGCCGACCATGCGCGCCAAGCTCGAGGCGCTGGTGCGCGGCCTCGGCGGCGGCTACCTGCCCGAGCCGATGGCGCGCCCGCTGCTGGAGGCCGGCCGACTGGTGCACAAGGCCACGGCACGCGCCGACCCCGTGGCGCGACTGCACTACGCGTGGCGGGCCGAGCGCGGCCCGCTGGGGCTGGGGCGCGCCCTGCAGTGGTGGCTGCAGCAGCTGGAAAGCCCGGCGACGCGGCGCTCGCTGGTCGAGCGCCACGTCTGGCGCGTGTAGCGCGGCGCGCGCCGTGATGGCGTACCGCGGGCGCTTCGCGCCGTCGCCCACCGGGCTGCTGCACGCCGGCTCGCTGGTGGCGGCGCTGGCCAGCTGGCTGGATGCCCGCGCGCACGGCGGCGCCTGGCTGGTGCGCATCGAGGACGTGGACGCGCCGCGCTGCGTGGCCGGTGCCGGCGAGGCCATCCTCGCGCAGCTGGCGGCCTGCGGCCTGCACCCCGACGAGCCCGTGTGGTGGCAGCACGCGCGCGGCGAGGCCTACGCTGCGGCGCTGCAGCGGCTGCGCGCGGCCGGGCAGGCGTACGACTGCGGCTGCACCCGGGCCGACGTCGACGCCGCCCTGGCGGCCGCCGGCCGCCCGCACCAGCGCTTCGGCGAGCGCGTGTACCCGGGCACCTGCCGCGCCGGCCTGCGGGGCAGGACGCCCCGCGCCGTGCGGCTGCGCGTGGACGGGCGCATCGACTGGGTCGACCGCCGCCTCGGCCCGCAGAGCCAGGACCTGGCCGCCGAGGTGGGCGACTTCGTGCTGCAGCGGGCCGATGGCCTGAGGGCCTACCAGCTGGCCGTGGTGGTGGACGACGCGGCGCAAGGCATCACCGACGTCGTGCGCGGCGAGGACCTGGCCGACAACACGGCGCGGCAGATCGCGCTGCAGCGCGCGCTGGGCGTGCCGACGCCGCGCCACCTGCACACGCCGCTGGTGCGGGCGGCCGACGGCCACAAGCTCAGCAAGCAGAACGGGGCGGCGCCGCTGGACCTGCGCGACCCGCTCGCCGCCCTGGCCGCGGCCGCGGCGGTGCTGGGCCTGCGCGTCGAGGCTGCCGGTAGCCTGCCCGACTGGCTGGCCGCGGCCGTGGTGGCGTGGGCTGGCATCATCGCGGCCCCTGACAACCGCTTCCAAGAAGGAACGTGATGAGCCTGCAGATCGAAGACACCGTGGTCGGCACCGGCGCCGAAGCCAGCGCCGGCCAGCGCGTGCGCGTGCACTACACCGGGTGGCTGCACGACCCCGCCGCCGCCAACCAGCGGGGCCGCAAGTTCGACAGCAGCAAGGACCGCGGCCAGCCCTTCAGCTTCGGCCTCGGGCGCGGCGAGGTCATCCGCGGCTGGGACGAAGGCGTGCAGGGCATGAAGGTGGGCGGCACGCGCGTGCTGACCATTCCGCCCGAGATGGGCTACGGCGCCCGCGGCGCCGGCGGGGTGATCCCGCCGAATGCGACGCTGGTCTTCGAGGTCGAGCTGCTGGCCGTCTGACCACGGCCCCGGGGTTCAGCGCCCCGGCTTGGCCGCGCCGCCGCGCGCGAAGGGCTTGCCGTAGCCCGGCTTGGGCCCGTTGCCGAAGCGCTTGGGCCCCGGCTTGCCGCCAAAGCCGCCCGGCTTGGCACCGAACTTGGGCCGCGGCGCAGGTTCGGGGGTGCGCGGCTCCAGGCCGCTGATCGTGGCCGCCGGGATGCGCTGCGTGGTGAAGCGCTGGATGCGCTGCACCATGCCGAAGTCGCGCCGCTCGGCCAGCGTCACGGCCAGCCCGGTGCGGCCGGCCCGGCCGGTGCGGCCGATGCGGTGGACGTAGTCCTCCTCCTTCATCGGCAGGCCGTAGTTGATGACGTGGCTGATGGTCTTCACGTCGATGCCGCGGGCGGCCACGTCGGTGGCCACCAGCACGCGCAGGCGGCGGCTGCGCAGGCCGTCGAGCACGCGGTTGCGCCGGCCCTGGGGCATGCCCCCGTGCAGCGCGTCGACGGCGTGGCCCATGTCGGCCAGCCGCAGCGCCAGCGCCTCGGCGTCGCGCTGCGTGCTGGTGAACACCAGCGCCTGGTCGACCTCGCGCGTGGTCAGGATGTGGTCCAGCAGCGCGTTCTTGTGGCGCAGGTCGTCGGCCCAGTGCAGGCGCTGCTCGATGTCGGCGTGCGTCTCGGTGTGCGAGGCCACCTCGATGCGCCGCGGCTCGCGCAGCAGTTCTTCGGCCAGCCGGCCGGCCGGGCCCGAGAAGGTGGCGCTGAACATCAGCGTCTGCCGCTGCTGCGGCAGGGCCGCGGCAATGGCGTGGATGTCCTCGATGAAGCCCATGTCGAGCATGCGGTCGGCCTCGTCGAGCACGAGCAGGCCGACGCGACCCAGCGGCAGCTTGCCGGCGCCGAGGTGGTCGAGCAGGCGGCCGGGCGTGGCGATGAGGATGTCCAGCGGCCCCGACAGCGCGCGCAGCTGCGCGCCATAGGGCACGCCGCCCACCACGGTGGCCACGCGCAGGCCGGGCACGTAGCGGCCGTAGTCGCCGGCGGCCTTGGCCACCTGCAGCGCCAGCTCGCGCGTGGGGGCCAGCACCAGCACGCTGGGGCCCTGCGGCACGAAGCGCGGGCCGCGCGGCGCACGGGGCCCGCCGTCGGGGCGCGGCATCGGCGCCGGCCGGGGTTCGCTTTCGCGCAGCGCCAGCACGCGCATCAGCGCCGGCAGCACGAAGCTGGCGGTCTTGCCGCTTCCCGTGCGGCTGGAGACCATGAGATCGGCCCCCTGCAGGGCGGCGGGAACGGCCTCGGCCTGGACGGACGTGGGCTCGGTGTAGCCCGCGACCGACAAGGCGCGGACCAGGGGCTCGGCGAGCCCCAGGGTATCGAAGGACATGGATTGACCCGGGTTCAGAGGCGGGCGAGGGTGCCCGCAGACGGCATCGCCGCCAGCCCGAAGTCGCGAAGAAGAGAGAGGGGCCGAAGGAGATGAGCGAATGCCCTGGAGTCCAGGGCAGCCGATGAGTGTAGGCGATTTCGGGTTTTTCCGGAGGCCGCGCTCAACGGGCGCGCACCACCCGGTCCTGCAGCGCCTGCCACACGGGCGTCAGCGAGCCCGGGAGGTCGGTCAACTCGCCGGGCATGACGCGGCTCTCGGTGGGCGAGTGGAAGTCGCTGCCGCGCGAGGCCAGCAGGCCGAACTCGCTCGCCGTGTCGGTGTACTTCACGACGTCGGCCACGCCGTGGCTGCCGGTGACGACCTCGATGCCGCGGCCGCCGTGCTCGATGAACTCGGTGATCAGCGCGTACTCGGCGGTGGGCGAGAAACGGTAGCGCGCCGGGTGCGCGATCACGGCCACGCCGCCCGCGCCCGTGATCCAGCGCACCGCGTCGCCCAGCCGCGCCCACTGCGTGGGCACGAAGCCGGGCAGGCCTTCCTTCAGGTAGCGCGTGAAGACGCTGTGGGTGTTGGGGCAGACACCGGCCTCCACCAGGAAGCGCGCGAAGTGCGTGCGCGTGACGAGATCGGCATTGCCCGCCAGCCGCAGCGCGCCCTCGAAGGCGCCCTCGATGCCCACGCGCGCCAGGCCTTCGCCCATCTCGCGCGCGCGCCGCAGCCGGCCGGCGCGGGTGTCGGCCAGGCCCTGCACGAGGGCGGGATCGGTCTCGTCGAAGCCCAGGCCGACGATGTGCACGGTTTCGCCGGCGAAGCTGACCGAGATCTCGCAGCCCGTGAGGTGGTTCAGCCCCGCCGCCAGCGCCGCCGCGCGGGCGCGCGCCTGGCCGGCGACCTCGTCGTGGTCGGTCAGCGCCCAGAGCTCCACGCCGCGCTCGGCCGCCAGCGCGGCCACGGCCTCGGGGGCCAGCGTGCCGTCGCTGACGGTGCTGTGGCTGTGCAGGTCGGCGTTGGTGAGGTGGTGGGCCATGGGCGCCGCCGGCGATCAGCGTTCCAGCCGCAGCGTGCGGCCGCAGCGCGCCGCCAGGCTCTCGTCGTGCGTGACGACGACGAAGGCCGTGCCGTCGCGCGCCGCCAGTTCCAGCATCAGCTCGAAGACGCTGGCCGCGGTGGCGCGGTCGAGGTTGCCCGTCGGCTCGTCGGCCAGCACGCACGCCGGGCGCGTGACCAGCGCGCGCGCAATGGCCACGCGCTGGCGCTCGCCGCCCGACAGCTCGGCCGGGTGGTGCGCCACGCGCGCGCCCAGCCCCACGTTGTCGAGCACCGCGCGCGCCGCGGCGCGCGCCGCGGCCACGCCCTCGCGGCGGATGCGCAGCGGCATCGCCACGTTGTCCAGCGCCGTAAACTCCGGCAGCAGGTGGTGGAACTGGTAGACGAAGCCCAGGTGCCGGTTGCGCCACACGCCCTGCTCGGCCGGGCTCAGGCTGGCGAAGTCGCGACCCATCAACTCGACGCGGCCGCTGGTGGGGGCGTCCAGGCCACCCAGCAGGTGCAGCAGCGTGCTCTTGCCCGAGCCGCTGGCGCCGACGATGGCCAGCGTCTCGCCGCGCTCCACGCGCAGGCTCAGGCCGCGCAGCACCGTCACGTCGATGGCGCCGGCGCCGCGGCCTTCGCGGAAGCGCTTGTGCAGCTCGGTGGCCACCAGCGCCGGCGCCTGCCCCGGGGCGGCCGCGGGCTCATTCATAGCGCAGCGCCTCCGCCGGGTTGACGCGGCTGGCGCGCCAGCTGGGGTAGATCGTCGCCACGAAGGCCAGCACCAGCGAGGTGACAAGCACCGGCACGATGTCGGAGGCCATGGGCTCGCTGGGCATGCGGCTGATCAGGTAGACGCTGCCGGGCAGGAAGGCCACGCCCAGCGCCCGCTCGATGGCCGGCACGATGACGTCGACGTTGTAGGCCACGAGCAGGCCCAGCCCGCAGCCGGCCAGCGTGCCGATGACCCCCGCCGTCGCCCCCTGCACCATGAAGATGCCCATGATCGAGCGCGGGCTCGCGCCCAGCGTGCGCAGGATGGCGATGTCGGCGCGCTTGTCCGTCACCGTCATCACCAGCGTGCTGACGAGGTTGAACGCGGCCACCGCGACGATCAGCGTCAGGATGATGCCCATCAGCCGCTTCTCGATCTGCACGGCGTCGTACCAGCTGCGGTTGATGCGCGTCCAGTCGCGCACGAAGACCTCGCCGCCCAGCCGCGCCTGCAGCTCGAAGCCGGCGCGCCGCGCGTCCATCACGTCGGCCAGGCGCAGCTGCACGCCCATGGGCCCCTCGACGCGGAACAGCCGCGCCGCGTCGTCGACGTGGATCAGTGCCAGCGCGCTGTCGTACTCGTAGTGGCCGGCCGAGAAGGTGCCCGCCAGCGTGAACTGCCGCAGCCGCGGCACCACGCCGGCCGGCGTCGTCTGACCGCCGGGCGCCACGACGGTGATCTTGTCGCCGATGCCAGCGCCCAGCAGCCGTGCCAGCTCGACGCCGACCACGATGTTCCACTCGCCGGGCTTGAGCTGCGCCATCAGCGCCGCGCTGCCCCGGGCCAGCTCGGTGACCTTGGCTTCCTCGGCGGGGTCGATGCCGCGCACGACGGCGCCGCGCAGCTCGTCGCCGCGCCCGACCAGGGCCTGCGCGACCACGAAGGGCGCGGCGCCCACCACGCGCGGGTCCTGCGCCGCCGCGGCGGCGGTGGCCTTCCAGTCGGGCAGGGCGCCGCCGCTGGCGTCCATCACCTCCACGTGCGCCACCACGCTGAGCATGCGGTCGCGCACCTCCTTCTGGAAGCCGTTCATCACGCTGAGCACGATGATCAGCGCCGCCACGCCCAGAGCGATGCCGAGCACCGAGATGGCGCTGATGAAGGAGATGAAGCCGTTGCGGCGGCCGCCCCGGCCGGCGCGGGTGTAGCGCCAGCCGATCTGCCACTCGAACGGGGGGTCGAAGGGCCCGAGCATGGGGCGCGGATGGTACCCGAGGGGGTGCGCGGGGCCGGCCCTGCGCGGCGCGAGGCCGCTCTTGGCGGCCGGGATAATCCGCCGCCGATGCACCTGATCGTTCCCTTCGCCGCCCCCTTGCCCGACGCCGGCCGCGCCGCCGCGCGCAGCCTGCAGCGGCCGGTGCTGGCGGCGCTGCGCGAGTGGCTGCCCGAGGCGGGGCGCGACGAGGGCGACGAGTGGTCGCTGTCGCCGCCGCACGAGCGCGCCTTCGCGCGCGCCGCAGGCTGGACGGGCGCCGACGGCGCGCTGCCCTTCGCCGCGCACGAGGCCGCGCGCTGCGGCATCGACACCGGCGACCTCGCCTGGGCCCAGCTCACGCCCGTGCACTGGCACCTGGGCACCGAGCAGGTCAGCCTGGTCGACCCCGCCGCGCTGGCGCTGGACGACGCCGGCTCGCGCGCGCTGTGCGAGGCCGTGTGCCCGCTGTTCGCCGACGACGGCTGGCTGCTGGCCTGGGGCCGGCCCGACGCCTGGTTCGCGGCGCACGAGAGCCTGGCCGACCTGCCCACGGCGAGCCTGGACCGCGTGATCGGCCGCAACGTCGACGCCTGGCTGGGCAGCGACGCCGCCGCGCGCCGCTTGCGCCGACTGCAGGCCGAGCTGCAGATGCTGCTGCACGCGCACCCCTTGAACGCCGAGCGCGAGCAGCGCGGCCTGCTGCCCGTGAACAGCGTGTGGGTCAGCGGCTGCGGCCCCCGGCAGCCCTTGGCCGACGCTGCCGAGTTGGTGGTGCACGAGGGCCTGCGCGCCCCGGCGCTGGCCGGCGACTGGGCCGCCTGGTGCAAGGCCTGGGACACCCTGGAGGCCGGGGCGCTGGGCGCGTTGCTGGCGCGCGTGCAGCGCGGGCTGCCGGCGCAGCTGACGCTGTGCGGCGAGCGCGGCAGCCTCACGCTGGGCGGCACGCCCGCCACGGGCTGGCAGCGCTGGTGGCAGCGCTGGGGCCGCACCCCCATGGCCGACTGGCTGGAGGCCTTGTGAACAGCCCCGTGCTGCAGCCCCGCCCGGCGCCGCCGCGACTGGCCTTCGCGCTGGAGCAGCAGGGCGTGCACCCGCTGCTGGCGCGCCTGCTGGCGGCGCGCGGCGTGGGCTCGGCCGAGGAACTCGACACCAGCCCGGCCCGGCTGTTGCCGCCGCCGACGATGAAGGGCGCGCCCGAGGCCGGCCGGTTGCTGGCCGACGCCATCGCCGCCGGCCGCCGCATCTGCATCGTGGCCGACTACGACTGCGACGGTGCCACGGCCTGCGCCGTGGCGCTGCGCGGCCTGCGCCTCTTGGGTGCGGCATCGGTGAACTACGTCGTGCCCGACCGTGCCGTGCACGGCTACGGGCTCACGCCGGCGATCGTCGAGCTGGCCCGGCCTCTGCGGCCCGACCTGCTGGTCACCGTGGACAACGGCATCGCCAGCCTGGAGGGCGTGGCGCACGCCAAGGCGCTGGGCATGGCCGTGCTCGTCACCGACCACCACCTGCCCCGCGTGGACGACGGGGCCGTGGTGCTGCCGGCGGCCGACGTGATCGTCAACCCCAACCAGCCGGGCTGCGGCTTTGCCAGCAAGGCCATCGCCGGCGTGGGCGTGATGTTCTACGTGCTGCTGGCCACCCGGGCCGAGCAGCGCGCCCGCGGCCTGTACGCGGCCGGCGCCGAGCCGCGGCTGGACGCGCTGCTGGACCTGGTGGCGCTGGGCACGGTGGCCGACGTGGTGAAGCTCGACGCCAACAACCGGCGCCTCGTGGCCCTGGGCCTCAAGCGCATCCGCTCGGGGCGCCTGCAGCCGGGCCTGGCGGCGCTGTTCCGCGTGGCCGGGCGCGAGCCGGCGCGGGCCGCGGGCTTCGACTTCGGCTTTGCCCTGGGGCCGCGCATCAACGCCGCCGGCCGGCTGGCCGACATGACGCTGGGCATCGAGTGCCTGGTCACCGACGACGACGCCCACGCGCAGGAACTGGCCGGTCAACTGGACGCCATCAACCGAGAGCGCCGCGAGGTGGAAGGCGGCATGCGCGAGCGCGCCGACGAGGCCCTGGCGTTGCTGGCCGGCGGGCCGGCCACGCCGCCGCCGGCCCTGGCCCTGTTCGACGAGGCCTTTCACGAGGGCGTGGTGGGCATCGTGGCCGGCCGCGTGAAGGACCGCCTGCACCGCCCGACCTTCGTGTTCGCGCGCGGGGCCGACGGGCGGCTGAAGGGCTCGGGGCGGTCGATCGCGGGCTTTCACCTGCGCGATGCGCTGGACCTGGTGGCCAAGCGCGAGCCGGGCCTGCTGGCGCGCTTCGGCGGCCACGCCATGGCGGCCGGCTGCACGCTGGCCGAGGGCGACGCCGGGGCGGTGGCGCGCTTCGGCGCGCTGCTGGAGGCGGTGGCGCGCGAGTGGCTCGATGCCGCCACGCTGACGCGCACGCTGCGCACCGACGGCCCGCTGGACCTGCAGTGGTTCAACGCCGAGACCGTGGCCCTGCTGGACGAGCAGGTGTGGGGCCAGGGTTTCGAGCCGCCGCTCTTTTGCGACACGGTGCAGGTGCTGCAGCAGCGCCTGGTGGGCGAGAAGCACCTGAAGCTGCGCCTGCGCCACGCCGGGCAGGAGCGCGACGGCATCTGGTTCAACCGCACCGAGAGCCTGCCCGCGCAGGCCCGACTGGCCTACCGCGTGAGCCTGGACGAGTGGAACGGCCGCCAGCGCGTGCAGATGGTGGTGGAGGCGGCCGAGGCCGCGGCCTGAAGTCCTGAAGTCCGCTGGCCGGCAGGGGCACACGGGGCGCGGCATCCTCGGGGCATGACCAAGCATCTTTCCGCCCGTTCCATCGCAGCCCTGGCACTGGCTGCCGCGCTGACCGCCCCTGCCGCCGCCCAGGCCCTTCGCACCGAACCGGTGGTGCGGGGCCTGCAGGACGCCTGGGCCCTGGCCTTCCTGCCCGATGGGCGCCGCCTCCTCACCGAGAAGGGCGGCGCGCTGCGCGTGGTGTCGGCCGACGGCCGCCTGGGTGCGCCGCTGGCGGGCCTTCCGGCCGTCAGCGTGGGTGGCCAGTGCGGCCTGCTCGATGTGGTGGCCGACCCCGCCTTCGCCAGCAACCAGCGCATCTTCTTCACCTTTGCCGAGCCGGGCGAGGGCGGCAACGGCACGGCGGTGGCCCGGGCGCGGCTGGTCGGCGCGCCGGGCAGCGAGCGACTGGAGGACGTGCGCACCATCTTCAGCCAGCGGCCGAAGATGAACTCGCGCCACCACTGTGGCAGCCGCATCGTCTTCGATCGCAGCGGCCACCTGCTGGTGGGCCTGGGCGACCGCTTCGGCGGCAAGGACGAGGCGCAGAACAGCGCCAACCACATCGGCAAGGTCATCCGCATCGACGCCGACGGCAAGGCCCCGGCCGACAACCCCTTCGTGGGCCGCAGCGGCGCGGCGCCCGAGGTCTTCAGCCTGGGGCACCGCAACATCCAGGGCGCGGCGCTGCACCCAGGCACGGGCGCGCTGTGGGCGGTGGAGCACGGGCCCCAGGGCGGCGACGAGGTCAACCTGGTGCGCCCCGGCCTCAACTACGGCTGGCCGCTGGTCACTTACGGCCGCAACTACGGCCTGGGCACGCGCATCGGCGAGGAGGGGCCCAAGGCGGGCTTTGAGCAGCCGCTGCGCCACTGGGTGCCCACGTCCATCGCGCCCTCGGGCCTGGTGTTCGTGACCAGCGACCGCTACCCGGCCTGGAAGGGCCACCTCCTGATGGGCGCGCTGCGCGCGCAGGCGCTGGTGCTGCTCACGCTGGACGGCGAACGAGTCACGGGCGAGACGCGCCTGCTCGAGAACCTGGGCAAGCGCATCCGCGACGTGCGGCAGGGGCCGGATGGTTTCGTGTACGTGCTGACCGACGGCAGCAACGGCGAGGTGCTGCGGGTGGTGCCCTGAGCAGCTATTCCGCAGCACCAGCAGCCGGCGCCGCCCCTGGCCCCGGCGATGGTGGCAGCGCTCAGCGCTGCACAGCCCGCTCCCGTTCTTCGGGCGGCGGGTGGCTGCTCAGCCAGAGAGGCACGGATACCCCCGCCTCCGCCTGCAGCGCCGCGAACTTGCGCCACACCTGCGTCATCACGGCCGGATCGTTGCCGCTGGCACGCAGGAAGTCGACGGCATCCTGGTCGGCCTGTCGCTCGGCGTCGCGGCTGTAGCGCAGGCCCGTCGTGGTGGCAAAGACGCCGGCGGCCACGGTCGAAAAGTCGCCGAACACGACGCTTGCCATTGCCAGCAATCCCATCTGCCGCATCAGAGCCTCCATGGCGTGGCGGCGCCGTACGTGCGAGAGCTCGTGTCCGAGCACGCCCAAGACCTCGTCGTCCGTCAGCCGTTCGAGCAGGCCATCGAGCAGCACGATCTGGCCGTTGGGCAGCGCGAATGCGTTCACCTCGTCACCCCGGCGCCGGCACTGGATCATGGGGATGAATCGCTCGTCGCCCGCAACTTTCAAGGCACTGTCGAATTGCTTCGCCAGGTCGAGGCAACGGTCGAGGTGGCGCGTAGGCTGCAGCTCTTGCCCGTCGAGATACTGCCAGGCGGTCTCACCGATGCGTTGGTCGGCCGAGTGCGGCACCAGCGGCAGTGCCGCCCGCGCAGCCAGGCCGACCCCCTGGCGTTCGAGCCACACCACCAACAAGACCGTCAGCAGCAATGCGAGCAGTGCCGCGGGCCCGCTGGCCACGGCACGCTCGACCCATCCGCTGCCGCCGCGGGCTTGGCGCAGCGCGCTGGCGAAGCGCGCATCGTCGAGCCAGATCGTCACTCCGCCGGGCAACTCGACCGGGCAGGGCGCGGTTGCGCTGGACTCGCCCAGCCGCAAGTCGGCGAACCGGAAGACGTCGGCACGATCGCCCCAGCTCACGCTCAGCGCGTCGGCGCTCAGCGCCAGCATCGCTTCGCGGGGCTCGGTGCTCAGCCCATCGAAGCCGCGCGCGGTGGTCTGCGTCACCATCCCAGGTCCAGACCGAAGAAGTCGGCTGCGCCATCGCCCGCGGCCTGGCGCTCGTCGGCGGCGCTGGTTCCGCTCAGGACAGGCAAGGCCTCACCGCCGTTTACCACGACCAGGCTCTCGACGCGATAGCGGGCGAAGGCCACCGCCGCGAAGGGCCACCACAAGCCGCAGCTCACGAGCACGCCGAGTCCGTGGCGACAGGTCAGGCCCCAGAACGGCCCGCTCCGCATCGTGCCGCGGAACGCGATCCGGCTCGCGCCGCTGTCGAGCTCGGTATGGCCCCACACGATCTGTTGCAGCCGTGCGGCGAAGTACGGCCAGACGATCAGCCAGGCGAGGATGGTCAGGCAAACGCCCGCCAACAGACCCTCCTGCCAGTGAACCGAGACGATGTCCGCAGACTCCCCGAGCTGCTTGAACAGGCCCGCCAGCGTCGCCCCGAATGCGCCGGCCACTAGCAGCAGCACGAGGCCGACGGCGTACAGCCCGTAGAACTCGGGCGTGCTGGGCCTGTAGTGGAAGCGCTGTGCGCCAAAGTTCGCATGGTCATGCTGCATCTGCTTCAGGCGCGCGTGCGCCCAGGGCAGTCCAACGAAGGGCGGCAATGCTGCGGCCACCAGCCAGACCCCCTCGGCACCCACGGCCTGCGCAACGGTGCCGGCGGTCCACAGCAGCAGCAGGGGCAGGCACACGGCATACAACTTCGCGCGGGGAACCGCGAAGCCGAAGCGCAGGCCGCGCCAGCTGCTGTTGGCGAGCTTGAAGCGCTGCGCGCTGGCAAACAGCAGCGGCCCCACGACGCAGAACAGCCCCAGCACCGCGATGCCCAACTCGGCGGACCAGTCGAAGCTGAAGGTCCACAGTGCCAGCAGGACCACGGCAACGATGCGGCCGACGAGTATGCGGGGAGCTGACCCGTGAAAGTCGAACCGGTCGCCTTCGAGTTCCGTGTGCTGCGCGAACCAGCGCGCCTTTCGCACCTTGGCCCAGGCCGAGTAGACCCCCAGGGTCAGCAGCGTGAGCAGGACGTTGACGATCCAGATGCGAAAGTACTCGGAGCCTGTGCCGGTGAAGCGGAGCCGTCGTTCCCGGCTCGTCGATGCCGGGTCATCGGGTGGCGAGGCGGGTGCTCCCAGGAGTTCGCGCCGCAGGGTGCTGTCTTCCAGCTCGCGGGCCAGGCTCCAGCGGCCCAGGGCCACATCGCCGCCTTGGCCGGGGTCTTGCGCCGGGGGAGAGGGTTCGGGGCCGTTCGAAGGCATGTCGGAGGTCCGAATTCCATCGGAGTGAAGGTCACCACGACGACCCGTCAGGCGAGTCGATCAAGGTTTGCCGGGCCGCTGCCTGCTCGCCGCGGGTCAACCGCGGTCGCCAGGCCGTCACCACGAATTGACTGCCCATGAGCAGGATTGAAGACAAGTGTATTCGTTTGAAGACTTCTGTCAACAAGAAGCCTGACTGGGGCATGGCGAGATCGCCGCAGCGGCCGCGACGCACCTCTCGGCCCCAACCGAAGAGCCCCCGGCGCGCCGGACAGGGCGCCGAGGGAGCACTGACCTGGAGCGCCCTCGCTCGGCGCCGACGCGTGCCCGCCACGGCGCACGTTTCGGCTACGCCACGCGCCCGAACCACATCACCGAGAGCCCCGCCGCCACCACGCTCAGCAGCACGCTCAGCGCCGCGAAGAGCGCGCTGACTTCCGTTTCCTTGCGCTCGACCACCATGCGCGAGCTCAGGCCCTCGTAGACCTTCTTCAGGTCGTCGGCGGTGCCGGCGTAGAAGTACTCGCCGTGCGTGAGCACGCTGACGTTCTTCAGCGTCTCTTCGTCGAGCCGCACGCGCATGCTCCAGCCCTCGAAGCCGATGATCTCGCCGCTGGTGGTGCCGATGCCCACCGTGTAGACGCGCACGCCGCGCTCGGCGGCCATCTTCGCGGCCTCCAGCGGGTCGGGGCCGGTGGTGCGCTGCCCGTCGGTCAGCATGATGATCGCCGCCGAGTTGTACGAGCCCGGCGGCACCGGCTTGAACGCCGGTGTGTCGGGCTTGCGGATGTCGTTGTTGCTGCCGGGGAAGTTGCGCTGCCCGGTGACGTGCTGGATCTCGATCCCGTGGTCGGGGAACAGCGTGGCCAGGCTGAGGACGATGCCGCTGCCGGTGGCCGTGCCGCGCTGCAGCTGGAAGCGGTCGATGGCCGCCAGCACATCGTCGCGGCTCACGGTGGGGGCCTGCACCACCGCCGCGGTGCCGGCGAACGACACCACGCCCACCTTCACCTCGCGCGGCAGGCCGTGCACGAAGGCCTTGGCGGCCTCCTGGCTGGCCACCAGACGGTTGGGCTTGACGTCCTCGGCCCGCATGCTGCCGGAGACGTCCATGGCCAGGATGATGGTGCGCTCGGCCAGCGGCAGCGTGATCGTGGCCGTGGGCCGCGCCACCGCCAGCAGGCCTGCCGCCATGGCCAGCAGCAGCAGCGCCGGCGGCACGTGGCGGCGCCAGCCGGGGCCCGGCCCCATGGCCAGCTTGGCCACCTGCACGCTCGCCAGGCGCACCGTGGTCTTGCGCTTCCTGCGCAGCAGCCACACGTACAGCAGCACCAGCAGCGGCAGCAGCACCAGCAGCCAGAGCATCGAAGGCCAGATGAAGGACATGGCGGTTGGCTCGGAAGGTGGGGTTCAGGCGGGCGGCGCGGCGGCTGGCGCCGGCCGCGCGCGCTGCAGCGAGGCGGGGCCGCGCACGGGCGAGCCCCGGCGCGCACGCAGGCGGCGCAGGTCCGAAAGCCGCAGCAGCGCCTGCAGCAGGTCGTCGTCGGTGGCCAGCTCGATCACGTCGGCGCCCGAGCGGCCCAGCTGCTCGAACAGCTCGGCCTCCTGCTGCTCGGCAATCGCCGCGTAGCGCTCGCGGAAAGCGGGGTCGGCGGCGTCGATGAACAGCTGCTCGCCCGTCTCGGCGTCTTCCACCGTGACCAGGCCCACGTCGGGCAGCGCCATCTCCATGGGGTCCCACAGGCGCACGGCCACGACCTCGTGGCGACGAGCCAGGCGCGCCAGCGCGTCCGCCCAGCCCGGCGCCGAGATGAAGTCGGACACCACGAACACCAGCGAGCGCCGCGTCATCACGCCGTCGGCCATCCGCAGCAGCTCGGCCAGCTGCGTGCCGGCCGGCCGCACGCCCGGCGCGGCCTGGGCGCGCGGCATGCGCATGCGCGCCAGCAGCTCCAGCACGTGGGCGCGGCTGGTGCGCGGCGGCAGCACGGTGTCGACGCGCTGGCCGTACAGCACCGCGCCGGCACGGTTGCCGTGGCGCGTGATCACGCGCGCCAGCGTCGCCACGAAACCGCTGGAGACCGCCAGCTTGGTGACGTCGCCGCTGCCGAAATCGACGCTGCCCGACAGGTCGAGCAGGAACCACGCGGTCATGTCGCGGTCTTCCAGGAACTGGCGCACGTAGGGCGTCTGCAGCCGCGCCGTGACGTTCCAGTCGATGTGGCGCACGTCGTCGTGCAGCTGGTATTCGCGCAGGTCGGCCAGGTCGACGCCGCCGCCGCGGAAGAGGGTGCGGTAGTCGCCCTGCAGCAGGCCGTCCAGGCGGCGGATCACCGTCCACTCCAGCTTGCGGAGCAGGGCGTCGGCGTCGGTGGCCAGGGCGCTCATGACGGGGCTGGTTCAGGCCTGCGGGTGGGTGAGCGGCTTGTCCGGCGCCGTCACCTTCTTCAGCACGTTCGCGATCAGGCCGTCAGCCGTGATGCCCTCGGCCAGCGCCTCGTAGCTGAGCACCACGCGGTGGCGCAGCACGTCGTGCACGAGGTCGGTGATGTCCTCGGGCAGCACGTAGCGGCGGCCGCGCATCAGCGCCAGCGCCTTGCCGCCCTCGACCAGCCCGATGGTGGCGCGCGGGCTGGCGCCGTAGGTGATGTACTTCGCGGCGTCGGGCAGGTCGTACCGGGCGGGGTTGCGGGTGGCGCCCACCAGCCTGACGGCGTACTGCATCAGGCTGGGGTCGCAGTAGACGGCGCGGCACTCGCGCTGCAGCGCCGCCAGCGCGTGCGTGTCGGTGACGGGGCCGATGTCCACGGGCTGGCCGGTCACGCGCTCGGCGATGACGAACTCCTCCTCCTCGGTGGGATAGTCGACCAGCACCTTCATCATGAAGCGGTCCACCTGCGCCTCGGGCAGCGGGTAGGTGCCCTCGGTCTCGATCGGGTTCTGCGTGGCCATCACCACGAAGGGGTCGGGCACCCGGTGCGTCTCGCCGGCGATCGTGACCTGGCGCTCCTGCATCACCTCGAGCAGCGCGCTCTGCACC
The DNA here is from genome assembly GCA_903828235.1 of uncultured beta proteobacterium. Lineage (GTDB taxonomy): Bacteria > Pseudomonadota > Gammaproteobacteria > Burkholderiales > Burkholderiaceae_C > Rubrivivax. The sequence continues at coordinate 1,219 of CAIKLM010000106.1, read as the reverse complement.
TTGGCCGGCGCGCGGTTGATCTCGTCGGCCAGCAGCAGGTTGGCGAACACCGGGCCCAGGCTGGTGCCGAACTCGCCGGTCTTCTGGTTGAAGATGCGCGTGCCCACCAGGTCGGCCGGCACGAGGTCGGGCGTGAACTGGATGCGCTTGAAGCTGCCGCGCACCGTGCGCGCCAGCGTCTTGACGGTCAGCGTCTTGGCCAGCCCCGGCACACCCTCCACCAGCAGGTGGCCCTGCGCCAGCAGCGCCACCATCACGCGCTCGAGGAAGCGGTCCTGGCCGACGACGACGCGCTTGACCTCGTAGAGGACGCGCTCCATCAACGCGGCGGTGGCCTGGGCTTGTTCGTGCATGTCGGGGTCCGTTGCGGTGAGGGGTCAGAAGGGCGGCATGCCCGCGGCCTGGGCCGCGTTCTCGATGGGCACGGCGAAGCCGATGCCGATGAAGGTGCGCTGCTCGCTGGGGTTGAGGATGGCGGTCACGATGCCCACGACCTGACCGTCCATCGTGACCAGCGGCCCGCCGCTGTTGCCCGGGTTGGCGGCGGCGTCGAACTGGATCAGGTTGTTCAGCGTGCGTTCGCCGGCCTCGCTGCGGAACTCGCGCTTCAGGCCGCTGACGACGCCGTAGCTGACGCTGGGCCCGATGCCGAAGGGGTGGCCGACGGCGATGACGTGGTCGCCCGGCTGCAGGTCGGCGGTGGAGCGCATGGTGGCGGCCTCGAGGTCGTCGGGCAGGTCCAGCGCCTTCAGCACGGCGAGGTCGTTCTCGGGCTGTGCGCCCACCATCACCGCGTCGCTCTCGTGGCCGTTGGCGAAGCGCACGCGGATCTTGCGGCTGCCCCACACCACGTGCAGGTTGGTCAGGATGGTGCCGTTGTCGATGATGACCACGCCGGTGCCCAGGCTGCGGTCCATGGCGCGGCGCTCGGGGTTCTCCTGGCCGTCGTCGTCCTCGTTCATGAGCCCGGTGACCCGCACCACCGAGGGCAGGATGGCCTGGTATGCCTTGGCCGCCTGGGAGGGCAGGGGTTCCTTCTCGAGGCTCTCGCGCACGGCGCGGTCGATGTCGGCCTGCGTCACGGCGCGCTGGCCGGGGCCCAGGCGCTGCACGGCGGTCACGGCCAGCGCCGCCAGCAGCGCGCCGGTCACGGCCCACAGCGCCGGATGGGTGCCACGCCGCCGGGGGGCGGCGGCCGCTGCTGCCGGGGCCGCGCCGG
>CAIKLM010000105.1 GCA_903828235.1 uncultured beta proteobacterium | reverse complement strand
CGCGCCGTGGCCGAGGCCAGCCTGGGCCCGCGGCTGACCGCGGCCACGCGCCAGCAGCTCGAGCGCGCCGCCGACGGCGCGCAGGCCGTGGCGCTGCTGCTGCTGGCGCCCGAATTCCAGCGCCGCTGAACCGGGGAGCGACGATGCACCGCCTCAATCGCCGCCAGCTGCTGCTGGCCACCGCCTCGCTGGCCGTCGCGCCCGTGCGCGCCCAGCACGCCGACGCACCGCGCTTCGTGCTCGTGCTGCTGCGCGGCGGCCTCGACGGCCTGAGCGCCGTGCCCGTGCCCGGCGACCCGGCCTTCGCCGAGGCCCGCGGCCCGCTGGCGAACTTCGACGCCTTCGATGCGCCGCCACGGCCGCTGGACGGCCCCTTCGCGCTGCACCCGCTGCTGCCCCAGCTGCACGCCCTGCACGGCAAGGGCGAATTGCTGGTGGTGCACGCCACCGGCCTGCCCTACCGCGAGCGCAGCCACTTCGACGCCCAGAACGTGCTCGAGCACGGCGGCACGCGGCCGCACGAGCTGGCCAGCGGCTGGCTGGCGCGCGCGCTGCCGCACATGGCCGGCGGGCGCGCCGTGGCGCTGGACACCGCGGTGCCGCTGGTGCTGCGCGGTGCGGCGGGCGTGGACACCTGGGCGCCCTCGCCCCTGCCCGAGCCCGACACCGACCTCGTCAACCGCCTGGCCGCGCTGTGGCAGGCCGACCCCGCCCTGGCCACCGCGCTGGCCCGGGCCCGGGGCCTGCGCGAGGACCCCGCCATGGCCGGCGCCATGACCGCGCCCATGCCCGCCAGCATGGCGGCAGGGCCCGGCCCCGCCCGGCGGCCCGTCGTCGGCCTGGCCGCCCGCGCGGCCGAGTTCGTGCAGCGCGGCGCCACCGTGGCCGTGCTGGACATGCCGGGCTGGGATTCCCACGCCAACCAGGGCGCGCCCAACGGCGCCACCAGCAACAACCTGCGCACGCTCGACGCCACGCTCGAGGCGCTGCGCAGCGGCCTGCAGGCCGGCGGCACCTGGGACCGCACGGTCGTCGTCGTGGCCACCGAGTTCGGCCGCGAGGTCGCCGTCAACGGCACGCTGGGCACCGACCACGGCACCGGCGGCGCCGCCTTCGTGCTGGGCGGCGCGGTGCGTGGCGGCCGCGTGCTGGCCGACTGGCCGGGCCTGGCCCGCGCGCAGCGCTTCGAGGGCCGCGACCTGCGCGTCACCACCGACCTGCGCGCCGTGTTCCGCACCGTGATGGCCGAGCACCTGCGCGTGCCGCGCGCCGCGCTCGATGCCCAGGTGATGCCGGGCTCGGGCGGGCTGGCGATGCTGCCGCTGCTGAAGGCCTGACAACCCGCGCCGCAGCGCGGGGCCGCCTCAGGCGCGGCGCGCCGCCAGCACGGCCTCGGCCATGCGCGCCGCGGCCCCGCGGTGCGCCGCGGCGAAGGCACGGCCGGCGTCGGCCATGGCCTGCCGTGCAGGGCCGTCGTGCAGCAGGCGCAGCGCCTGCGACACGGCCGCCCCGACATCGTCCACCCGCCGGGCGGCGCCGGCCTCGATCGCCAGCTCGGCCGCCTGCGCGAAGTTGAAGGTGTGCGGCCCCATCAGCAGCGGGCAGCCGCAGGCCGCGGCCTCGATCAGGTTCTGGCCGCCCAGCGGCGCGAAGCTGCCGCCGAGCAGCGCCACGTCGGCCAGCGCGTACCAGGCCGGCATCTCGCCCAGGCTGTCGCCGAGCCAGACCTCGGCGCGCAGCGCCTCGCCCGCCGGGGCATCGCCGGCAAAGCCGCTGCGGCGGGCCAGCGTGAAGCCAGCGCCGGCCACCAGGGCCGCCACCTCGTCGAAGCGCTGCGGGTGGCGCGGCACCACGACGAGCAGCGCCTCGCCGCGCGGCGCCGCGCGCCAGGCCGCCAGCAGCGCGGCCTCCTCGCCCTCGCGCGTGACGGCCGCCAGCACCACCGGGCGGCCGAGCGCCGCCTTCCACGCCGCGCCGCGCGCCAGCCGTTCGCCGCTGACCGTGATCTCGAACTTGAGGTTGCCCGCCACCCGCACGGCGCGCGCGCCGCTGCCGCGCAGGCGCGCGGCGTCGGCCTCGGTCTGCGCCAGCACGGCGTCGAAGCGGGCCAGCGCCGGGTGCATCAGCGCCGCCAGGCGCCGGCCCTTGCGCGCGCTGCGCTCGCTCAAGCGGGCATTGGCCAGCAGCATCGGCACGCCGGCGCGGGCGGCCTCGTGCAGCAGCACGGGCCAGACCTCGGTCTCCATCACCACGCCCACCGCCGGCCGGTGGCGGGCCAGGAAGCGGCGCACGGCGCCCGGCGTGTCCCAGGGCTGCCAGCAGGCCCGGTCGCCCTCGCGCAACAGCGCGCGCGCGGCGGCGCGGCCGGTGGCCGTGCCGTGCGTGAGCAGCAGCCGCAGCGCTGGATCGCGCGCGCGCAGCGCGGCGATCAGCGGCTCCGCGGCCTTGGTCTCGCCCAGCGAGACGGCGTGGATCCAGACGCGGCCCGGCGCCTCGGCCGGGCCGAAGCCCAGGCGCTCGGCCAGGTGCTCGCGATAGCCCGGCTCGCGCCGGCCGCGCCACCACAGCCGCGCCAGGTAGGCCGGCGTGGCCAGGCGCAACGCCAGGGCGTAGGCGGTGCGCAGCAGGGTCTCGGTCATCGGCCGCTTTGGCGGGCTCGGCGCCGCCCCCAGGCAGGCTCGGGGCGAACGGGCGGGCCGGCCGTCAGTGCGCCGAGGCGCCCACCACGGCGTCGGGCTTGACGCTGCGCAGCACCTGCATGAAGCGCTCCTGGATGCGCTGCAGCGCCTCGGGCGTGTGGCCCTCGAAGCGCAGCACCAGCACCGGCGTGGTGTTGCTGCCGCGGATGAGGCCGAAGCCGTCGGCGAAGTCCACGCGCAGGCCGTCGATGGTGCCGACCTCGCCGCCCTCGAAGGCCAGCCGGCCGTCGGCCACGCGCGCCAGCAGCTCGGCCACCACGGCGTGGTGCTCGCCCTCGGCGCAGGCCACGTTCAGCTCGGGCGTGGAGTAGCTGGTGGGCAGCGCGTCGAGGAAGGCGCTGGGGTCGGCCTGGCGCGACAGGATCTCCAGCAGGCGCGCCGCCGTGTACATGGCGTCGTCGAAGCCGTACCAGCGCTCGCCGAAGAACAGGTGGCCGCTCATCTCGCCGGCGAAGGGCGCGCCGGTCTCCTTGAGCTTGGCCTTGATCAGGGAGTGGCCGGTCTTCCACAGCAGCGGCCGGCCGCCGGCCTCGCGGATGGCCGCCGGCAGGCGCTGGCTGCACTTGACGTCGTAGATGATCTGCGCGCCCGGGTGCCGCGCCAGGATGTCGCGCGCAAACAGCATGATCTGGCGGTCGGGGTAGATGATGTTGCCGCCGGCGGTGACCACGCCCAGGCGGTCGCCGTCGCCGTCGAAGGCCAGGCCGATCTCGGCACCGGTGGCGTGCACCACGGCCTTGAGCATCTCCAGGTTCTCGGGCTTGCTCGGGTCGGGGTGGTGGTTGGGGAAGTCGCCGTCGACCCTGCTGTACAGGTCGATGACCTCGCAGCCCAGCGCGCGCAGGATGCCGGGCGCGCTGGCGCCGGGGATGCCGTTGCCGCTGTCGACCACCACCTTCATGGGCCGCGCCAGGCGGCAGTCGCCGGTGATGCGCGCGGCGTACTCGGCGCCGATGTCCATGCGCGCGCTGCGGCCCTTGGCCACCGTGTAGTCCTCGGCCTCGATGCGGCGCTTCAGCTTCTGGATGTCCTCGCCGTAGATGGCGCGGCCGGCCATCACCATCTTGAAGCCGTTGTAGTCCTTCGGGTTGTGGCTGCCGGTGACCTGGATGCCGCTGGTGCAGCCGTGGCGGCCGCGCGTGGCGGCCACGTAGTACAGCATGGGCGTCGTCACCGGCCCCAGGTCGACGACGTCGAGGCCCGTGCTCTGCAGCCCGCGCACCAGCGCCGCGGCCAGGCCGGGGCCCGACAGGCGCCCGTCGCGGCCCACGGCCACGGCCTTCTCGCCGGCGGCGCGCGCCTCGCTGCCGAAGGCGCGGCCCAGGTGCTCGGCGAAGGCCTCGTCGACGTTCCTGCCGACGATGCCGCGGATGTCGTAGGCCTTGAAGATGCTCGGGTCGATGCGCATGGGCGGGATGTGGGTTGGTGGCTCGGAATCGGGCGATTGTAGGAAGGGCAGCCCCGCGGGCTGTCGATCCGCCGCCTGGGCTGTCGATCCATCGCCCCGGCAGCGGCACGCCGGGCCGGGGTACCTAGACTGCCGGCCCATGGAGACCTTCTTTGCCACCCTGCGCCTGGCCCGCCAGGACTTCTTCAAGCTGCGCCGCCAGCACGCCGCGCCCGAGTGGGCGATGTGGGTGATGACGGGGCTGGTGTCGCTGGCCTGGGGCCTGGGGCTCACGGTGGTGGCCGTCGTGTTCAGCGGCCGCGTGCCCTCGACTCGGCAGCTTGTCGAGATCGCCCTGCCGCTGCTGCTGACCGCGCTGATCATCGGCATCGTCTTCCATGTCGTCTACACCGCCATCGAGCGGCTGGCGTCCGACCGCTTCCTGGCCTGGGTGAACGGCGAACCCGGCCTGTGGGTGAACGTGTTCTACGCCATGAGCTCGATGCTCTGCGTGGCCCTGGGCCTGCTGCTGGCCTTCTTGCTGCTGGGGCAGCTGCCGGGCGTCGGCCGCGTCGACTGGGCGCCGCAGCGCAGCTGGATCTCGGTGGCCATCTTCGCCGTCTTCGCCAGCGTGATCTGGGGCCTGTGGGCCTGGCAGCAGTGGTACGAGGAGCAGCTCAAGCGCCAGGCGCAAGAGGCGCAGCTGCGGCTGCTGCAGGCGCAGATCGAGCCGCACTTCCTGTTCAACACGCTGGCCAACGTGCACAGCCTGATGGACCACGACCTGCCCAAGGCCAAGCAGATGCTGGCCAGCTTCACCGACTACCTGCGTGTCAGCCTGGGCAGCATGCGCAGCGAGAGCAGCACCGTGGCGCAGGAGCTCGATCTGGCGCAGAGCTACCTGCAGCTGCTGCAGGGGCGCATGGAAGACCGGCTGCGCTTCGAGATCAGCGCCGACGAGGCGGCGCGCCGCCACCCACTGCCGCCGCTGCTGCTGCAGCCGCTGGTCGAGAATGCCGTGATGCACGGCCTGGAGCCCAACATCGACGGCGGCACGGTGTGGGTGCGCGCGCAGCTGCAAGGCACGACCCTTTGCCTGGAAGTGCAGGACGACGGCCGCGGCTTGGGCGCCCCGCCGCGGCCCGGCGCGCGCCGCGGCAACGGCCTGGCGCTGAACAACATCCGCGAGCGGCTGAAGGCCCGCTACGGCCCCGAGGCGCAGCTCGATGTGGTGCCGGCGCCCGGCAGTCAGCGAGGCACGTTGTCGCGCATCACCATCCCCTTGCATCCCGCCACGCCATGACCACCTGCCTGATCGCCGACGACGAGCCCCACCTGGCCCGCGCGCTGGCGGCCGAACTCGCGCGCCTGTGGCCCGGGCTGCAGATCGTGCACACCGCGCGCCATGGCGAAGAGGCCGCCGAGCGCATCGCGGCGCTGCAGCCCGACGTGGCCTTTCTCGACATCCAGATGCCCGGCCTCACGGGCCTGGAGGTGGCGCAGGGCATCGAGGGCCGCACGCGCGTGGTCTTCGTGACGGCCTATGACGAGTACGCGGTGCAGGCCTTCGAGCACGAGGCGCTGGACTACGTGCTCAAGCCGATCCGGGCCGAGCGCCTGGCGGCCACGGTGCAGCGTGTGCAGAAGGCGCTGGCCGCGCCCGAGGCCACGGCCGGGCTCGACGGCGTGCCGCTGCTGGCGGCACTGCAGCGGCTGCTGCCGGCGGCATCGAACCCGCCGCAGCAGCCCGAGCGCCTGCGCTGGGTGCGCGCCAGCCAGGGCGAGCTGATGCACCAGGTGGCGGTGGAAGACGTGCTGTTCTTCCAGGCCGACGACAAGTACACCTGCGTGCGCACGGCCGACCGCGAGCTGCTCATCCGCAGCCCCATCGCCGAGCTGGTGCAGCAGCTCGACCCGGCCGACTTCGTGCAGGCGCACCGCAGCACCGTCGTCAACCTGCGCCACCTGGCCGGCACGCGGCGCGACGAAGCCAGCCGCCTTTACCTGCGCATCAAGGGCCACGCGCAGGAGCTGCCGGTGAGCCGCGCCTATGTGCACCTCTTCAAGTCCATGTAACGCCCACCCCCAAGGAGCCGCGACGATGACGCTGACCATGACCCCCGGCCTGGCCTGGACCCTGCTGCTGCTGGCCGGCCTGCTGGAAGTGGTGTGGGTGATGACGATGAAGGCCTCCGCCGGCTTCACCAGGCCCGGCTGGGCCGTGGCCACGATGGTGGCCGCGGGCCTGAGCTTCTGGCTGCTGGGCCTGGCGATGAAGCTGCTGCCGGCGGGCACGGCCTACCCGGTGTGGGTAGGCATCGGCGCTGTGGGCGCGTTCATCTTCGGCATCGTGTTCTTCAGCGAGCCTGCGGGCCTGGCGCGCATCGCCTGTGTGGGGCTGATCGTGCTGGGCATCGTGGGGCTGAAGCTGCTGTCGCCGCATTGAACGCCGGCCGGGTGGCCGCGGACTGACAGGTCCGGAAACGGCGAGTCGGCGCCGCGCCGGTGGCGACAATGCCGGCATGGTGCTCGACGACAACGCTTCCTACCTTGCGCTGAAGGCCCGCGATGCGCGCTTCGACGGGCGCTTGTTCGTGGGCGTCACCAGCACCGGCATCTACTGCCGGCCGGTGTGCCGCGTGCGCACGCCGCGCCTGGAGAACTGCCGCTTCTTCGCCACGCGCGAGCGCGCCGAGGCCGCCACGTTCCGGCCCTGCCTGAAGTGCCGGCCCGAGATCGCACCGGGGTTGTCGGCGATGGACAGCTCGGCCACGCTGGCCGATGCCGCCGCGCGCGCCATCGAACACGCCGTGCGCGCGGGCGAGCCGCTGCGGCTGCCGGCACTGGCCACGCGCCTGGGCGTGACCGACCGCCACCTGCGCCGCATCTTCATGGCCGCGCATGGCGTCTCGCCGCTGGCCTGGCTGACGACGCAGCGCCTGTTGCTGGCCAAGCAGCTGCTCACCGACACCGCGATGCCCGTCACGCAGGTGGCATTGGCCAGCGGCTTCGAGAGCCTGCGGCGCTTCAACGCGGCGTTTGCGGAGCACTACCGGCTGCAGCCCACGCAGTTGCGGCACGACAAGCCCGCCGGCACCGCGGCGCAGGGCCTGCGCCTGGCCTACCGCCCGCCGCTGGATGCCGAGGCGCTGTTCGGCTTCTTCGCGCGGCGGCAGCTCGAAGGCGTGGAGCAGGTCGACGTGGCGCACGGCCTGTTGCGCCGCACGCTGGCCTGGCCGGCGGCTGAGGGCACGGCACCGCGCCGCGGCTGGATCGAGGTGCAGCTCCAACCGGGGCGCGACGAGCTTCGGCTTCGCACCAGCGACAACCTGAGCCCGGTGCTGGGCGCCGTGATCCGCCGCGTGCGCCACGCCTTCGACCTGGACGCCGACCCGGCGCGCATCGACCCCGTGCTGGCGCAACTGCCGCTGCCGCCGCGCCCGGGCCTGCGCCTGCCGGGCACGCTGGACGCCTTCGAGACGGCGGCCCGCGTCATCCTCGGCCAGCAGGTCACGGTGAAGGCCGCGCGCACACTGGCGGCGCGGCTGGTGCAGCGCTTCGGCGAACCCATCGACACGCCCTTCGAGGGCCTGACGCGCCTCTTCCCGAGCGCGGCCACCCTCGCGGCGGCGAGTGCCGAAGACATCGGCACGCTGGGCATCGTGCGCCAGCGCGTGAAGGCGCTGCAGGCACTCGCGCAGGCGCTGGTCGAGGGCCGGCTGCGGCTCGAGCACGGCGCCTCGGTCGACGACACACGGGCCACCCTCGTCGCCCTGCCCGGCATCGGCGACTGGACGGCACAGGTGATCGCGATGCGTGCGCTGGCCTGGCCCGACGCCTGGCCGGTGGCCGACATCGGCCTGATGAACGCCCTCGGCACACGCGACCGTGCCGAGCTCCTGGCGCAAGCCGAACCCTGGCGCCCCTGGCGCGCCTACGCCGTGATGCGGCTGTGGCAGCACATCGAGGTCCCGACATGAATCCGCACCACCTGGCTCATCCCTTCGAAGCGCAGTGCCGCCTGGCCACGCCGCTGGGCGCCCTCACGCTGGCCGCCACCGCCCAGGGCCTGGCCGGCGCCTGGTTCGACGGCCAGGCCCACCACCCCGGCGCGCTGGCCGTGCCGGTGGACGGGCAGCAGCGCTGGCTGCGTGCGGCTACCGAGCAATTGAGTGCCTACTTTGCCGGCAGCCTGCGCGAGTTCTCGCTGCCGCTGCACGCCGCCGGCACGCCGTGGCAACACGCGGTGTGGGGCGAACTGCAGGCCATTGGCTGCGGCGCCCACACCGACTACGGCGCCATCGCGCGCGCACTGGGCAAGCCGCAGGCGTCGCGCGCGGTGGGCGCCGCGGTGGGGCGCAACCCGCTGAGCGTGGTCGTACCCTGCCACCGCGTGCTGGGCCGCGACGGCGCGCTCACCGGCTACGCTGGGGGGCTGGATCGCAAGCGCTGGCTGCTGCGGCATGAGGCGCCGGACGGGGCGTCGCACGCAGGGACGCCGGCGAGCAGGCCGGTGCTGGCGGCCACTGCATGACGCGTCGCGACACCGCCGACCTGCTGCTGTTGGCCGCGCTGTGGGGCGCCAGCTTCCTGTTCATGCGCCTGGGCGCGGCCGAGTTCGGCCCGGTGGCGCTGGCCTTCGTGCGTGTGGCCGGCGCGGCGCTGCTGCTGGTGCCGCTGATGCTGCTCAAGCAGCAAGGCGGCGCCTGGCGCACTCACGGCCGCGCCATCGCCGGCATCGGCATCGTCAACTCGGCGCTGCCCTTCCTGCTGTACGCGGTGGCGGCGCTGGCGCTGACGACGGCGCTGCTGTCGGTGTTCAACGCGACGGTGCCGATCTGGGGCGCGCTCATCGCCTGGCTGTGGCTGAAGGACAGGCTGAGCGCCTCGCGCTGGCTGGGCCTGGCCATCGGCGTGGCCGGGGTCGTGGGGCTGGGCTGGGGCAAGGCCGACGTCGCCGCCGGCGAACATGGGGTCAGCGCGGCCATCGGCGTGGCCGCCAGCCTGGCCGCGACCGGTCTGTACGGGCTCGGCGCCAACGTGTCGCGGCGCTGGCTGCAAGGCGTGCCGCCACTGGCCGTGGCCGCGGGCAGCCAGGCCGCTGCCACGCTGGCGCTGGTGGTGCCGGCCGCGCTGTGGTGGCCGGCGGTGAACCCCGGCGCCAAGGCCTGGGCGGCGGCGATCGCCCTGTCGGTGCTGTGCACCGGCCTGGCCTACGTGCTGTTCTTCCGCCTGATCGCCCGCACCGGCGCGGCCACCGCCACCAGCGTGACATTCCTGATCCCGGCCTTTGCGCTGCTGTGGGGCTACCTCGCGCTCGGCGAGGTGCCCACTGGCACCATGCTCGTGGGCTGCGGCGTCATCCTGCTGGGCACGGCGCTGGCGACCGGGCTGCTGCGCTGGCCGCTACGCTGAACCCGGGCGCCGTTGGGGCGGCGGCTTGGCCAAGGCATCGACCAGCTGCGCCAGGCTCGCCAGGTTGTGCACCGGGCGGAAGTCGTCCACGTGCGGCAGCATCGCGCGGATGCCGCGCGCCTTGGGCTGGAAGGCCTCGAACCGCAGCAGCGGGTTCAGCCACACCAGGCGGCGGCAGCTCTTGTGCAGCCGCTCCATCTCGAAGGCCAGGTCGTCGGCGGCCTCGTGCTCGAGCCCGTCGCTGACCAGCAGCACGGTGGCGCGCGAGCCGAGCACGCGGCGCGCCCACAGGCGGTTGAAGTCGTGCAGGCTGTGCGCGATGCGCGTGCCGCCGGACCAGTCCTTGACGTTGGCGGTGCACTGGGCCACGGCGACGTCGGGGTCGCGCTGGCGCAAGAGGGGTGTGAGGCGCGTCAGGCGGGTGCCAAAGACGAAGGTCTCTACGCGCGGCCCGGCCTGCCCGAGCAGGTGCGCAAAGTGCAGCAGCATGCGCGAGTAGCGCGCCATCGAGCCGGAGATGTCGGCCAGCACCACCAGCGGCGGCACCACCTCGCGCACCGCGCTGTGGCGCAGCGGCAGGTAGTCGCCGCCCACGCGGCCGGCGGCGCGCAACGTGGCGCGCACGTCCAGCCGTCCGGGGCGCGGGCTGGCCTCGCGGCGGCGCGTGGGCAGCGGGGCCATCGCGGGCTTCAGGCGGGTGAGCAGGCGCAGGGCTTCGCGGAATTCATCCGTGCTCATCGTTTCGAAGTCGGCCTTCTGCAGCCGCTCCTGCGCGCTCGAGGTGAGCGTGGCTTCGAGCTCGATCTCGGGCGGCGGCGGCGCCTTGGCCGGCGCGTCGCGCGTGCTGGGGAAGAGCGCGTCGCCGAGGCGGCGGTTCTCCTTCACCGGCGGCGGGGTGTTCGTGTTGACGCGCGGCAGCAGCAAGGCGCGCATGCGGCCGGCGAGATCGGGGTCGCGCCAGTACAGCGTGAAGGCCTGGTCGAAGAGGGTCTGCTGCTCGTGGCGGCTGACGAAGCAGGCCGAGAGCACGGCGTGGAAATCGGCCTTGCCTTCGAGGCCGGCCACGGGCAGGGCCTGCAGCGCCAGCATCACGCGGTCGGAGCCCACGGGCAGCCCGGCCGTGCGCAGCACGCGCGCGAAGTGCAGCACGTTCTCGGCAAGCCGCCCGGGCGTCTGGCCGCTCGGCAGCATGCGTCTCAGCCCGCCGCCGCGCGCGCCTGCTCGATCAGCCGCGCCACCTCGTCGGAGCCCACGCGCGCGATGTCGTCCTGGTACTTCAGCAGCAGGCCCAGGGTGTTCTGCACGACCTCGGGGTCGAGCACCACGGTGTCGAGCTCGCGCAGCGCGCGCGTCCACTCGATGGTCTCGGCCACGCCGGGCAGCTTGTACAGCTCGATCTCGCGCAGCCGCTGCACGAAGGCCACGATCTCGCGCGCGAGCCGCTCGGGCGCGCCGGGCACCTTGCGGCGGATGATCTCGAGCTCGCGCGCCGCATCGGGGAAGCCCACCCAGTGGTACAGGCAGCGCCGCTTGACGGCGTCGTGCACCTCGCGCGTGCGGTTGCTGGTGAGCACCACGATCGGCGGCGTCGTGGCCTTGACGGTGCCCATCTCGGGGATGGTGATCTGGAAGTCCGACAACACCTCGAGCAGGAAGGCCTCGAAGGGCTCGTCGGCGCGGTCGAGCTCATCGATCAGCAGCACCGGCGGCACCGCGCGAGCGGGGTCGATGGCGTCGAGCAGCGCGCGCTTGACGAGGAAGGTGTCGGTGAACAGGCGCGCGGCCAGCGCCGCGCGGTCGTCCGCGCTCCCGCCCGCCGCCGATTCCGCCAGCCGGATCTCGAGCATCTGGCGCGCGTAGTTCCACTCGTAGGCGGCGCCGGCCAGGTCCAGGCCCTCGTAGCACTGCAGGCGGATCAGCGGCCGGCCCAGCGCGGCGGCCAGCGTGCGCGCGATCTCGGTCTTGCCGGTGCCGGGCTCGCCCTCCAGGAACAGCGGGCGGCCCAGCTTGAGCGCGAGGAACACGACCGTCGCCAGGCGACGGTCGGCCACGTAGTCGTGCGCTGCCAGCGCGCGCTCGACCTCGTCGATGCTCGCCGGCAGCGCAGCCGCCACGTCCTCAGCCAACGGCACGGGCCGCCAGCACCGGGATCAGCGCCGCGCGGTACTCGGCCGAGCCGTGCAGGTCGCTGTTCAGGCCCTCGGCACTCACCGTGGCCCCGGCCAGCGCCGCGGCGCTGTAATTGCCGGACAGCTGCGCCTCCAGGCCCGAGGCGCGGAACACGCCGTTGCCCCCGCCAGTGACGGCCACGCGCACGCCCTTCGGGCCCTTGCTCGCGAACACGCCGATGATCGAGAAGCGCGAGGCCGGCTGCTTGAACTTCTGCCATCCCGCCTTCTCGGGGATGGGGAAGCTCACCGCGGTGATGACCTCGTCCTCGGCCAGCGCCGTGGTGTACAGGCCCTGGAAGAAGTCGTCGGCGGCGATGTCGCGGCGGTCGGTGTGCACCGTGGCGCCCAGGCCCAGCACGGCGGCCGGGTAGCAGGCGGCGGGGTCGTTGTTGGCGAGGCTGCCGCCGATCGTGCCGCAGTTGCGCACCTGGCGGTCGCCGATATGGCTGGCCAGGTCGGCCAGCGCCGGGATGGCGGCGCGCACCTCGGCGCTGGCGGCCACGGTGGCGTGCGTGGTCATGGCGCCGATCTTCACGACGCCGCCGCCGACGGTGATGCCCTTGAGCTCGGCGATGCCGGACAGGCTGGCCAGCGCCTCGGGCGCGGCCAGACCCAGGCGCATCGACGGCAGCAGGCTCTGGCCACCGGCCAGGATCTTGGCGCCGGCCGCGGCCGCCGCCTTGGCATCGGCCACGGTCTGCGCGGCGCTGAACTGGAAGCTCTGCATGGTGTGTTCTCCTCGTTCTCGGTCAGGTGGCGGCGCTCACAGCTTGCCGTGCGCGGCCTTCCACACCGTGTGCGGCGTGGCGGGCATGGGCACGTCCTTCACGCCCAGCGCGTTGCAGATGGCGTTGATGACGGCCGGCGGCGAGCCGATGGCGCCGGCCTCGCCGCAGCCCTTCACACCCAGCGGGTTGTGGGTGCAGGGCGTGCCCTTGGCCGTCTCGACCTGGAAGCTCGGCACGTCGTCGGCGCGCGGCATGGCGTAGTCCATGTAGCTGCCGGACAGCAGCTGGCCGCTGTCGTTGTCGTACACGCCGTGCTCGAGCAGCGCCTGGCCGATGCCCTGCGCCAGGCCGCCGTGCACCTGGCCCTCGACGATCATCGGGTTGACGACGTTGCCGAAGTCGTCCACCGCGGTGAAGCGGTCGACGCGCGTGTGGCCGGTGGCGGGATCTACCTCGACCTCGCAGACGTAGGTGCCGGCCGGGTAGGTGAAGTTGCTCGGGTCGTAGAAGGCGTTCTCGTTGAGGCCCGGCTCGAGCTTGTCGTGCGGGAAGTTGTGCGGCACGTAGGCGGTAAGCGAGACGCTGGCGAACGGCACGGCCTTGTCGGTGCCGGCCACCTTGAACTGGCCGTCCTCGAAGACGATGTCGCTGTCGGAGGCCTCCATCAGGTGCGCGGCGATCTTCTTGCCCTTGGCGATGATCTTGTCCAGCGCCTTGACGATGGCCGTGCCGCCCACGGCCAGCGAGCGGCTGCCGTAGGTGCCCATGCCGAAGAGGATCTTGCCGGTGTCGCCGTGCTCGATGGACACGTCCTCCATCGGGATGCCGAGCTTGTCGGCCACCACCTGCGCGAAGGTCGTCTCGTGGCCCTGGCCGTGGCTGTGGCTGCCGGTGAACACCGTGACCTTGCCGGTGGGGTGCACGCGCACCTCGCCGGCCTCGAACAGGCCGGCGCGGGCGCCCAGGGCCCCGGCCACGCTGGACGGCGCGATGCCGCAGGCCTCGATGTAGGCCGAATAGCCGATGCCGCGCTTCAGGCCCTTGGCGGCGCTGGCCGCCTTGCGCGCCGCGAAGCCGGCCACGTCGGCCAGCTCGATGGCGCGGGTCATCGTGGCGTTGTAGTCGCCGATGTCGTAGGTGAGCCCCACGGGGGTGGCGTACGGGAACGTGGTGATGAAGTTGCGGCGGCGGATCTCGGCCGGGTCGATGCCCATCTCGGTGGCCGCGGTCTCGACGATGCGCTCGAGCAGGTAGGTGGCCTCGGGCCGGCCGGCGCCGCGGTAGGCGTCGACCGGGGCGGTGTTGGTGAACACCGCCTTGACCTCGCACCAGATCTTGGGCGTCTTGTACTGGCCGGCCAGCAGCGTGGCGTGCAGGATGGTCGGGATGCAGCTCGCAAAGGTGGACAGGTACGCGCCCATGTTGGCCGTGGTGTCGGCGCGCAGGGCGAGGAAGTGGCCGTCCTTGTCCAGCGCCAGCTCTGCCGTCGTCACGTGGTCGCGGCCGTGGGCGTCGGACAGGAAGGCCTCGCTGCGCTCGGCCGTCCACTTGATCGGGCGCCGCAGCTGCTTGCTGGCCCAGACCAGCGCCGTCTCCTCGCCGTAGAGGTAGATCTTGCTGCCGAAGCCGCCGCCGACGTCGGGCGCGATCACGCGCATCTTGTGCTCGGGGATGCCCAGCACGAAGGCGCACATGAGCAGCCGCTCGACGTGCGGGTTCTGGTTGCTCACGTACAGCGTGTACTCGTCGGCTGCGGAGTTGTAGCTGGCGTTGGCACAGCGCGGCTCCATCGCGTTCGGGATGAGCCGGTTGTTGCGGAAATGCAGCGTCGTCACGTGGGCGGCGCTGGCGAAGGCGGCGGCCGTGCCGTCCTTGTCGCCGATGCCCCAGTGGTAGCAGAGGTTGCCCGGCGCGTCGTCGTGCACGTTGGAGGCGATGGCGGTGGCCTTCGCGGTGTCGACGACGGGGGTGAGCACCTCGTAGTCGACGGCGATCAGGTCGCGCGCGGCCTGGGCCTGCGCCAGCGTCTCGGCCACGACCAGGGCGACGCGGTCGCCCACGTAGCGCACCTTGCCGTCGGCCAGCACCGGGTGCTTGGGCTCCTTCATCGGCGTGCCGTCAAGGCTGTTGATCAGCCAGCCGCAGGGCAGGCCGCCGACGCCCTTGAAGGGCTCGCCGGTGAACACGGCCACGACGCCCGGGGCCTTGGCGGCGGCCGAGGTGTCGATGGACTTGATGCGCGCGTGCGCGTGCGGGCTGCGCAGGAAGACCCCGTAGGTCTGCCCCGGCAGCGTGATGTCGTCGGTGTACTGGCCGCGGCCGGTGAGGAAGCGCGTGTCCTCGCGGCGCTCGACCGACTGGCCGACAAAACCCTGGCGTGCGTTCATGGTGCGGTGCTCCTGGTCTCGTGGAAGGTGGTCAGGCCGTGGCCTTCATGTCGGCGGCGCCCTTGATGACCGCCTTGACGATGTTGTGGTAGCCGGTGCAGCGGCAGATGTTGCCCTCGAGGGCCTCGCGGACCTGGGCCTCGCTGTGGCAACCGTGGTTGGCGGCAAGGTCGACGGCGCTCATCACCATGCCCGGCGTGCAGAAGCCGCACTGCAGGCCGTGGCAGGCCTTGAAGGCGGCCTGCATCGGGTGCAGCGTGCCGTCGGCGGCCTCCAGGCCCTCGATGGTGGTGACGCTGCGGCCTGCCGCCTGGTGCGCCAGCACGTTGCAGCTCTTCACGGCGCGGCCGTCGACGTGGACGGTGCAGGCGCCGCACTGCCCGGTGTCGCAGCCGACGTGCGTGCCCGTCAGGCGCAGGTGCTCGCGGATGAACTCCACCAGCAGCGTCTGCGGCGGGACGTCCCGCGTGACGGACTGTCCGTTGACGGTGAGGTTGAGCGAGGTGCTCATGGGCTTCGTCTCCTGATGAGGTGTGGGTCTGCCCGACGGCACCGGCCCCAGGCGCCCTGCGCCCTGGCCTCGGCCATCGTTGAACCCGATGCTGGTCATGCTGCGCGGCGCCGTCACGCTGGCGAATACCCTAAGTCGGGCCTTCACCAGGGAGACCGGCGCTTGAGTGTGCCACTCCGGAACACCCCCAGGCGCGGCTGACCCGGAAACGAAGACGCCGTGGCCACCGCCGAGGCGGCGCACGGCGTGCAGGGGGGGGGGCAAGACGGCAGCGACGCGGGGCCGCGCGCCGGCGCGTCAGCGGAAGCGCGTCAGCGGAAGCGCGACTGCGGCACCACGCGCAGGTCGCCAGGCAGCGATCCGATGTAATCGGCCATCTGCTTGAGTTCGGCGCGGGTGAAGGGCTTCACCTGCGCCGACATGATGCCGTTGGCGCGGCCGACCATGCGGTTGCCCTCGATGCCGTAGGCCCGCAGCGAGACGTACAGGTAGTCGGCGTGCTGGCCGGCGATCTTGGGGTAGGCGCCGTTGATGGGCTTGTTGAAGTTGGCGCCGTGGCAGGAGGCGCAGGCACCCTTGGTCAGCAGGGCCTGCACGGCGGCGCTGGGCTGCCGGGCGGGCATGTCGGCCACGGGCTTGATCATGGAGGCGCCGTGCTGCTCGTAGTAGGCGCCGAGGTCGGCCATTTCCTGCTCGGTGAGCATGCCGGAGATGCCGCGCATCGTGGGGTGCTTGCGCTCGCCCTTGGCGTAGGCCTGCAGCGAGGCGACGATGTACTGGGCATTCTGGCCCGAGATCATGGGCACCCGGTGCACCTCGGGGAAGCTCGACTGGTAGCCCGCGATGCCGTGGCAGCCGATGCACTGGGCGGCGCGCTGTTCGCCGCGCTTGACGTCCTGCGCGTGGGCGGCGGTGGCGACGAAGCCGGCCAGGGCCAGCAGGAGGGGGGCGACAAGCTTGGTCATCACGGGCGGTACTCGACTGCAGGAAACGTCTCGGGACAGCCACTGATTATAGGGGGGCGCCTATACTGATTCGATGAGATTCCAAGGCTCCGAACGCTACGTCGCCACGCCCGACCTGATGCTGGCGGTGAATGCCGCGCTCACGCTGAAGCGCCCCCTCCTGGTGAAGGGCGAACCCGGCACCGGCAAGACCATGCTGGCCGAGGAGGTGGCGCAGGCCCTGGGCATGCCGCTGCTGCAGTGGCACGTGAAGAGCACCACCAAGGCGCAGCAGGGGCTGTACGAGTACGACGCCGTCAGCCGCCTGCGCGACAGCCAACTGCCCGACGCCGACAGCGCCGCCAAGGTGCGCGACATCCGCAACTACATCGTGCAGGGCGTGCTCTGGCAGGCCTTCACGGCCGATCAGCCCGTGGCGCTGCTGATCGACGAGATCGACAAGGCCGACATCGAGTTCCCGAACGACCTGCTGCGCGAGCTCGACCGCATGGAGTTCTACGTCTACGAGACGCGCGAGCTGGTGCGGGCGAAGCACCGGCCGCTGGTGTTCATCACCAGCAACAACGAGAAGGAGCTGCCCGACGCCTTCCTGCGCCGCTGCTTCTTCCACTACATCAAGTTCCCCGACGCCGAGACGATGCAGGCCATCGTCGACGTGCACTTCCCCGGCCTGAAGCGCGAGTTGCTGGCGCGTGCGATGAAGACCTTCTTCGACGTGCGCGGCCTGCCCGGCCTGAAGAAGAAGCCCAGCACCAGCGAGCTGCTCGACTGGCTGAAGCTGCTGGTGGCCGAGGACATTCCGCTGGAGGCGCTGCAGTCGTCCGACGACAAGGTGGCGATCCCGCCGCTGGTGGGCGCGCTGCTGAAGAACGAGCAGGACCTGACGCTCTTCGAAAAGCTCGTGTTCATGCAGAAACACAACCGCTGACATGGGGCCCCCAAGCTCGCTGGCGCTCGCTACCCCCCGAGGGGGCCGCCCGCCAGCGGCCCGGCCGAGCCGGTTCCGCGGCGGGGAGCTTGGCCCGTTCGCATGAGCACCTGGCCTGAACCGGTCACGCTGGCCGGCCCGCACGCCACGCTGGTGCCGCTGGCACGCGAGCACCACGACGCCCTGGTGCTCGCCGTACGGGACGGCGAGCTCTGGCGGCTCTGGTACACCGCCGTGCCCTCGCCCGAGGGCATGGCCGCCGAGATCGAGCGCCGCCTCGCGCTGGCCGAGGCCGGCTCGATGCGGCCCTTCACCGTGCTCGACGCCGCCGGCACCGTGGCGGGCATGACCACCTACATGAACATCGACGCGAAGAACCGCCGCGTCGAGATCGGCAGCACCTGGACGGCCCGCAGTGCCCAGCGCACGCCGCTGAACACCCAGTGCAAGCGCTTGCTGCTGGGCCACGCCTTCGAGGCGCTGGCCTGCATCGCGGTGGAGTTCCGCACGCACCGCCTGAATGTGCAGAGCCGCCGCGCCATCGAGCGGCTGGGCGCGCAGCTCGACGGCATCCTTCGCGCCCACCAGGTGGGGCCCGACGGCACGCTGCGCGACACCGCTGTCTACAGCATCACCGCGGCCGAATGGCCCACGGTGCGCAACCACCTCGACTGGCAGCTCGCCAAGCCGCGCGACTGACGCCGGCCACCCGCAGCAAGGAGCCCCATGGCCACCAAGAGCAGCAAGCCCCGGCCGATCACGGCCCTCGACCTCTGGCAGTTCGAGCGCCTCGGCGCCCCCAGCCTCAGCCCCGACGGCGCGCAGGCCGTGGCCTCGCTGACGCGCTACTCGATGGACGAGAACAAGGGCTCGACGCAGCTGTGGCTGCTGTCCACGCTGGGCGGTGAGCCACGCGCTCTGACGGCCTGCGGCGACAAGGACGGCGCGCCCCGCTGGAGCCCGCGCGGCGACCTGATCGCCTTCACCGCGCAGCGCGAGCAGCAGGGCGCCAAGGACAAGACGCCGCAGCTGTACCTGATCGCGCCCGACTGCGGCGAGGCGCGCCGCGCCGCCACCGTGGCCACGGGCGTGGAGGGCTTTCGCTGGATGCCCGACGGGCGCCGGCTGGTCTTCCTGAGCTGGGTGTGGCCCGAGCTGAAGGGCGCGAAGGCGCAGGCCGAGCGCCACAAGGCCTTCAGCGAGCGCAAGGAGACCGGCTACGCCACCAGCGAGGCGCAGTACCGCCACTGGGACCGCAACCTGCCGATGGGCCGCGTGGTGCACCTGCACCTGCTGACGCCCGGCGCCGACGGCCGGCCGGGCACGGTGCGCGACCTGTTCGAGGGCACGCCCTACGAGCTGCCGCGCGCCGACCCGGGCATCGACCACTTCGACATCGCGCCCGACGGCCGCAGCCTGGTGTTCTGCTTCGACCCCGCCCCCGAGAAGCGCATCGACGGCCGCTCGGCGCTGGTCGAGCTCGACCTGCGGACCGGCCGCTTCACCACGCTGGCGCAGCACGCCGACTGGGACTTCGCCGCGCCGCGCTACAGCCCCGACGGCCGCCGCATCGCCTTCACGGCGCAGCACGTGGGCCTCAAGCACACCATGCCCGAGCAGCTGGCGGTGCTGGAGCGGGGCGCCCGGCCGCGCTGGGAGGTCGTCAGCGCCGAGTGGGACCACGCCGTGCAGGCCCCGCTGGCCTGGCAGGCCGACGGCGCCGCCGTGCTGCTGCCGGCCGAGCAGAAGGGCCGCCGCCACCTGTGGCGCTTCGACCTGGCCGAGCGGCGCGCCGAGGTCGTCGTCGCCGGCGGCTGGGTGAGCGCCTACGACCAGGCCGCCGGCACGCTGGTGACGCTGGCCGACAGCGCGCTGCACCCGGCGCGGCTGCACGCGCACGCGCCGGGCGCGGCGCCGCGCCGCATCGAGCACTTCAACGACGCGCTGCTGGCGCGGTTCGCCCTCGGCCGCGTCGAGGAGGCCTGGGTGAAGGGCGCTCTGGGCGAGCCGGTGCAGGTGTGGCTCACCTTCCCGCCCGACTTCGACGCGAAGAAGAAGCACCCGGTGATGCACAACATCCACGGCGGCCCGCACACCGGCCCCGGCGACAACTGGCACTACCGCTGGAACACGCAGGTGTTCGCGGCGCAGGGCTACGTGGTGGCCAGCGTCAACTACCACGGCAGCTCGGGCTTCGGCCACGCCTTCCTCGACAGCATCACGCACCGCTGGGGCGAGCTGGAGCTGCAGGACATCGAGGCCGCCACCGACTGGCTGCTGAAGAAGCCCTGGGTCGACCGCCGGCGCGTGTTCGCCGCCGGCGGCAGCTACGGCGGCTTCATGGTGGCCTGGATGAACGGCCACGTGAAGCCCGGCCGCTACCAGGCCTACGTGTGCCACGCCGGCTGCTTCGACTGGGTGGGCATGTTCGCCGACGACGCCTACACCTGGCACGCCAAGGAGCTGGGCGCCTGGTACTGGGACGACATGGCCCGCGTGCACGCCCAGAGCCCGCACGCCTTCGCGAAGCACTTCGCCACGCCGACGCTGGTGATCCACGGCGCGCTGGACTACCGCGTGCCCGACGCGCAGGGCCTGGCCTACTACCACACGCTGAAGGCGCTGAAGGTCGACGCGCGGCTGCTGTGGTTTCCCGACGAGAACCACTGGATCCTGAAGCCGCGCAACAGCCGGCTGTGGCACGAGGAGTTCTTCGGCTGGCTGGCGGCGCACGACCCTGGGCGCGCCGCCGGGCGCCCCCGCAAGCCGCGCGCGCGCTGAGCCCAGTCAACGCGGCGGCGTCGCCGGTGCGGCAGCGCCGGCGCCCTGCCCCACAATCGGCCACCCGCAGGCCTCACCATGCTGATCGACTTCTTCCAGACGCTGCGCGCCGCCCGGCTGAAGGTGTCGGTGACCGAGTACCTGGCGCTGCTAGAGGCGCTGCAGGCCGGCGTCATCGGGCCCTCGGTCGACGACTTCTACGTGCTGGCGCGCACCGTGCTTGTCAAGGACGAGACGCAGTTCGACAAGTTCGACCGCGCCTTCTCGGCGTACTTCAAGGGCGTGGAGCTGCTCACCGACTTCACGCAGGACGTGCCGCTGGAGTGGCTGCGCAAGACGCTGGAGCTGGAGCTCACGCCCGAGCAGAAGGCCGCCATCGAGAAGATGGGCTGGGACGAGCTGATGCAGACGCTGAAGAAGCGCTTCGAGGAGCAATCGGCCCGCCACGAGGGCGGCAACCGCATGATCGGCACCGGCGGCACCAGCCCCTTCGGCGCCCACGGCTACAACCCGCAGGGCGTGCGCATCGGTCAGGGCGGCGGGCGCAACAAGAGCGCCGTCAAGGTGTGGGACCAGCGCGCCTACCGCGACTACGACGACACCAAGGAACTCGGCACGCGCAACATCAAGGTGGCGCTGCGGCGGCTGCGGCGCTTCGCGCGCGAGGGCGCCGAGATGGAGCTCGACCTCGACGGCACCATCCGCGGCACGGCGGCCAACGCCGGGTGGCTCGACATCCGCATGCAGCCCGAGCGCCACAACAAGGTGAAGGTACTGCTGCTGATGGACGTCGGCGGCACGATGGACGAGCACGTGCACCGCGTGGAGGAGCTGTTCAGCGCCGCCAAGAGCGAGTTCAAGCACCTGGAGTTCTTCTACTTCCACAACTGCGTCTACGACTTCGTCTGGAAGAACAACCGCCGCCGCTTCAGCGAGAAGACCGCCACCTGGGACCTGCTGCGCACCTACAACCGCGACTGGAAGCTGGTGTTCGTGGGCGACGCGACGATGAGCCCCTACGAGATCCTGCAGCCCGGCGGCAGCGTCGAATACAACAACGAGGAGCCGGGCGCCGAGTGGCTGCAGCGGCTGACGCACGCCTTTCCGCACCACGCCTGGATCAACCCCGAGCCGCAGGGCGTGTGGGGCTACCGGCAGAGCATCGCCATCGTGCAGCAGCTCGTGGGCCAGCGCATGTTCCCGCTCACGCTGGCCGGGCTGGAGGGTGCGATGCGCTTGCTCAGCAAATGACGCGCCCGGCCTGGCCGCGGGTCCGCCGCAGCCTGGCGGCCGCGGCTGCCGTGCTGGCGGTGGCGCTGGCCTCGGGCTGCGCGAGCATCGCGCCGCCGACGTCGCCGCCGGCCGCCAAGGGCGGCACCTTCTCGCTGCTGAGCGAGCAGGAGTTCGAGCAGCAGTCGCCCACGCTGGGCGTGCGCCTGGAGATCGACGCCCCGGCAGCGCTGAAGGCCCTGCTCGAGCGCCACCTCGACCTGGTGCGGCTGGGTGCGCTGGCCGGCGACGACGTGGACGACACCGAGTGGGCGCGCCTGGTGGACGCCAGCCCGGCCCAGGTGCGCGAGCTCCTGCAGACCGAGGGCCACTTCGCGCCGGTGGTGCGCATCGAGCGCACGCCGGGCCGTGCCAGCGGCCAGCCCGACCTGGTGCGCATCCGCGTCGAGCCCGGCCCCCAAGTGCGCATCTCGCGCGTCACCATCGAGGTCGAGGGCCCGCTGGAACGCGCCGCCACCGCCGGCGACGCCTACGCGCAGGAGGTGCTGTCGGCCCTGCGCAAGGGCTGGGAGCTGCCGGCGGGCAGCGGCTTCCGTAACAGCGCCTGGGCCGAAGCAAAGGCGGCCGCCCTGTCGCGCCTGCGCGGCGCCGGCTTCGCGTCGGCGGTGTGGTCGGGCACGGGCGCGGCCGTCAACCTCGAGAGCAACGAGGTCCGCCTGTTCCTGGTGGCGGACAGCGGGCCGCTGTACCGCCTGGGCAGCCTGCAGGTGGAGGGCCTGGTGGCCCAGGACCCCGAGACCGTCCGCAACCTGGCCTACACGGGCCGCGGCGTGCCCGTGACCGAGACCCTGCTGCTCGACTTCCAGGAGCGGCTGCGCAAGTCGGGCCTGTTCGACACGGTGGCGGTCACGCTCGACACCGACCCGTCGCGCGCCGAGGCCGCCACGGTGCTGGTGCGCGTGAGCGAGACGCCGCTGCAGAGTTACACCTTCGGCGTCGGCGTCAGCGCCAACACCGGCCCGCGCTTCTCGGTGGAGCAGCAACTGCGGCGGCCCTTCGGGCTGGCGCTGTCGGGCACGACGCGCATCGAGGTCGGCCAGAAGCGCCAGGCCTGGGACGTCGAGCTCAGCACGCGGCCCGACGAGCGGCTGTACCGCAACCTGCTGGGCGCCGCGGGCGAGCGGCTGCGCTCCGACAACGACACCGTGCAGTCGCAGCGCCTGCGGCTGGGCCGCACGCAGGACACGCAGCGCGTCGAGCGCCTGGGCTTCGCGGAGTGGGAACGCTCCAGCCGCCGCACCAACGCCGGCGAGCGCACCGACGCGGTGGCCGTGTCGCTGAACTTCCACGGCGGCTGGCGCGACCTCGACAGCATCGTGTTGCCGACGCGGGGCGCGACGCTGTCCACGCAGTTCGGCATCGGCCGCAGCAGTGGCACCGACGCCAAGGCCGGCACCTTCGGCCGCGCCTACGGCCGCGTCACGGTCTACCGGCCGCTGGGCCGCACGCTGTACGCGCAGGCCCGGCTGGAGCTGGGGCGCGTGTTCCTGGAGCCGGGCATGGTGGTGCCGGAGTCGTTGCGCTGGCGTGCCGGCGGCGACGAGTCCGTGCGCGGCTACGGCTTCCGCTCGCTGGGGCCTGTCGTCGACGGCGCGGTGGGCAGCGGCGAGACCCTGCTGACCACCAGCGTCGAGATCGCGCGCCCGTTCGTCGCCAGCATGCCGTCGCTGTGGGGCGCGGTGTTCGTCGACGGCGGCAACGCCGCCACCAGCTTCGCGCAGCTCAGCCCCGCGTGGGGCTACGGCTTCGGGGTGCGCTGGCGCAGCCCCGTGGGCCCGCTGCGCGTGGACCTGGCCTGGCCCGAGCGCAGCACCAAGCCGCGGCTGCACTTCAGCATCGGCATCGCGTTCTAGGGTGACGCCGTGAGCGACTCGCCGCCGCCCCTGCCACCGCGCCCGCCGGCCGCGCTGCACGCCAGCGGGGCGGCGCGGCCCTGGCTCACCGTGGCCTCGTTCGGCGTGCCGCTGGCCTGGGTGCTGGCGCTGGCGCTGCTGCTGGTGGGCGGCGTGGCCGCCACGCTGCACCTGCTGCTGCAGCGCGAGGCCGGCACGCGCTGGCTGCTGCAGCAGGTGCCGGGACTCAGCGTGCAGGGCTGGCAGGGCGCGCTCCTGGGCGACCGCTGGCGCGCCGAGCGGCTGCGCATCGAATGGGACGGGGGCCGCGCCGCCGTCGAGCTGCGGCAGCTCGACGCGGGCACGCTGCACTGGCGCTGGCGCCCGGGCCCCGACGCGTGGCTGGGCCTGGCGATCGACGAGTTGCGGGCCGCCGAGGTCGTCGTCGCCACCGGGCCGCCGACGCCGGGCGCCGTGCCCATGCCCGAGCACATCTCGCCCCCGGTGGCGCTGGAGCTGGCGCGCGCCCGCGTCGGCACGCTGCGGGTCGACGAACTCCCGGCGGCGCGCGACCTCGAGCTCGAGGCCCTGGTGATCGACCCGCGCCCCGGCGGCGACCACCGCGTCGGCCGCCTGGCGGGCACCGTCGCCGGCGTGGCAGCCGAACTGGGTGGCCGCGTGGGAACCGCCGCACCGCTGCCGCTGGACCTGCGCGCCTCCGCAGCCCCCGCGGCCGGCAGCAAGCTGCCGCCGTGGACCGCCACCGCCACGCTGGGCGGCACCGTGCTGGCCAGCGCGCTGCAGGCCCGGCTGCAGGGTTCGGCCGGCGCGGGGCGGCCCACGCAGACGGCCGAGCTGACGGCCGCGCTGCAACTGCTGGAGCCCTGGCCGCTGCAGCGCCTGGCCCTGCGCACGCGCGAGCTCGACCTGTCGGCGCTGCACGCCGCGGCGCCGCGCACACGGCTGGCTGGCGAGGCCCAGCTGCGGATGGCCGGCCACGATGGGCCGGCCTCGGTGCGCATCGCCTTCACCAACGGGCTGCCCGGCACCTGGGCGCAGCGCTGCCTGCCCGTCGCCAAGCTGACGGCCGACCTGAGCGGCACCCCCGCCCGCGTCGACCGGCTTCAGCTGGTGCGGGCCGAGGCCTTGCTCGCCGACGGCGCACGCAGCGCCGGGCGCCTGCAGATGCAGGGCCTGTGGGAGGGCAACGTGCTCGAGCTGCAGGGCCGGCTCGACGAACTCGCCCCGGGCCGGGTCGACCCCCGCGCGCCGGCCATGGTGCTGTCGGGGCCCTGGCAGCTGCGGCTGGCCGGGATCCGCTCGCCCGACCCCGCGGCCGCCGCACCCACCGGCGCGCCGTCGCTGGGCTGGCAGTTCGACCTGACGGGCCTGATCGACCGCATGTCGCAGCCGGTGCGCCTGAGCTCGCGCGGCGAGGCCGACGACCGCCGGCTCAACATCGAGCGCCTGCGCGCCGCCGCCGGGGGCGCGCAGGCCGACGCGCAGCTGCGCCTGGCGCGCAGCGGCCCCGGCGACCGCGCCGACTGGACGCTCGCCACCACCGGCAGCGTCCTCGATCTCGACCCCACGGTTTGGTGGCCGGGCGCCGCCGACGCAGCGTGGCGCCGCGGAACGAACCGCCTGTCGGGCGGCTGGCAGTTCGACGGCCGCCTGCCCGCCAACGCCGCCAGCCTGCCACCCCTGGAGTTGCTGCAGCGCGTGGCCGGCAACGGCCGCGTGCGGCTGCAGGACTCGCTGCTGGCCGGCGTGCTGGTGGCGGCCGACGTCACCCTGGGCTACACCGCGGCGGCCGCGCCCAGCACGGCACTGCTGCGTGCCGAGCTGCGCGCCGGCGGCAACCAGCTGCGCGCCGAGGGCCGGCTGGACCCCGCGGGCGACGGCCGCAGCGACCGCTGGAACGCCGAGCTGCGCGCCGACGCGCTGCAGACGCTGGCGCCGCTGTTCGCGCTGGTGCCCGGGGCCCAGCCCTGGGCGCCGCGCCGCGGCGCTCTCACGCTGACCGTGGGCGCCGAGGGCCGCTGGCCGTCGCTGCGCACCGCCGGCTCGGCGCGGCTGTCGCAGCTGCAGATGGGGCCGCTCACGGTGGCGCAGGGGCGCGCGCAGGGGCGCTTCGAGACCGAGGGCGAGCGCTCGCTCGACGCCCAGGCCGAGGTCGGCGGGCTGGAGTGGCGATCCGACAGCGGCCTGCGCCGTGCCGACCACCTGCGCGTCAACGTCGACGGCACGCTGGCCGAGCACCGCATCGACATCGGCGGCGCCGCGCCGCTGCTGCCGCCCCCGGTGGTGCTGGAGCTGCTGGGCGCCGGCCGCGAGACCGGCACGCGCGCGCAACTCGTGGCCCGCGGCACCTGGCGCGATCGCCCCGAGGGCGGCGGCCGCTGGCAGGCCCGCGTCGAGCGCGTGGCGCTGGGCGCCTGGGAGGGCAGCAACACCGACATCCCGCCCGCCGTGACCTGGGCGCAGGCCGGCGGCCTGGACGCGACGCTGGACTTCGGCCCCGACTACGGCCTGCAGGCCGTGCGCGCCGACGCCGGCCGCCTGCAGCTGGGCGACGTGCTGGCGCTGCGCTGGGATGCCTTCGAGCTGAAGCTGGGCGAGGCCCGCACCGACCTGCGCCTGCGCGCCAACATCGAGCCCTTCCGGCTGGCACCGCTGCTGCGCCGCGTGCAGCCGGGCATCGGCTGGGATGGCGACCTGCGGCTGGCCGCCACGCTGGATCTGCGCGCCGGCGAGCGCTTCGACGCCGACCTGGTGTTCGAGCGACGCGACGGCGACCTGCACATCGACAGCAGTTCCGGCCTGCTGCTGCTGGGCCTGACCGACGTGCGCCTGGACCTGAGCGCGCGCGACGGGCGCTGGACGCTGGCCCCGCTGTTCCGCGGCCGCAGCCTCGGCGAGATCTCCGGCAGCATCGTCGCGCAGACCACGCCGCAGAGCCGCCGCCCGCCCGACACGGCCCCGCTGGCCGGCGTGCTGCAGGCGCGGGTGGCCGACCTCGGCATCTGGAGCCCCTGGGTGCCGGCGGGCTGGCGCCTGGCGGGCGAACTGGACCTGCAGGCGGTTCTGTCGGGCACGCTGGGCCGGCCGCAGCTGACCGGCGCCCTCAACGGCCGCCGCATCGCCGTGCGCAACCTGCTGCAGGGGGTGAACCTCAGCGAAGGCACGCTGGCCGTGCGGCTGGACGGCGACCGGGCGCGCATCGAGCAGCTCAGCATGAAAGGCGGCGACGGCACGCTCAGCCTCACCGGCGACGCCGAGCTGAGCCGCCAGCCCCGCGCCCGGCTCGCGGTGGAGGCGCGGCGCTTCCGCGTCATCGGCCGCGTCGACCGCAGCGTCGTGGCCAGCGGCAACGCCGTGCTGCAGCTGACGCCCGATCGCGGCCAGCTCGACGGCCGCTTCACGGTGGACGAGGGCCTGTTCGACGCCAGCCAGCGCGACGCGCCCTCGCTCGACGACGACGTCACCGTGCAGCGCCCGGGGCAGGAGCAGGCGGCCTTGGGCCAGGAGCCCGAGGCGCGGCGCAACTTCGTGCTCAACCTCGGGCTCGACCTCGGCGAGCGGCTGCGCGTGCGCGGCCGCGGCCTGGACACCGGCCTGCGCGGCGAGCTCAGGCTCACCACCCCAGGAGGGCGGCTGGCGGTGAACGGCAGCGTGCGCACCGAGCAGGGCACCTACGCGGCCTACGGCCAGAAGCTCGAGATCGAGCGGGGCATCGTCAGCTTCAACGGGCCGCCCGAGGAGCCGCGGCTGGACATCCTGGCCTTGCGGCCCAACATCGACGTGCGCGTGGGCGTGGCCGTCACCGGCACGGCACAGGCCCCGCGGGTGCGGCTGTTCTCCGAGCCCGACATGGGCGAGACGGAGAAGCTCTCCTGGCTGGTGCTGGGCCGCGCCCCCGACGGCCTGGGCCGCACCGACACCGCGCTGCTGCAGCGCGCCGCGCTGGCGCTGCTGGCCGGCGAGGGACAGGCGCCGACCGACCAGTTCCTGAGCCTGCTGGGCATCGACGACCTCAGCCTGCGGCAGGGCGACGGCGACGTCCGCGAGACCGTGATCACGCTGGGCAAGCAGCTGTCGCGGCGCTGGTACGTGGGCTACGAGCGCGGCGTCAACGCCACCACCGGCACCTGGCAGCTCACCTACCGCATCGCGCAGCGCTTCACGCTGCGGGCGCAGAGCGGGCTGGAGAACTCGCTGGACGTGATCTGGACCTGGCGCTTCCAGGAGACGCCGGCCGACGCGGCCATGCGAAAATCCACCATCGTTCCGCGCTGAAGGCGCGGGCACGCGCACCCGCCGTAGTTCAACGGATAGAACGGGCGCCTCCTAAGCGCCAGATGCAGGTTCGATTCCTGCCGGGGGGACCACCCGCCGCCCCAAGGTCCCTGCGGACCTTGGGGCGGCGGGTGGAGGCTCGCGCATGCTTGCGCGAACCGGGGCGGGCGCACCCTACCCCGCCCGCATCGTCCTCACCAGCTCCGGATCCGCCCACAGCTCGTCGACCCGGCCGTAGTGCCCCTGCGGCACGTCCTCGCGGCCGATGATGCGGTCCCGCGTGCCGGGGCGCGAGAGGTCCAGCCGCTGCGGCGCGATCGGCATGGCCGAGCGCAGGCTGTAGAAAGCCACCACCACCGGCGACGTCAGCGCGGCGTCGTTCTGCTGCGCCACCACCGCGATGCGCTGGGATTCCAGCCGCACCAGCGATCCCGTGGGGTAGATGCCCAGGCTCTGCACGAAGGCCGCGAACAGTGCGGTGTCGAAGTGGCCCTTCCAGCCGGCCATGCGGGCGATGGACGTCGCCGGGTCCCAGCCCGCCTTGTAGGGGCGGTTGGAGGTGATGGCGTCGTAGACGTCGCAGATGGCGCCCATGCGCGCCAGCCGCTGCAGGTGCTCGCCAGACAGGCGGTGCGGGTAGCCGGTGCCATCGATGCGCTCGTGGTGGTGCAGCGCCACGTCCAGCGACGCGGCCGTGGCGGCGCGGCCCTGCTGCAGCAGTTCGTGGCCGCGCACGGGGTGCGAGCGCATCACCCGGAACTCGGCGTCGGTCAGCTTGCCGGGCTTGTTCAGCACCTCCAGCGGCATCAAGGCCTTGCCGATGTCGTGCAGCAGCCCGGCCTGGCCCGCGTCGCGGCACTCGGACTCGCTCAGGCCGATGCGGCGGCCCAGCGCCACCATCAGCGCGCACACGGCCACCGAGTGCATGTAGGTGTAGTCGTCGCGCGTCTTCAGGCGCGCCAGGCTGACCAGCGCCCCGGGGTTGCGCATCACCGACTGCGTGATGTCCTCCACCAGCGGCAGGCAGGCCTCGGCGTCGAGCGTGCGCCCCATGCGCGCCTCGCCGAACATGGCGATCACGGCGCGGCGGCTGCGGTTGCACACGGCCGCGGCCTCGCGCAACTCGGCCTCGAAGTCGTGGGTGGCGGGCGCCGCAACTGGAGCAGCCTGCACAGGCTCCGGAGCGAGCGCGGGTGCGGCGGCGGGAGTCGCAGGCCGCGGCGCCGCCTCGGCGGCCCCCACGTCCAGGCCCAGCGAGGTGTCGATCCAGCACTCGCGAACGCCCGACTCGCGCACCTGCACCAGCGTGCGCGGATCGTCGATCACGAAGCGCGTGCGCCAGAACGGGTGGTTGATCCAGGAGCCCTCCAGCCGCAGCAGGTGCATGCCCACACGGAGATCGGAGACGTTGATCTTTTTTTCCATGAGCCCAGACGACGTGCCGGAAGGACGCCTTCAGCAGGCCTTTTCGGCGCCAACGCCGGGGGCTTGAGCCTGCCGGGGCAGCCGGCCCACGAGCCCGTCACGGACGCCGCGTGAAATGCTTCCGCTGCCGCATCCGTTGGCTCGCCTACCGCGGCCGCGGCGTGGCGGCCATGGCGGAAGGCGTCAGCCGGCGCGCGCCGCCAGCGACACGGCCCGCAGGTCCGGAGGCGGCGCCATCGCCGTCAGGTACTCGCCCTCGACCTCGCGCGCGATACGCCCCCAGTCGAGCTTGAGCGCAGCCAGGCGGGCCTCGGTGCCCAGCGCGCGGGCCTCCCCCAGCGCACCCGCCAGCCGGGCCGCCGTGTCGCAGAAGCCGGCCTCGTCGCCGACGCGGGCGAGCAAGCCGTTGTGGCCGTGGCGCACCAGCTGGCCGGCCGCCGCGCAGTCGAAGGCCACCACCGCCAGCCCGCTGGCCATGGCCTCGGGCAGCACGTTGCCCCAGGTCTCGGTGACGCTGGGAAACAGGAACACGTCGGCGCTGGCGTAGTGCGCCGCCAGCGCCTGCCCGCGCTGCAGGCCGGCGAAGTGCGCCTGCGGGCAGCGCTGCTGCAGGGCCGCGCGCGCGGGGCCGTCGCCCACGAACACCAGCTTCACGCGCGGGTCGCGTTGCTGCATGGCCGCGTGGGCGGCCAGCAGGGTGTCCAGGTTCTTCTCGGGGGCGATGCGGCCCACGTGGACGGCCACCATGTCGCCGGGGCCTGCGCCCCAGCGGCGGCGCAGTTCGTCGCTGCGGTGGGCGGGGTCGAAAAGGCCGGTGTCGACGCCGCGCGCCACAACGCGCAGGTTCTCGAAGCCTTCGGCGCGCAGTTCCGACCGCAGGGCCTCGGTGGGCACCATGGTGCAGGCGGTCCGGTTGTGAAACCTGCGCAGGTAACCCACGATGGGCCGCTGCAGCCAGGCCACGCCGTAGTGCCGGCTGTAGGCGTGGAAGTTGGTTCGGAAGTCCGACACCACCGGCAGGCGCAGGGCCTGCGCCGCCCGCAGCGCGCTCCAGCCCAGCGGTCCCTCGGTGACGATGTGCACCACGTCGGGCCGCCGAAGCCCCCACAGGCGCAGCAGCGTGCGCCGCGACGGCAGGCCCATCTTCAGCTGCGGGTATCGCGGGATGGGAAGGCCGCGCATCAGCACCTCGGCATAGCCCGGCTCGGCGACGGCGGTGTCGCCGTGCTGTTGACGCGGGCGCAGCACCTGCAGCTCGTGCCCTCGGCCGCGCAACTCGGCCACCACGCGCGCAGCCGTGGCCGCCACGCCGTTGACCTCGGGCGGCCAGGTCTCGGTGACCACCGACACGCGCAGCGAGCGCCGCGCGGGCAGGCCGGCATCCACGGTGGGATCGTCGTCTCGGGGTGTCGTCATGCGCGCATCGTGAGTCGGCAGCGCAACAGCCTGATGACAACTGGGGTGACTCCCCGCCGACATCGAACCGTCACCCCGCTTTCACCACCGACGGTCACCATCCCGTCACCGATCCACTGCCCCGGAGAGCGTCGCCGTGAGTGCCTTCCTCGAGACCCTGAAGACCCAGCGCTGGGACGACCACCGCTACTACCACCAGAGCCGCATCAACCAGTCGCTGCACTTCGTCAGCGCGCTGAGCTTCCTCGTGGCCTACGTCGTGGTGTTCTTCGACCCCGCAATGGCCGCGCTGATCGGCTGGGGCATCGGCATGACGACGCGGCAGTCGGGCCACTTCTTCTTCGAGCCCAAGGGCTACGACCACGTCAACGACGCCAGCTTCGAGCACAAGGAGGCCATCAAGGTGGGCTACAACCTCGGCCGCAAGGTGGTGCTGCACGCGGTGTGGCTGGCGATCCCGCTGGTGCTGTGGCTGGCGCCCTCGCTGGGCGGCCTGATCGAGCCTGCGGTGGGCTGGCAGGGCTGGCTGCACGACGTGGGTATGGCCTGGTTCGCCTTGGGCGTGGCCGGGCTGCTGTTCCGCACGGTGCAGCTGTTCTTCATCCGAAACGTCACCGAGGGCCTGGCCTGGGCGACGAAGATCCTGACCGACCCCTTCCACGACGCCCTGCTCTACCGACATGCGCCTCTGGCGCTGCTG
This sequence comes from uncultured beta proteobacterium, assembly GCA_903828235.1. Classification (GTDB taxonomy): domain Bacteria; phylum Pseudomonadota; class Gammaproteobacteria; order Burkholderiales; family Burkholderiaceae_C; genus Rubrivivax. Next base: position 20,653 of record CAIKLM010000105.1, on the reverse strand, counting down.
CGCGGCGAGCTGATCGACCCGATGCACCACGTGCACGGCCCCCGCTGAGCGCGCAGCGGTCCCCTGGGGCCGCGGCGATCAGCCCACGCCCAGGCGCCGGGCCAGTGCCTCGCGCAGCACGCTCCGGCGGATGGCCTTGTTGCTGGCCGCCGGCCCGCGCCACCACCAGCCGTCGGCCTGCATGGCCTGCGCCGCGGCCACGAAGCGGCGGCCGGCCTCGTCGAACTCGGCCTCGCTGAAGTTGTGGCTGAAGATCAGCCGCCCGCTGCCCACCCAGCTCAGCAGCAGCCGCTCGCGCCGCAGGTAGAACTGCAGCATCCAGTTGTAGCGGCTGGGCTCGGTGTAGGTGACGGTGAACACGCTGGCCAGGTGGGCCGCGCGCACCGGCACGCCGGCCTCGGCCAGGCGGGCGTTCAGGCGCGCGGCGCGCGCGTCCCAGGTCGCATCGATGTCGGCCAGCATGGCCTTGACGGGCGCGCTGTGCAGCCGCTCCAGGAACACCTGCATCGCGCCCATCACGGCCGGGTGGGCGTTGAAGGTCCCGCGCGCGAAGCAGATGTCGGCGGGGCGCTCCTCGCGGTAGCGCTTCATCAGCGGCGCCTTGCCGCAGACCACGCCCACCGGGAAGCCGCCGCCCAGCGTCTTGCCGTAGGTCACCATGTCGGCGCGCACGCCGAAGTAGGCCTGCGCCCCACCCACCCCGAGGCGGAACCCCATGAACACCTCGTCGAAGATCAGCACGATGCCGCGCTCGGTGCACACCTCGCGCAGTTGCTGCAGCCAGGCGATGGTCGCGGCCTTGTCGTAGCCGGCGGCGCGGCCGCTGTCGATGAGGCCGCTGTCGCCCGGGGCCGCGTTGTTGGGGTGCAGGGCCTGCAGCGGATTCACCAGCACGCAGGCGATGTCCCGGCGGGTGCGCAGCACGCGCAGCGTGTCGGCGTCGCGCTCCTTCAGGGTGTAGACGTTCTTCGGCGGCATCGGGTTGCCCGGGCCGGGCTGCACGTCCTCCCACCAGCCGTGGTACGCGCCGCAGAAGCGCACGACGTGCGTGCGCCGCGTGTGGTAACGCGCCAGCCGCACGGCCTGCATCACGGCCTCGGTGCCGCTCATGTGGAAGCTCACCTCGTCCAGGCCGCTGATCGCCTTGAGCTGCGCCACGTTCCAGGCCACCGCCGGGTGGTAGTGGCCGAGCACCGGGCCCAGGTCGGCGGTGCGCGCCAGGCCCTCGGCCATGCAGGCCTTGTAGAAGTCGGCACCGAACAGGTTGACGCCGTAGGAGCCGGTGAGGTCGGTGAAGACCTCGCCGTCGAGGTCGGTGATCGTGACGCCGTCGCTGCGCTGCACGAAGCTGCCCAGGGACAGGTGCTCGCGCAGGTAGGGGCTGAACGGGAAGGGCACGCGGTAGGCGCCGGTGAACTGCAGGTCCGACAGGGCCTCGCGCGCCTGCTTCGTGAGCGCGATGCTGCGCGCGTGGCGCATGTTCAGCGCCCGCGCAAGCGCCTCGAAGCCGCGGCGGCGCTGCGCCACCACCTCGGCCGGCGCGTCGTCGGCGGCGAAGAAGCGGGCCTCGTCGTAGGCGTAGCCGGGCAGCAGGCGCGCCACGCGCTGCGCCATGCGCGCGTGGCCGGTGAGCGAAGGGTGCTTGGCCAGCGACAGCTGCAGCCGGCGGTGTGCCTTGGGCACGGCGGCCACGGCGGCGGCGGCCGCGGCCGCGGCCAGCCAGGTCAGGGTGAGCGCGTCGGTCATGGTGCTGTCACGCCTCTTTCGCGAGGCCGTCGAATGCGATGGGCAGCATCGTCGTGTCGAAACCGCGACAAGCCGATGAACGCCACACGACGACTGCGCGACAGCCTGCTGCTGCAGGAAGACCTCAACTTCCTGCTCACCAACCGGGTGCCGCGCCACGCCCTCACCCACCTGATCGGCTGGTACAGCCGCCTGCGCAGCCCGGCGCTGGTGCGGTTCAGCCTCGCCGTCTGGCGCCTGTTCACCGAGCTCGACCTGAGCGAGGCGAAGAAGACCCGCTTCGAGACCCTGCACGAGGTCTTCACGCGCGAGCTGAAGGACGGCGCCCGCACCGTCGATCCGCGGTCCGATGTGCTGGCCAGCCCCTGCGACGCCATCGTCGGCGCCAGCGGCACGGTGCGTCAGGGCCAGGTGCTGCAGGCCAAGGGCATGCCTTACCCGCTGCACGAGCTGCTGGGCAGCACGGCGGCGGCCGCGGCCTGGGAGGGTGGCACCTACGTGACGCTGCGGCTCACCTCCGCCATGTACCACCGCTTCCACGCGCCGGCCGACGCCGTGGTCGAGCACGTGCGCTACATCAGCGGCGACACCTGGAACGTCAACCCGATCGCGCTGGCGCGCGTGCAGCGCCTGTTCTGCCGCAACGAGCGCGCCGTGGTCGACTTGCGCCTGGCCGACGCCGCCGGCGGCCATCGCCTGGCCCTGGTGCCCGTGGCAGCCATCCTGGTGGCCAGCCTGCGGCTGCACTTCCTGGACCTGCGGCTGCACCTGCGCTACGGCGGTCCGTCGGAGCTGCCCTGCCAGGCCCCGGCCATCAAGGGCCAGGAGCTCGGCTGGTTCGAGCACGGCTCCACCATCATCGTCTTCGCGCCGCCCGGCTTCGCGCTGGCCGAGGGCATCGTGGATGGCGCCCGCATCCGCATGGGCCAGGCGCTGATGAGCTTGCCCGCATGACCGCCGTCGACCTGGTGTGGTTCAACGCAGGCGGCGGCCACCGCGCCGCCGCGCTGGCGCTGGAGCAGGTGCTGCGCGAGCAACGGCCGCACTGGCAGGTGCGCCGCGTCAACCTGACCGAGGTGCTGGACCCCACGGCGCTGTTCCGCCGCACGCTGGGCTTCGAGCCGGAGGACCTTTACAACAAGCGCCTGGCCAGCGGCTTCACGCTGGGGCTGGGGCAGGAGCTGAAGCTGCTGCAGGCCGGCATCCGCATGGCGCACGCGCCGATGGTGCAGCGGCTGGCGGCCCACTGGCGCCGAACGCAGCCCGGCCTCGTGGTGTCGCTGGTGCCCAACTTCAACCGCGCGCTGCACGACGGCCTGGCGCTGGCCCGCCCCGGCGTGCGCTTCGCGACGGTGATGACGGACATGGCCGACCACCCGCCGCACTTCTGGATCGAGCCCATGGTGGCCCAGCATCTGGTGTGCGGCACGGCGCACGCCGTGCGGCAGGCCCTGGCTGCCGGGGTGCCGCCGCATCGCGTGCACCGCGCCAGCGGCATGGTGCTGCGGCCCGAGTTCCACGCTCCGCCGTCAGCCGACCGCACGCTGGAGCGCGCCATGGCGGGCCTGGACGCGCACACCCCCACCGGGCTGGTGCTGTTCGGCGGCACCGGCTCGCGGGTGATGAAGACCATCGCCCGCCAGCTGCCCGAGGTGCCGCTGGTGCTGATGTGCGGTCGCAACGAGGCGCTGGCTGCCGAGCTGCGCGCGCTGCCTGCGCCGGCACCGCGCATCGTGGTGGGCTTCAGCACCGAGGTGGCGCGCTGGATGCAACGCTGCGACTTCTTCATCGGCAAGCCCGGCCCCGGCAGCCTCAGCGAGGCGGTGGCCCAGGGCCTGCCCGTCATCACCACGCGCAACGCCTGGACCATGCCGCAGGAGCGCTTCAACACCGAGTGGGTGCGCGAGCACGGCCTGGGCCTCGTGTTGCGACGGTTCGCCGAGGTCGACGAGGCCGTGCCTCGCCTGCTGGCCGCGCTGCCGGCCTACCGCGCCCGCGTGGCCGCCATGCCCAACCGTGCCGTGTTCGAGCTGCCGGGCATCCTGGACAGCATCCTGCGTGCCAACGTGGCGGCGTGATCAGGCTGACGTCATCAGGCTGACGCGGCGACGTCACGGCACGGTCGCGCAGCCGGGGCAGGATGCCCCCATGCGCCGTGACGACTTCCCCGCCATCGACGCGCTGCAGCCCCGCGGCGGTGCCCTCGATGCCGACCCCGAGGGCGACCCCGAGGGCGACGGCCCTCCAGAGCGCCTGCACGTGCGCACCGTGTGGATCTCCGACGTGCACCTGGGCACGCCGGGCTGCCAGGCCCGGGCGCTGCTGGACTTCCTGCGCACCGTGGAGTGCCACACGCTGTACCTGGTGGGAGACATCATCGACGGCTGGCAGCTGCGCCGCAGCTGGTACTGGCCGCAAGCGCACAACGACGTCGTGCAGAAGCTGCTGCGCAAGGCGCGCAAGGGCACGAAGGTGATCTTCGTGCCGGGCAACCACGACGAGTTCGCGCGCCGCTACGTGCTGCACAACTTCGGCGGCGTCGACGTGGTCGAGGACGCCATCCATGAGCTGGCGGACGGCCGCAAGCTGTGGGTGACGCACGGCGACTACTTCGACGGCGTGGTTCAGTGCGCGAAGTGGCTCGCGTACCTGGGTGACTCGGCCTACGAGTTCACGCTGCGCATGAATCGCCACCTGAACTCGTTGCGCGCCCGGCTGGGCCTGCCGTACTGGAGCCTGAGCAAGTACCTCAAGCTCAAGGTCAAGCGCGCGGTCAGCTTCATCGGCGACTTCGAGGCCGCGGTGGCGCGCGCCGCGCGCGAGCGCGGCGCTGACGGCGTGGTGTGCGGGCACATCCACCACGCCGAGATGCGCACGATCGACGGCGTGCTGTACTGCAACGACGGCGACTGGGTCGAAAGCCTGACCGCGCTGGTCGAGCACGCCGACGGGCGCCTGGAGATCCTGGACTGGGCGGCCCGTGCCCGCGCCACGGCGGCCGCGGCTGCGCCGCAGCCGGTGGCCGTGGCTCCTGCGGCCTGAGCAAGGTGCCACGCCGACCGCAACGGTGGCACGATCGGGCTGCCGCCCCTGATCGCCGCCATGTCCGCCCACTGCTGCCCCGGCCCCGCCCAACCCGCCGTCGACCCGGCGTACCGCCGCGCGCTGTGGGTGGCGCTGGTGGTCAACGCGCTGATGTTCGTCGTCGAGGCGGCCGCCTCGTGGCGATCGGGCTCGCTGGCGCTGCTGGCCGACAGCATCGACTTCCTGGGCGACGCCGCCAACTACGCGCTCTCGCTGGCCGTGGTGGGCATGGCGCTGGCCGTGCGCGCGCGGGCGGCGCTGCTGAAGGCGGCGTGCATGGCCGGGTTCGGCGTCTTCGTGCTGCTGCAGGCGGCCTGGCGCGTGGCCGGTGGCGAGGCGCCCGAGCCCCTGACGATGGGCGTGGTGGGCTTCGCGGCCCTGCTGGCCAACGTGGGCGTGGCCTGGATGCTTTTCCGCTTCCGCGGCGACGCGCAGATGCGCTCGGTGTGGATCTGCTCGCGCAACGATGCCATCGGTAACCTGGCCGTGATGGCCGCCGCGCCGAGCTGCACGGTGCCGGGCCCGCGCCGCATGGCCACCATCACCCGCAGGGCTGAGCCCCGCCCCTGGCGGGCGGGCGGGCCGGTGGTTCGCGCGTTTTTCCACACTGATTCAGGGTGTCGTCGCCGCCGGGGTGGCCCTGGTAAAATCCACAGGTTCGAGGGGCGCAGCAGGCTGCTCCAGCCCCGCGCCGCAGGCCCCAGGGCCGACGTCATCAGCCAGGAGAAGATCAACTTGCCGCTCACGCGTATTCGTACCGCCCTCCGCCGTGGCGGGGCGCACGGCCTGCTGGCCGCCTGGGCCGTCTGTTCGGCCACTGCCGCCTCCGCCCAGGGGCAGGCACCGCAGAAGGGGTCCTTGCAGGTCTCCCTGTGGGCCGCCAGCTGCATGGCCTGCCACGGTGCGGAAGGCCGGGCCGAGGGCACGGGCCTTTCGCTCAGGGGCCGTCCTGCCGATCAGCTGCTGTCGCGCCTGCTCGACTTCAAGTACGGGCGCCTCCAGGCCACCGTGATGCACCAGCACGCCAAGGGCTACAAGGACGAGGAACTGCGCCTCATCGCAGAGTACTTCGCGAACCTGCAACGCTAGGAGGCTCGGCATGAATCGACGTTCTCTCATGCGATCGGGGCTGGCGCTCGGGCTGGCCTCCTCCGTCGGCTCGTTCGCCCGGGCCTCGACCGCCAGCCCGTCCATCGTGGTCATCGGCGGCGGCTTCGCGGGGGCCACCTTCATCCGCTACCTGCGCCGCTGGCTGCCGTCGGCGAAGATCACGCTGATCGAGCCGTCGAGCAGCTTCATCATGTGCCCGCTGAGCAACCGCGTGCTCACCGGCGGGCTCCCGATCAAGACCATCACCCAGCCGTACCGGGGGTTCGTGGCGCGACAGGACGTGCGGTGGATCAACGCCGCCGCCACCGACATCGACACCGACCGGCGCGAGGTCGTCGCCGGCCGGGAGCGCGTGAGCTACGACCGCCTGGTCGTCGCGCCGGGCGTGGAGTTCGTCTACGACTCGCTGCAGGGCCTGCAGACGCCGCAGCAGCAGTTCATGGTCCCGCACGCCTGGAAGGCCGGGGAGCAGACGATCCGCCTGCGCAACATGCTCCAGGCCATGCCCGACAACGGGGTGGTGGCGATGCACATCCCGAAGGTTCCGTACCGCTGCCCGCCGGGGCCCTACGAGCGGGCCAGCCTGATCGCGAGCTACCTCGAGCTCAGCAAGCCCAAGGCCAAGCTGCTGGTGTTCGACTCCAACCCCGAGGTCCAGTCCAAGAAGGGGCTCTTCGAGTCGGTCTGGAAGCAGCGCTACTCCAAGCACATCCAGTACGTGCCGGACGCGGAGTTGACGTCGGTGGACGCGAACTCCGGGACGCTGAACTTCACCATGCAGGGCAGCGTGAAGGCCGACGTCATCAACGTCATTCCACCGCAGCGCGCCGGGGCGTTCGCGCGCAACGCGGGCCTGGCCAACGTGCGCGATCGCTGGTGCGGCGTGGACTTCCTGACCTACGAGTCCACGGCCCGCAAGGGCATCCACGTCCTGGGCGACTCGATCATGGCCGCGCCGTCGATGCCGAAGTCCGGCCACATGGCCAACCAGCACGCCAAGGTCTGCGCCGCCGCCATCGCCTCGGAGTACTCGGGCCTGCCCGTCCCGGACAACCCGATCCTCGCGAACACCTGCTACAGCTTCGTGTCGCAGAGAGAGGTCATCCACGTGGCGCACGTCTTCCGCTACGACGCCGAGAAGAAGACCATGGTGCAGCCGCCCGGCTCCGGCGGGCTGTCCGACGCCCCCTCCACGGTGGAGGCGATCTGGGCCATGGCCTGGGCCACGAACATCATGAACGACACGCTGGGAACCTAGCCCAGCGGCCCGGGAGCGGTTCCCGGGCCCGGGCGGTGCTCAGAAGCTGCGCGGCAGCCCGAGCACGTGCTCGGCCACGTACGACAGGATCAGGTTGGTGGAGATCGGCGCCACCTGGTACAGCCGCGTCTCGCGGAACTTGCGCTCCACGTCGTACTCGCAGGCGAAGCCGAAGCCACCGTGGAACTGCACGGCCGCGTTGGCGGCCTCCCAGCTGGCCTTGGCCGCCAGGTACTTGGCCATGTTGGCCTGCGCGCCGCAGGGCTCGTGGGCGTCGAAGCGCCGGCAGGCCTCCCAGCGCATCAGGTCGGCGGCCTCGACCTCGACGTGGGCCTCGGCGATGGGGAACTGCACGCCCTGGTTCTGCCCGATGGGCCGGCCGAAGACCACGCGCTCCTTGGCGTAGGCCACCACGCGGTCGATGAACCAACGGCCGTCGCCGATGCACTCGGCCGCGATCAGCGTGCGCTCGGCGTTCAGGCCGTCGAGGATGTAGCCGAAGCCCCGGCCCTCCTCGCCGACGAGGTTCTCGTGCGGGATCTCCAGGTCCTCGAAGAACAGCTCGTGGGTCTCGTGGTTGACCATGTTGGCGATCGGCCGCGCCGTGAGACCGCGGCCGAGGGCCTCGCGCAGGTCCACGACGAAGACCGACAGGCCCTGGCTCTTCTTCGCCACCTGCGCCAGCGGCGTGGTGCGGGCCAGCAGCACCATCAGGTCGGAGTGCTGCACGCGGCTGATCCAGACCTTCTGGCCGTTGACGACCCAGCGGTCGCCGCGGCCCCCCTGGGTACGGACGGCGGTGGTCCTGAGCTGCGTCGTGTCGGTGCCCGTCGTGGGCTCGGTGACGCCCATGCTCTGCAGCCGCAGTTCGCCGCGCGCGATGGCCGGCAGCCAGCGCCGCTTCTGCTCGTCGCTGCCGTGGCGCAGCAGCGTGCCCATGTTGTACATCTGGCCGTGGCAGGCGCCGGCGTTGCCGCCGCTGCGGTTGATCTCCTCCATGATGACGCTGGCCTCGGCCAGCCCGAGGCCCGAGCCGCCGTACTCCTGCGGGATCAGCGCCGCCAGCCAGCCGGCCCGCGTGAGCGCGTCCACGAAGGCCTCGGGGTAGCCACGCTCGGCGGCAATGCCGCGGTGGTACTCGGGCGGGAAGCGGGCGCACAGCGCGCGCACGCCGGCGCGGATCTCGGCGTACCGCTCGTCGTTCATCGCGGGCAGGGTGGGCGGCAGGGGCATCGGGGCCTTCGGCGGGTGTTCAGGCGAGTTCGGCGCGGGCGCGCATCGTGAGCCAGCCCTCGTGGTCCTGCGCCCACAGGTCGAGGCCCTCCGGGCCCCCGTCGCGGCCGGCCACGCGGAAGGCGTGCGTGTCGAAGGTGGGCCGCACGGCCGTGAAGCCGAAGCGGCGCACGCGCGCCGCGGGGCGCTCGCGGCGCAGCAGGTCCAGCAGCAGCGTGGCGATCAGCGGGCCATGCACCACGAGGCCGGGGTAGCCCTCGGCCCGTTCGCACCAGCGGCGGTCGTAGTGGATGCGGTGGCCGTTGAAGGTGAGCGCGCTGTAGCGGAACAGCAGCACGTCGTCGGGCACGATCGTGCGCGCGAAGTGGGCGTCGGCGGGTGCGGGCTGCGGCGGCGACGCGGGTGCGCCGGGCTGCGGCGCCTCGCGGTAGACGATGTCGTGCTCCTCGGTGAGCGCCAGGCCCCGGGCGCCGGTGATCTCGTGCCGCACGGTCACGAAGGCCAGCGGACCGCTGCGGCCGTGCTTGGCGTCCACCGAAACGATGCGCGAGGTGCGCGCGAGCACCTCGCCCACCCGCAGCGGCTGCAGGAACGCCAGCCGCCCGCCGGCCCACATGCGCCGCGGCAGCGGCACCGGCGGCAGGAAGCCACCGCGCCGCGGGTGGCCATCGTCGCCGAGTGCCGACTGCCGCGCGCGCGGCAGGAAGTACAGCCAGTGCGCCAGCGGCGGGATCTCCTCCCCCGGCTGCGGCAGGGGCTCGTCGCGGTCCAGCGTGGCGGCCAGGCCGGCCAGCGGCGCGGCGGTGACCAGGTCTTCTCGCGTCTCGGTGCGGCCCACCCAGCCACGCCAGTGGGCGAGCGAGGCCTGCAGTTCATCGGCTTCCATCGGGGCCGCAGGATGCACGGCACCTCCGGGGCCCGCAATCCGGGTTTGGGCGCCCGGGGCTTCTAGACTCGGGGCGTCCGCCCCTGGAGCCCCGCATGAGCCTCACCGTCCGCGCCGCCGTCCTCGAAGCCATGGGCCTGCCCGCGCCGTATGCGCAGAGCCGGCCGCTGCAGATCCGCGAGGTCGAGCTCGACGGCCCGGGCCCCGGCGAGGTGCAGGTGCGGGTGCTGGCGGCGGGGCTGTGCCACTCCGACCTGTCGGTGGTCAACGGCGACCGCCCGCGCCCGCTGCCCATGGTGATCGGCCACGAGTCGGCCGGCGAGGTGGTGGCCTGCGGCGAGGGCGTGCACGACCTGGCCCCGGGCGACCGCGTGATCATGGTCTTCGTGCCCAGCTGCGGCGGCTGCCTGCCCTGCCAGGAGGGGCGGCCGGCCCTGTGCGAGCCCGGCGCGGCCAGCAACGGTGCGGGCACGCTTCTCGGCGGCGTGCGCCGACTGCGCCTGAACGGCCAGCCGCTGAACCACCACGTGGGCGTGAGCTGCTTCGCCGAGCAGTGCGTGGTGTCGCGCCGCTCGTGCGTGAAGATCGACACCACGCTCACGCCAGCCGAGGCGGCGCTGTTCGGCTGCGCCGTGCTCACGGGCGCCGGGGCGGTGTTCAACACGGCGCGGCTGGGCGCCGGCAGCACGGCGGCCGTGGTGGGACTGGGCGGCGTGGGCTTCTCGGCCCTGCTCGCGGCCGTGGCCAGCGGCGCCCGCGAGGTGGTGGCCGTGGATTTCAGCGACGACAAGCTGGCGCTGGCCCGCGAGCTCGGCGCCACCGCTACCGTGAATGCCCGCGACCCCGACGCCGCCGAGCAGGTGCGCACGCTCACGCGGGGCGGCGTGGACGTGGCCTTCGAGATGGCCGGCGCTGTGCCGGCCCTGGAGCTGGCCTGGGCCGTCACGCGGCGCGGCGGCAGCACCGTGAGCTCGGGCCTGCCCAACCCGGGCAAGCGCTTCGCGCTGCCGCCGGTGCAGATGGTGGCCGAGGAGCGCACGCTGCGCGGCAGCTACCTCGGCTCGGGCGTGCCCGCGCGCGACCTGCCGCGCTACGTGGATCTGTACCGCCGCGGCAAGCTGCCGGTGGACCGCCTGATGGGGCGCACATTCGCGCTCGACGACATCAACCTCGGGCTCGACCGCCTGGCCAGCGGCGAAGCGATGCGCGACGTGGTGCTGCTGTAGGCTGGGCGGGTGGGCCCGCGACGATCAGCGCAGACCGCGCCGATACTTGTCCATCACGAGGTTGCGCAACTCTTCCTCGAGAGTCTGGCCCTCGGGCTTCGTCGGCTCTGCGGCCGGCGGCGCTGCGGGAGCAGTGGGCTCCCCCCCCTTCGGCCCAGGCGGCGGTGCCGCGGCGACTCTCGCCGACAGCAGGCGCTGGCCGACGTATCGCGCGTACTCTACCAACCGGGCATCGCGACTCGTCAGCGCCTCATCGATCAGCTTCTGAGCGTAATCGCGATCGCGCATGAACTGCTGCACGTCCAGTTGCCTGCCGAACTCGCGCCGCATGGGCACCACCATGCGCACGACGTAGTCCAGGATCTGGCTGTCGCCAAAGGATCCGGCCATGCGCGTCACCATGGCCGTCTCAGGCGTTGGGCGCAATCATCTCGCCGTGTTCGGAGATGTCCAGGCCCACCTGTTCCTGCGCAGCGTCCACGCGCAGCGCCATGATCAACCCCAGCGTCCGCAGGATGAGCCAGGTTGCCCCCATCGAATAGGCGGCCACTGCGAGTGCTCCGAGCAGCTGAGTGCCGACATTGGCAGTGACCTGGGCAATCGCCGCGCTGGCGAACACCGGCGTCAGCACGGTTCCTACGAGGCCACCGACACCGTGCAGCGCGAATACGTCCAGCGAATCGTCGATGCCGGTGCGAGCCTTGAAGTTGACGACGCACAGGAAACACAGCACCCCGCCGGCGGCGCCGATGGCCAAGGCGCCAGGTGGGGTGACGTATCCGCTGGCGGGCGTGATGGCGATGAGGCCAGCGATGGCGCCGGTCATCGTGCCCAGCACGCTCCACTGGCCACGATGGATGTGTTCACAGATGCCCCAAAGGATGGCGCCGCTGCAGGCTCCGACCTGTGTCACCAACACCGCGCCAGCGGCGCGATCGCTCGCCGCGAATGCCGAGCCGGCATTGAATCCGAACCAGCCTGCCCAGAGCAGCCCGGCGCCGAACACGGTGACCAACAGGTTGTGCGGCACCATGGGCTCCCTGCCGAAGCCGCGACGGGGTCCGAGCACCCAGGCGGCCACCAGGGCGCTGGCGCCCGACGCAATGTGCACCACCGTGCCGCCGGCGAAGTCCATGTGCCCCATGGCGGCGAGCCAGCCCGTGGGATGCCAGACCCAATGCGCCACCGGCGCGTACACGAGCAGCGTCCAAGCGCCAGCGAACAGAACCGCAGCGGCCAGGCGAATGCGTTCCGCGGTCGCCCCGAGGATGATCACGAAGGTGATGATGGCGAAGGCCAGCTGGAACACGAAGAAGGCCGCCTCCGGCACCGTGGGCGCTGAAGGGTGGGGCGCCGTCGCGCCGCCGACGATGCCGTCGGCCAGCGCCCGGTCCAGGCCGCCGAAGAATCCGTTGCCGGGGGTGAAGGCCAGCGAGTAGGCCACCAGTGTCCAAACCAGGGTGACCACGGCCATCGAAGCCACGCCCTGCGCCACGATGGACAGTGCGTTCTTCCCCCTCAGCATCCCGCTGTAAAACAGGATCACGCCGGGAATCGTCATCAGCAGCACGAGCACGGAACACAGCAGCATCCAAGCCGTGTCTCCGCCGCTGATCGCGGGCGGCGATCCGACCGCAGGCTGCGCCAACGCGTGCCCTCCGATCGTCGACAACAAGCTGATTGCCAAGGATGGAACGAGGCGCTTCATGCAGAGCACTCCCTGGTGGGTCGGGCTGGACGGCCAAGGTGCGGAGTGTCGTTCACGAAATGACGGCACGTGAGATGGAAAGAGTGGCCGAGTGGGCGGCGTCGTGACCAACTCCGCAGTAGTAGCGCCTGGCGGCAGTCCGGCGGTAGCCGAGCCGCATCCTCGGCATGGTCGGCGGGCGCTCGAAGCCCCAGGCGAGTCAACACATCTTTGCCGAACCGAAACGCCAGCCCCAGCGCCGACCGGGCAGACTAGAACTCAGCTTCGTTACCGGCGCGCAGCGCACCCGACATGCCCACGCCCCTGCGAGTCATCGCGCTCTTCGCCATGGCCCTGCTCGCCGCCTGCGGCGGTGGATCGGGCGATGCGTCCCCAGCACCACCGCCGGTGGCCGCGCCGGTCCCGGCACCCTACCCCGCCGGCCTCAGCGACCAGGCCCTCACGGTGGCCGGCGTGGCGCGCCAGTACCGGGTGCATGTGCCGGCGGGCCTGTCCGCCCCCAGGGCTATCGTGCTGGTGCTGCATGGCGGCGGCGGAGAGGGCCTGAGCGTCGCCGACTCCGGGCGCCACCCGCTGTCGGCCTTCCGCGCGGTGGCCGACCGCGAGGGCTTCGTCGTCGTCTACCCCGGCGGGCTGCCGGCCCGCGACGCCGAAGGCAACCCCGGCTGGGTCGACTGCCGCGCCGACAACACGGTGGCCAGCGACGCTGACGACGTCGGCTTCCTGGCCGCGCTGATCGAGCGCGTGCGGGGCGAGTACGGGCTGGCGTCGTCGCGGGTGTTCATGGCCGGCAGCTCCAACGGCGGGCAGATGACGCACGCCTTCGCGTTCCAGCGCGCCGATCTCGTCGCGGCGGTGGCCACCAGCGCCGGCAGCCTGCCGCTGGTGCCGCGCAGCGGCGGTTGCAGCACGGGCCCGGCCCGCGCGCTGCCCATCCTCATCGCGCACGGCACGGCCGACACGCAGATGCCCTGGGACGGCGGCTGCGTGGCCAACATCGGCGGCGCCTGCAACCGGGGCCGCGTGATCTCGGCCCTGGCCACGCGCGACCGCTGGCTGCAGATCAACGGCCTGGCCTCGGTCACGCCCACGCAGGCCGTGGTCGAGATCGTCGCCACCGACGGCGGGCCCGCCAACCGCTTCGACTACGCCGGGCCGAACCCGGTGCAGTGGTGGCGGCTCGACGGCGCCGGGCACGCGGCAGCCAGCCGCACGGTGGCGGTGGCCACGAACGCGCTGGTCGGCATCCAGAACCGCGACATCGAGTTCGCCGAGGTGGCCTGGGCCTTCTTCGCGGCGCGGCTGCCGTAGCTCGCCGGCGCGCCCGCCGGGGGGCGGGGATCAGGCGCCGTGGTATTGCACGATGGTCTTCACGGTGCAGAACTCCTGCAGCGCGAGGAAGCCCTTCTCGCGGCCGTGGCCGCTCTTCTTGACGCCGCCGAAGGGCAGTTCCACCCCGCCGCCGGCGCCGTAGCTGTTGACGTAGACCTGCCCGCACTGCAGCGCACGCGCCACGCGGGTCTGGCGGCCGCCGTCGCGCGTCCACACCGCGGCGATCAGGCCGTAGTCGGTGGCGTTGGCCAGCTCGATGGCGTCGGCCTCGTCCTCGAACGGCATCGCGGCGAGCACGGGGCCGAAGACCTCGTCGCAGGCCAGCTCGTGCGTGCGCGGCACGGCGCCGAAGAGGATGGGCGCCACATAGAAGCCGCCCGGGTGCACGCCCTCGGCCACTCGGCCCTGGGCCAGCACCGGGATGCCGGCAGCGCGCGCGCGGTCGACGAAGCCCTGCACGCGGCGCTGCTGCGCCTGGTTGATGAGCGGGCCGCAGTCGCGGTCCTGATCGGGCGTGCCGGCCACGGTGGCGCGGAAGCGCTCGGCCACCATCGCGGTGAACTCGTCGTAGATGCTCCGCTGCACCAGCAGCCGGCTGCCGGCGCTGCAGGTCTGGCCGGCGTTCTGCGTGATGGCCTTGATCACGAAGCCGGCGGTGCGCTCGAGGTCGGCGTCGTCAAACACCAGGTGCGGGCTCTTGCCGCCGAGCTCGAGCACACACTTCAGCGTGCGTTCGGCCGCTGCCTTCTGAACGATCGTGCCGACCTCGGGGCTGCCGGTGAAGGTGACGAAGTCGATGTCGCCGTGGCGCGTGAGCGCGGCGCCGGCCTCCTCGCCCAGGCCGCAGACGACGTTGAGCGCGCCGTCGGGCAGCCCCGCCTCCTGCGCGATGCCGCACAGGGCCAGCGGCGACAGGCAGGCGTCCTCGCTGGGCTTGAGCACCGCGGCATTGCCGGTGGCCAGCGCCGGCACCACCGAGCGCCCGAACATCTGCGCCGGGTAGTTCCAGGGCAGGATGTGGGCCGTCACGCCGTAGGGCTCGTGCACGACGACGACGTGGAAGTCGTTGAGGTAGGGCAGGTGCTCGCCGTGCAGCTTGTCGGCCGCGCCGCCGTAGAACTCGCAGTAGCGCGCGGCCACGGCAATGTCGTTGCGCGCCTGGCTCATGGGCTTGCCGGTGTCGTGCGCCTCCAGCCGGGCCAGTTCCTCGTGGCGCGCCAGGATCAGCGCGCTCATGCGCAGCAGGATGCGGCCGCGCTCGGCCGCCGTCATGCGACCCCAGGCACCGCGCCGCGCGGCGCGGGCGGCGCGCACCGCGGCGTCGATGTCGGCGGCGGTGCCACGAGGGATGGTGTCGAAGGGTTCGCCGGTGGCGGGGTCGAGCACCGGCAGCGTCTGGCCGCTGCTGGCGCCGACCCAGCGGCCGCCGATGAAGTGCTGGGCCATGGGGGTGTCTCCTCGGGTCTTGTGAACGGATTCGGCCAAGAAAAAAGCCACCGCATGATGCATGCGGTGGCTTTGGAATGCTTGGCGGAGTGGACGGGGCTCGAACCCGCGACCCCCGGCGTGACAGGCCGGTATTCTAACCAACTGAACTACCACTCCAGCGGCTTTGGCCGGCGACCCAGGCGTTGCGCGCCCTGAATCGCCGTCCCAAGTGCCATCCCGCTGCGTTGCCGCCGCCGGACCAACTTGGCGTCCCCTAGGGGATTCGAACCCCTGTAATCACCGTGAAAGGGTGGTGTCCTAGGCCTCTAGACGAAGGGGACAGGACTGGTTCCGTCTGAACAGCGCCTTGTCGATGGTGGTGGAGGTAAGCGGGATCGAACCGCTGACCTCTTGCATGCCATGCAAGCGCTCTCCCAGCTGAGCTATACCCCCGTTGCACTTTCGTGCCCGAAGACTTCGGTGCTGTTCAAGCAGAGCCTAAAAGTATAGCCCAGGTTTCAGACGTGTCGCAAGGCAGCGAGCACACGATGCCGCGGGAACAGGGACAGCACGGCGTCGATGCTCGGCGTCTGCGCGCGGCCGCACACCAGCACGCGCACGGCGGGGGCCAGCTGCGGCATCTTCAGGCTGCACTCGGCCAGCACGGCCTTCATCGCGGCAGCGATGCCGGCCTTGTCCCAGGGCGTGGCGACCTCGTCGGCCAGCCGCTCCCGCAGCGCGCGCAGGCCCGGCAGGACGACCTCGGTGACGTGCGCGGCGAGTTCGGCCTCGGGCGGGGTGACGGCCACGAACAGCATCTCGCACCAGTCGGCCAGCTCCACCGTGGTGCTGCAGCGGTCCTTGAACAGCGCCGCAGCCCGCGCCAGCAGCGCCCCGTCGTCGGTGACCACGCCGCGCGAGGCGAGCTGCTCGCGCACCAGGTCCGCCAGCCGCTCGTCAGAGGCCTGCTTCAGGTGGTGCGCGTTCACCCAGGCCAGCTTGGCCGGGTCCCACTGCGCGGGGCTCTTCGCGAGGTGGCTGCCGTCGAACCACTGCACCATCTGCTCCAGCGAGAACAGCTCGTCGTCGCCGTGGCTCCAGCCCAGCCGCGCCAGGTAGTTGAGCATGGCCTCGGGCAGGTAGCCGGCGTCCTTGTAGGCCGTGACGCTGACCGCGCCGCGGCGCTTGCTGAGCTTGCTGCCGTCCTCGCCCAGGATCACCGGGCAGTGGCCGAAGAACGGCAGCTCCACGCCCGGGCCGCCGATGGCGCGCCAGAGGTTGATCTGCCAGGGCGTGTTGTTGATGTGCTCGTCGCCGCGGAACACGTGCGTGATGCCCATGTCCATGTCGTCGACGACGACGGCGAAGTTGTAGGTGGGCACGCCCCACGCGGCGGCGCCAGCCGGCGCGTTGTCGGGTGCGGGCCGCAGGATGATCAGGTCGTCGATCTCCTCGTTGCGGATGGTGATCGGGCCCTTGACGAGGTCGTCCCAGGTGACGGCGCCGTCCACCGGGTTGGCGAAGCGCACCACGGGCTGCACGCCCGGCGGCACCGGCGGCAGCCGCTTGCCCGGGTTCAGCGGGTCGTCGGGGCGCCAGCGCCGGTCGTACAGCGTCTTGTCGCCGCGCGCGCGCTGCGCCTCGCGCATGGCGTCGAGCTCCTCGGGCGTGGCGTAGCAGCGGTAGGCGCGGCCCTGCGCGATGAGCTGCTCCACCACCGCGTGGTAGCGCTCCAGGCGCTGCATCTGGAAGAACGGGCCCTCGTCGTGGGCCAGGCCCAGCCAGCGCATGCTCTCGAGGATCTGATCCACCGATTCCTGCGTGGAGCGCGCCACGTCGGTGTCCTCGATGCGCAGCACGAAGCGACCGCCGTGGTGGCGGGCGTAGGCCCAGGAGTACAGCGCGGTGCGCGCCGTGCCCAGGTGCAGGAAGCCGGTGGGCGACGGCGCGATGCGCGTGCGGACGGGTTTGCGGTCGGTCATGGTGTCAGCGGCCGAGGCCCGAGAGGCCCCGGTCGAGGTCGGCCTGGATGTCGGCGACGTGCTCCAGCCCCACGCCCAGGCGGATCATCCCCTGGCCGATGCCGGCAGCCGCGCGTTGCGCCTCGTTGAGCCGGCCGTGCGTGGTGCTGGCCGGGTGGGTGATGATGCTGCGCACGTCGCCGAAGTTGGCCGCGATGCTGCACAGCCGCGTGGCGTCGATGACGGCGAAGGCCGACTCGCGCCCGCCCTTGACGTCGAAGCTGAGCACCGCGCCGCCGACGCCGCCCTGCTGCTCCATCGCCAGCGCGTGCTGCGGGTGCGAGGCCAGTCCCGGGTGGTAGACGCGCTCCACCGCCGGGTGGGCCTCGAGCCACTGCGCCAGCGCCAGCGCGCTCGCGCTCTGCGCCATCACGCGCACCGACAGCGTCTCCAGGCCCTTGGCCACGACCCAGGCGTTGAAGGGGCTCAAGCTCATGCCGGCGCTGCGCATCACGGGCACGAACTTTTCGTCGATCAGCGCCTCGTCGGCGCACAGCGCGCCGGCGTTGACGCGGCCCTGGCCGTCGAGGAACTTGGTGCCGGAGTGCATGACGATGTCGGCACCGAAGGCCACCGGCCGCTGCAGCGCCGGCGAACACAGGCAGTTGTCCACCGCCAGCAGCGCGCCGGCCTCGTGCGCGATGTCGGCCAGGGCCTGGATGTCGCACACCTCGCAGGTGGGGTTCGTGGGCGTCTCGGCGAACAGCAGCCGCGTGTTCGGCCGCATCGCGGCCTTCCACTCGGCCACGTCGGTCTGGCTGACGAAGCTGCTCTCGACGCCGAACTTGCCGAACTCGCCCTGCAGCAGCTTGATGGTGGCGCCGAACACGCTGCGCGAGCACACCACGTGGTCGCCGGCCTTCAGCAGCCCCATGAACATCAGCAGGATGGCGCCCATGCCGCTGCTGGTGCCGATGCAGCCGCTGGTGCCCTCCAGCGCCGCCAGGCGCCGTTCCATGATGGTGACGTTGGGGTTCGAGAAGCGGCTGTAGACGAAGGCGTCCTCCTCGTTGGCGAAGCGCCGCGCCGCAGTGGCCGCGTCGGGGTGCACGAAGCAGCTGGTGAGGAACAGCGCCTCGCTGTTCTCGCCCCAGGCCGAGGCCGGCAGGCCCTCGCGCACGGCCAGCGTGTCCCGGTGCGTGCCGGGCGGGAAGCTCTTCTTCGGGATCATGAGCGCTCCCCCTGCCCCTGCTGCAGCGCCAGGCGCGAGCGGCCCTCGCCGTCGTCCTCGTCGAACCGCAGCCGGCGCTGCGCGCGCAGCGCCTCGAACTCGCCTTCGGTGACGTCGCCCGTGATGTAGTGGCCATCGAAGCAGCTGGCCTCGAAGCCCTGCACGCGCGGGTTCAGCGCGCCCACCACGCGCTTCATGGCGTCCACGTCCTGGTAGACCAGCGCGTCGGCGCCGATGAAGGCGCGGATCTCCTCCAGCGTGCGGCCGTGCGCGATGAGCTCCTCCTTCGTGGGCATGTCGATGCCGTAGACGTTGGGGTGGCGCACCGGCGGCGCCGCGCTGGCCATGTAGACCTTGCGCGCCCCGGCCTCGCGCGCCATCTGCACGATCTCCTTGCTGGTGGTGCCGCGCACGATGCTGTCGTCGACCAGCAGCACGTTGCGGCCGCGGAACTCCATGCCGATGGCGTTGAGCTTCTGGCGCACGCTCTTCTTGCGCACCGACTGCCCGGGCATGATGAAGGTGCGGCCGACGTAGCGGTTCTTCACGAAGCCCTCGCGGTAGGGCTTGCCCAGACGGTGCGCCAGCTGCATGGCGCTCGGGCGGCTGCTCTCGGGGATCGGGATGACGACGTCGATCTCGCTGGGCGGCAACGTGTTGATCACGCGCTGCGCCAGCGTCTCGCCCAGGTTCAGCCGCGCCTGGTAGACGCTGATGCCGTCGAGCACGCTGTCGGGGCGGGCCAGGTACACGTACTCGAAGATGCAGGGGTTCAGGCTCGGGTGGTCGGCGCACTGCCGGGTGTGCACCTGGCCCTGCAGGTCGATGTACAGCGCCTCGCCGGGAGCGAGGTCGCGCACGAGGCGGTGGCCCGTGCCCTCCAGCGCCACCGATTCGCTGGCCACCATGAACTCGCGCCCGCCCTCGGTGGTGGCCTCGCCGAAGCACAGCGGGCGGATGCCGAAGGGGTCGCGGAAGGCCAGCAGCCCGTGCCCGGCGATCAGTGCGATGACGGCGTAGCTGCCCTTCACGCGGCGGTGGACGCCGCCCACGGCCTTGAACACGTGCTCGGGCATCAGCGGCAGGTCGCGCGCCACCAGCTCGAGCTCGTGCGCCAGCACGTTGATCAGCACCTCGGTGTCGCTGCCGGTGTTGATGTGGCGGCGGTCGATGTCGAACAGCTCCTCCTTCAGCGCCTGCGCGTTGGTGAGGTTGCCGTTGTGCACCAGCACGATGCCGTAGGGAGCGTTGACGTAGAAGGGCTGCGCCTCTTCCTCGCTGTAGGCGTTGCCGGCCGTGGGGTAGCGCACCTGGCCCAGGCCCACGAGGCCCGGCAGCGCGCGCATGTTGCGCGTGCGGAAGACGTCGCGCACCATGCCGCGCGCCTTGTGCATGTAGCACTTGGTGCCCTGCATCGTGACGATGCCGGCGGCGTCCTGCCCGCGGTGCTGCAGCAGCAGCAGCGCGTCGTAGAGCAGCTGGTTGACGGGGGTGGTGGCGATGGCACCGACGATGCCGCACATGGGGTGAACCTCAGCTTCGGGTTGGGCCGGGAAGGTGTCGCGAAACGGCCTCGGGCAGCAGCGGCTTCAGCGCCGCGAGGCCCTGCTGCAGCCAGCGCGCGCCCTGCGAGCCCTGCCACGCGGCGGATTGTGAGGCCGGCGTGAGCGCCAGCACGGTGGCCAGCGCCAGCAGCAGCACGCCGCCGCGCAGCGCGCCGAACAGCGCGCCGAGCAGCCGGTCGGGCAGCGACAGCGGCGTGGCGTGGATCAGCAGCCGGACCAGCCGCGCCAGCAGCGCCCAGCCGAGCAGCGCCCCGGCGAACGCCAGCGCGAAGGCCGCGCCCGCGTTGAGCGCCGAGCCGGGCTCGCCCACGGGCAGCTGCGGCGCCAGCAGCGGCGCGCCCCACCGGGCGGCGAACCAGGCCACGACCCAGCCCGCCAGCGACAGCAGCTCAAACACGAAGCCGCGAACCAGGCCGACGATCACCGACGCCGCCAGCACCGCCAGCAGGGCCCAGTCGACGAGCCCGAGGGCCGGCAGCGGCATCGTGCGGCGCGGCGTCAGAGCGCCAGCACCGCCGCCTGCAGGCCGGCGGTCTTGACGCGCGCCGCCACGGCATCGGCCTCGGCGCGGCTCTTGAACGGGCCGACGCGCACCCGCGTGCGCTTGCCGGTGGGCGAATCCACGTCCTGGGTGTAGCTGGCGTAGCCCAGCAGCTGCAGCTTGGCGCGCGCGGCACGCAGGCGCTCCATGTCGTTGTAGGCGCCCACCTGCACGACCCAGCGTCCGTTGGCCGGCGTCGGCGCCGCCGCCGGGGCCGGCGGGCTTGCGACGGGGGCGGCCGGCGGCGTGGCGGCGGCAGGCTTGGGCCTGGACGCCACCGGGGCAGGCGCCGGTGCCGCGGCCACCGCGCGCGGCGCCGACGCCGTGGGCGCCGAGGCCAAGGG
>CAIKLM010000104.1 GCA_903828235.1 uncultured beta proteobacterium | reverse complement strand
GCGCGCGGCGCCCGCGCCGGTGGCGGCCACCACCGCCGACGACGAGTGGACCGAGATCTGACAGGCTTGCCTGCGCCCGCGCCCGGCGCTTGACGAATAGACCGACCGGTCCACAGAATCCGGGGCCATGGGCTCCGACCACCTCTCGACGCGCGACCGCCTGGTGCACGCCATGGCGCGTGCGCTGCAGCAGCGCGGCTATCACGGCATCGGGCTGGCTGAACTGCTGGCCGAGGCCGGCGCGCCCAAGGGCGTGCTGTACCACCACTTCCCCGGCGGCAAGCAGGCGCTCGCCGTCGCCGCCATCGAGGCCACGGCCGCGCACATCGCGGCGTCGCTGGACCGGCTGATCGCCGCCCGCGCCGACCCGCTGCCCGCCCTGCAGGGCTGGCTGGCCCTGGCGCAGGCGCAGCTCGACCGCAGCGGTTTCGAGCGGGGCTGCCCGCTGGCCACGGTGGCCCTGGAGACCACCGCCGCCGACACCGCCGTGCGCGCCGCGCTGGCGCAGGCCTTCGACGGCATCCGCGCACGGCTGGCCTTGCTGCTGTGCGCCGCCGGCGTGGCCGAGGCCCGCGCCGGTGGCCTGGCCGCCCTGGTGGTGGCGGCCTACGAGGGCGCGCTGATGCAGGCGCGTGTCGCCGGCAGCGCCGCGCCGATGGCCGAGGCGGCCGAGGCGCTGCTGGCGCTGCTGCGACGTGAGGTCGACCGGTCGCCGCCGGCGCCCCCAGTGGCGCCCGGGCTGGCCGCGCCGTCCCGGCCACAGAGGGGCTCCCGATGAACACGCCCGTCACCGGCGTGCCCGCTGCCGAGGCCCTGGCGCTGCGCGCCGCCGACGGCTACGTCCTTGCTGCGCGGCGCTACCCCGCGCGGGGCGCGGCGCGCTCCCACCTGGTGGTGGCCGGCGCCACCGGCGTGCCCCAGGGCTTCTACCGCCGTTTCGCCGAGCACGCCGCCGCGCAGGGCGCCCATGTGCTGACGCTGGACTACCGCGGCGTCGGCCTGTCGCGGCCGGCCAGCCTGCGCGGCTTCGAGATGGACTATCTCGACTGGGCGCGCCTGGACCTGGCCGCCGCCGTCGACGCGGTGCCCGACGACGGGCTGCCCTTGCTGATGGTGGGCCACTCGTACGGCGGCCATGCCTTCGGGCTGCTGCCCAACCACGCGCGCGTGGCGCGCTTTGCCACCTTCGCCACGGGGGCCGGCTGGCACGGCTGGATGCCGCCGCTGGAGAGGCTGCGCGTGCTGGCGCTGTGGCGGGTGCTGGGCCCGCTGCTCACGCGCTGGAAGGGCTACCTGCCCTGGAGCCTGCTGGGCATGGGCGAGGACCTGCCGCTGCCGGTGTATCGACAGTGGCGCCGCTGGTGCGGCTTCCCCCGCTACTTCTTCGACGACCCGGAGATGGCCGGCGAGCGTCTGGCCGATCGCTTCGCGGCGGTGCGCACCCCCATCGTGGCCCTGAATGCGGTCGACGACCACTGGGCGCCGCCGGCATCGCGCGACGCCTTCATGGCTGCCTACCGCAACGCCGAGTACCGGTGCATCGACCTGCACCCGAAGAGCCTGCGGCTGGAGGGCATCGGCCACATGGGCTACTTCCGCCCGGCGGCGCAGCCGCTGTGGGACGAGGTGCTGGCGTGGCTGCACGGCGGTGCCGGCCTCCGCGGGGCAGTGCCCCGCGCCACCTGACCCGCCCGGGTGCGGCCTCGCTCAGGCCGCGCAGGGCGTGGCGCCGCAGTCGCGGCAGCGGCCGTACAGCGTGAGCTCGTGGTCCTGCACCGTGAAGCCCGGCGGCGCCAGGCGAGACAGGTCGCCCGGGCAGGCGTGCACGTCGAAAACGCGCTCGCACTGCGTGCACTGGAAGTGGTGGTGGTGCTGGCGGCCGGCGATCTCGAAGCGCGGGTTCTCGCCGGGCAGTTCCACCGTGCACAGCTCGCCCTCCTCGACCAGGGTCTTCAGATTGCGGTAGACCGTGGCCAGGCCCAGGCGTGGTGCCTCCGCCTGCGCGGCGAGCAGCACCTCCTGCGGCAGCAGCGGCCGCCGCGCGCGCTGCAGGGCGTCGCGGATGGCGGTGCGCTGGCGGGTGTTGCG
The DNA here is from genome assembly GCA_903828235.1 of uncultured beta proteobacterium. Classification (GTDB taxonomy): domain Bacteria; phylum Pseudomonadota; class Gammaproteobacteria; order Burkholderiales; family Burkholderiaceae_C; genus Rubrivivax. Next base: position 65,263 of record CAIKLM010000104.1, on the reverse strand, counting down.
TTCCATCGCCCCGAGGGTAAACGATTGCCCCGTGCACCGCCCCGACCGGCCGGAGGCCACGCATCCAGGGGGGTGGTCTCGGGCGGACGGCCCGATACGATCCGCTCTCGCCCGCGAGTGCGGCTATCCCACCCGCCGTGGCGGGAATGCTCCGGCCGCCCCGTCCATCCTCACCTCCGATGAACCCGTCATCGATCATCGCGTTCATCTCCCTGCTGCTGCTGCTCACGGCCGGGGTGCTGTGGCTGCGTTTCGGCCGCCGCCGCAGCGACAAGCCGCTGCCGACGAAGTGGCCGCTGTCGGGGCGGCGCGTCTTCGGCCCCGTGGAGCTCAAGGTGCACCGCCTGCTGCGCGAGGCCCTGCCCAACCATCTGGTGCTGCCCAAGCTGCCGCTGGTGCGTTTCTGCCAGCCCGACGACCCGGGTGAGTTGCGCTATTGGTACGACCTGCTGGGCAGCCAGCACGTCAGCTTCGCCATCTGCAGCGAGAGCGGGCGGGTGCTGGCGGCCATCGACCTCGAGGGCCTGCGCCCGGGCTCGCGCCGCGTTCGCGAGTTGAAGGAGGCCGTCCTGTCCGCGTGCAAGGTCAAGTACCTGCGCTGCTCGATCGACGACCTGCCCACGGCCGCCGAGTTGCGGGCCCTGGTGCCCGAGCCGGTCGGCAAGAGCGTGCCGGTGGCGCGCATGGCGCAGGCCAGCGTGCAGCTCGCGGCCACCGTGGCGGAGCGTCGGCGCGAGCGCCAGGTGTGGTGCGACACCGATGTGCTGACCGACTCCTTCTTCGACCGCATGGCGCCCGGCGCCACGAGCAGCAGCTTCGGTGCCGGCAGCGTACCGCCCGTGAGCGTGATGGAGCTCGACCTGCCCCTGCTCGACGAGCCCGCGGTCGGCATCGTGGTCGACCACATCCCGGCCGTCGCGCTGAGGGCCTGACCTCGGCCGCCACGCCGCCCGCACCTGCACCCGCACCCGCAGATGCCGGCTACGCCGGCCTCGGCCCGCAGCGGGTGCTCGACGCGCTCGACGCCGCCGGGCTTCGGGGTGACGGCCGGCTGCTGCAGCTCAACAGCTACGAGAACCGCGTCTTCCAGGCGATGCTGGAGGACGGCCGCGCGGTGGTGGCCAAGTTCTACCGGCCGGGCCGCTGGAGCGACGCGCAGATCCTCGAGGAGCACGACTTCGCGCGCGAGCTCGCCGCCGCCGAGGTGCCCGTGGTGCCGCCGCTGCCGCTGTGCGCCGCTGATCCCGCGCTGCACCTGCAGGGTGCGGCGGGCACGCTGGCCACCTGGGCCGCTGGTGACGGCACGCCCTACCGCTTCGCCGTGGCCGAGCGCCGCGCCGGTCGCGAGCCCGAGCTCGACGACCCGGCCATCCTGGCCCAGCTCGGCCGCTTCATCGGCCGGCTCCACGCGGTGGGTCGGCAGGGCCGCTTCGTGCACCGCCAGCACCTGGCTGCCGGCGACGCCGCGCACGACCTGCAGGCCCTGCTCGAGGCCGGCGTGGTGACGCCGGCCGAGCTGCCGGCTTGGCAGGCCACCGCCGAGGCTGCCGCCGCCGCGGTGGTGGCAGCCTTCGACGAGGTGGCCGCCAGCGGCCCGCTGGCCTCGCTGCGCCTGCACGGCGACTGCCACATCGGCAACGTGCTGTGGCGCCCCGGCACGGCCGAGGGCGACCCCGGCCGCCCGCACATCGTCGACCTCGACGACGCTCTGCAGGGCCCCGCGGTGCAGGACCTGTGGATGCTGGTCTCGGGCGACGCCCGCACGATGGCGCGCCAGTTCGACGTGCTGCTGCGCGGCTACGAGGACTTCAGCGACTTCGACGACCGCGAGCGCGCGCTGATCGAGCCGCTGCGCACGCGCCGCATGCTGCGCCACAGCGCCTGGCTGGCGGCGCGCTGGAGCGACCCCACGTTCCCGATCCACTTCCCGTGGTTCGGCAGCGCCGCCTACTGGAGCCAGCAGACGACGCTGCTGCGCGAGCAGCTGGAGCTGATGGGCGACTGAGAGTGTGAGAGGCCATCCAATGCACCCGCGTAGGCCCCCAGAACAGCCCCAATCTAGGCGCGAAACGAAGCCGGGTCGGGGACCTGGCGAGGCTTCGCAACGACGAGTGGGGCTGTTCTGGGGGCCTACCCGAAGGGCTGGGGTGTTCAAGGGCCCTGCGCGTCGTTGTGTCGCTAGCCCGCACAGGCGTGCGGGCGTCGCGCCACGCCTAGCTCAGGGCCCTTGCACACCCCAGCGCGGGCGCATTGGATGGCCTCTCACACTCTGAGCCCCTTCACCCCACCAGAAGCGCGTTGACGCGCCGCACGTAGGCCGCCGGGTCCTCGAGCACGCCGCCCTCGGCCAGCACGGCCTGGTCGAGCAGGATGTTCGCCAGGTCGTCGAAGCGCTCGGCACTCTCGGCCGAGTCGAGCTTCTTCACCAGGGCGTGATCGGCGTTGATCTCGAGGATGGGCCTGGCCCTGGGCGCGTCCTGGCCCGCGGCCTTGAGCATGCGCGCCAGGTGGGCGCTCATGTCGCCCTCGTCGGCCACGATGCAGGCCGGGCTGTCGACCAGGCGCGTGGTCGCGCGCACGTCCTTCGTGCGCTCGGCCAGCGTCTTCTTCAGGCGCTCGATCAGCGGCTTGGCGGCCTCGGCGGCGGCCTCGGCCTGTTTCTTCTCGTCCTCGTCCTGCAGTTTGCCCAGGTCGACCGCGCCCTTGGCCACGCTGGTGAGGGTGTGGCCCTCGAACTCGTACAGGTGGGAGAGCATCCACTCGTCGACGCGGTCCACCAGCAGCAGCACCTCGATGCCCTTCTTGCGGAAGATCTCCAGCTGCGGGCTTGCCTTGGCCGCGGCCAGGCTGTCGGCCGTGATGACGTAGATGGCGTCCTGGCCTTCCTTCATGCGGCCCACGTAGTCGGCGAAGCTCACGCCGCTGTCGGCGTGGGTTGACGCAAAGCGGAACAGCTTGGCCAGTCGCTCGCGGTTGGCGAAGTCCTCGCCGATGCCTTCCTTCAGCACGTTGCCGAACTGCGCCCAGAACTCGGCGTAGGTGTCCTTCTGGTTCTCGGCCACGTCCTCCAGCATCGACAGCACCTTCTTCGTGCTGCCCTCGCGGATGGCCTTGACGTCGCGGCTTTCCTGCAGCAGCTCGCGGCTCACGTTCAGCGGCAGGTCGGCCGAGTCGATCACGCCCTTGACGAAGCGCAGGTACACCGGCATCAGCGCCTCGGCGTCGTCCATGATGAACACGCGCTTGACGTAGAGCTTGACGCCGCCGCGCTTGTCGCGGTTCCACAGGTCGAAGGGGGCCTTCTTCGGCACGTACAGCAGTTGCGTGTACTCGGTGCGGCCCTCGACACGGTTGTGCGTGTAGGCCAGTGGCGCCTCGCTGTCGTAGCTGATCTGCTTGTAGAACTCCTGGTACTCGGCGTCGGTGATGTCGCTCTTGGCGCGCGTCCACAGCGCCTGCGCCTTGTTGGCGGGCTCCCACTCGTCCGTCTCGACCTGCTCCTTCTTCTCGTCGTCCCAGGTCTGCTTGCGCATCAGCACCGGCAGGTTCAGGTGGTCGGAGTACTTGGCGATGATGGATTTGAGCTTCCAGGCGCTCAGGAACTCCTCCTCGCCCTCGCGCAGGTGCAGGACGACGTCGGTGCCGCGCTCGGCGCGCTCGATGGTCTCGACCTCGAAGTCGCCGCTGCCGGTGCTGCTCCAGCGCACGCCCTCGGCGGCCGCCGCGCCGGCGCGGCGCGTTTCCACCGTCATGCGGTCGGCGACGATGAAGCCGCTGTAGAAGCCCACGCCGAACTGGCCGATGAGGTTGGCGTCCTTCTTCTTGTCCGCCTCGAGCTTGCCGAGGAACTCGCGCGTGCCGCTCTTGGCGATGGTGCCCAGGTGGGCCACGGCTTCGTCGGCACTCATGCCGATGCCGTTGTCGCGGATGGTGATGGTCTTCTTCTCGGCGTCGAACCACACGCGCACGTCGAGGTTGGGCTGGTCTTCCCACAGGGCGGGCTTGTCCAGCGCCTCGAAGCGCAGCTTGTCGCAGGCGTCCGAGGCGTTGGAGACCAGCTCGCGCAGGAAGATCTCCTTGTTGCTGTACAGGCTGTGGGTGACGAGGTGCAGGATCTGCTGCACCTCGGCCTGGAAGGAAAGTGTCTTCTTGTCCATGGGCGTCGGAAGGGGTGAGAACAGGGAAGCCAGGCACGGTGGGGGTGGGGCGCGGCTTTTCAAGGCCCCGATGCGGCCTGGGCTAGAGTCCGCCGCCGTGCCGCCGAACACCGTCCCGCCCGCCTGATGGCCTGGCCCGCCCGCACCGTGCTGGGCGTGATCCCGGCCGTCTACTTCGTGTTCGTGGCGGCCGAGTTCGCCCTGATGACGCACCTGGCGCTGCAGGCGACGGCCGACGGGCGACCGGCCGTCGTCGTGGGGCTGCTGGCCACGTCGCTGTGGGCCGGCATCCTGCTGGCCAGCACCGCGGCCCACGCGGCCGTGCAGCGCCTGGGGTACGCAAGGGTGTTCGTCGGCGCCACGGCGCTGGCGACGCTGGCCACGCTGTCGATGGCGCTGCACGCGCAGCTCGGCGGCTGGCTGGCCGGAGCCTTCGTGCTCGGGCTCGGCGGCGGCTGGGTGTGGGTGGCCGGCGAGGCCTGGCTGGCCGAGGCGGCCCCGGCCGCTCAGCGCGGCCTGCTGGTGGGCCTGTTCGAGACCGCCGTCGGCATGGGCCTGATGACCGGCCCGGCCCTGCTGCCGCCGCTGCGCTGGCTGGGCGTGCCGCCGCCCTGGGCGTGCGCGGCGCTGATGCTGCTGGCGCTGGCCACCAGCGCGCTGCTGCTGCGCGTACAGCCCCCTGGGGTGGCCGGCGGCGAGGGCACCGCGCGGCCCGCCCCCGCCCCCGTGGGGCGCGCGCTCGTCTGGGGCCTGATGGCGGTGGCCGCGCTCAGCGGCCTGATGGAGGGCGGGGTGTCGGCCCTGCTGCCGTCGATCTCCATGCGCCTGGGCGCTTCGCTGGAGAACGCCGCCTGGCTCGGCGCCGTCATCGGTGCCGGCAGCGCGCTGATGCAGCCGCCCGCCGGCCTGCTGGCCGACCGTTTCGGCGTGCGCCGCATCGCGCTGCTGGCCTGGGCCGTGGTGCTCGCGGCCAACGCGGGGCTGCTGCTGCACGCCGCCGACCCCGGCGCGGTGCTGTGGGTGGTGGGCTTCACGCTCGGCGGCGTCGGTGGTGCCGTGTACACCCTGGTGATCGTCGAGCTCGGTCACCGGCTCGGGGGCGCGGCGCTGGTGCGGGCCGTCGGTGCGCTGGTCACGGCATACGCGCTGGGCACCGCCGCCGGGCCGGCGCTGGGCGGCGCGCTGTTCGATGCCACCGGCCTGCACGGCCTGGCCGCAGCCCTGCTGGCCACCGGCGCTGCCGGCCTGGCGCTGACGGCCCGGGCGCTGCGCCGCCCGCGTGCCTAGGGCGCGCGGCGCCGCCGCGCGAGCTGGTCGACCCGCTCGGCCAGCGCCTGCAGGTCGGCGCCCTTGCGCACGTAGGCGTCGTAGGCGTCGAAGCCGGCACGCACCTCGGACTCCGCCAGGCTGCTGTGCATGGCGATGGCCGCCGTGGCCGAACTCCGGCGCAGCGCGTGGCCCACCGCCATGCCGTCCATGCCCGGCATCTGCACGTCGAGCACGATGACGTCGAACGAGCGCTGGCTGGCCGCTTCCAGCGCGGCCCAGCCGCTGTCGACGGCCTCGACGCTGTAGCCCAGCCGTTCCAGCCGCGCCCGCAGGATCTCTCGCATGGTCGGGCAATCGTCGACAGCCAGGACCTTCCCGGCGTGGGCGCATGCGGCGGAGGGGCTCATCTGGTGCAGCTTAGCGGCGCGGCCCGGCGATGGACAGCGGGTCTGCGAGCGGCCTCGGCCCGCGGCGGCGACTGCCGCAAAAACGTGCAACGCCCGCATCGGCCCCGGCTGCGCGGGCATTGCGGCAGCTTGCCCACAGGTCGTTCACACGCTTGTCAACGCCGGGGGGGGCGTATCCCCCATTTAGGGGTGTTGTCCCTACGTGTCGGGGTCGCGGCGCCCCGCGGTGGCCATGGGCCCGGAGCGGCTCAATAGGCCTCGGTGTCGACCTCGCCCTGCGCCTGCGCGCCGTAGCGGTTGCCCGCGGGCGCCTGCGGCGCCATCAGCGCGGACACGGTGTCCAGCACCGCGGCCGGCAGGTCCGGCGTGGCCAGGTTCTCGCGCAGGTGCGCCACGCTCGTGGTGCCCGGGATCGCGAACAGGTGAGCGCCGCGCGACAGCACCCAGGCCAGCGACAGCTGCGCCAGCGTGCAGCCGGCCTCGCGCGCCAGCGCGGCCAGCCGCTGCTGCAGGGCGTGGTTGGCCGGCCAGTGCTCGGGCGCGAAGCGCGGCATCGAGCGCCGGATGTCCTTGGCGTCGAAGGCGGCCGGGTCGGGTGGCGCGTCGGTGAGCGCGCCGCGGCCCACCGGGCTGAAGGCCACGAAGGCCGTGCCCAGCTCGCGGCAGGCCTCGAGCACGGCGATCTCGGGGTTGCGCGTCCAGGGGCTGTACTCGGTCTGCAGCGCCGCGATCGGGTGCTCGCGGTGGGCGCGCCGCAGCGTGGCCGCCGAGACCTCGCTCAGGCCCAGCGCCCGCACCTTGCCGGCGCGCAGCAGGTCGGCCATGGCGCCCACGCTGTCCTCGATGGGCACGGCCTTGTCCCAGCGGTGCAGGTAGTACAGGTCGATGACCTCGGTGCCCAGGCGCTTCAGGCTGTCTTCGCAGTCGCGCCGGATGCTGGCCGGGCGGCCGTCGATCACGCGCTGCAGCGCGCCCCCGGGGCCCACCGGCTGTCCGGTCATGCCGCCCTTGCTGGCCAGCACGAAACGCTGGCGGTGCGGTCCGAGCACGCGGCCGACCAGGTGCTCGTTGGCGCCGAAGCCGTACAGCGCCGCGGTGTCGAAGAAGTCGACGCCGGCGTCCAGTGCCTCCAGCAGCACGCGCTCGCCCTGTTCGGGCGGCGGCGGCACGCCGTAGGCGTGGCTGAGGTTCATGCAGCCCAGGCCGAGCGGGCGCACGTGGAAGGGGCCGATCGGGCGGGGGGCGTGGGGCATGGGCTGGTCCTCGGCGCCGCGGCGTGCGGCGGCCGTGCATTCTGCCGAGGCCGGCACCGCGCTCGAGCGAGCGCTCGGAACCCCAGGCTCAACCCGCGGGAGGGCACGCCGATACCGCGGCAGTACGGTCAGACCGACGTCTCAGGAGCTGCCGCCGATGAAACCCTTCAGCCTCACCATCGCCGCCCGACTGGGCCTGCTGCTGGCCGCACTCGCCCTGCTGGGCGCCGTGCTCTCTGCGTGGGCGCTGCGCGAGATCGACCAGACCCGCCTGGAGTCGCGCCGCGCCGTCGACGTGCTGACGCCGCAACTGCTGCGCATGGCGGAGATGGAGCTGACGCTGACCCGCATCTCGCTGCAGGCGCGGCACGCGATCCTCGCGCGCACGCCCGCCGAACTGCAGGCCACCCAGGCCGACATCGGCCAGCTCGCCCAGCGCCTGGACGACCTGGCCGACACCTTCGAGAGTTCCCTGTCCACCGAGCGCGGCCGGGCGCTGTTCAACGAGGTCAAGGCCCGCAAGACGCGCTTCTGGGAGGAGGCCGGCCGGGTGATCGGGCACGTCGAGGCCGGTCGCCGCGACCAGGCCTTCGCACACCTGGTGGAGAAGGTCATCCCCGCGCGGGACGCCTGGCTGCAGGCGATCGCCACGCAGCGCGAGTTCCAGCAGCAGCAGCTGGTGGCCGGCATGAACTCGGTGTTCGGCCGCGTCGCCGCCGCCGAGGTGGCGCTGTACGCCCTGCTGGCCCTGCTGGTGGCCGGCGGGGCCGCCTGCTCCTTTCTCGGGGGCCGGATGATCCGCTCGCGGGCCGCGGGTGCGGCCGGGGTGGCCCGGGCGATCGCCGACGGCGACCTCACCGTGACCGTGCAGTCCGGCGGCAGGGACGAGTTCGCGCCGCTGTTCATGGAGCTCGACCGCATGCACCGCTGCCTGGTCGAGGTGGTGGGCACGGTGCAGCAGGGCGCCCGGCAGGTGGCGGCGGCCAGCGCCCATATCTCGCAGGGCAACGCCGACCTGGACGCCCGCACGCAGAGCCAGGTCAGCAGCCTGCAGCAGACCGCCGAGTCGATGGACCAGATCAGCGTGACGGTGCAGACCAACGCCGACTCGGCGCGCCAGGCCACCGAGCTGGCGGGGGCCGCCACGGCGGTGGCCGCCAAGGGCGGCGAGGTCACCGCCCGGGTGGTGGCGACCATGGACGAGATCGCCGGCAGCGCCCGCCGCGTCGTCGACATCATCGGCGTCATCGACGGCATCGCCTTCCAGACCAACATCCTGGCGCTCAATGCGGCGGTCGAGGCTGCGCGCGCCGGCGAGCAGGGCCGCGGCTTCGCGGTGGTGGCCAGCGAGGTGCGCTCGCTGGCGGCGCGCAGCGCCGAGGCTGCGCGCGAGATCAAGCGGCTGATCAGCGACAGCGTCGGCAAGGTCGAGGACGGCACCCGTCTGGTGGCCGAGGCCGGGGCCACGATGGGCGAGATCGACGAGCGCGTGCGCCGGGTGTCGGCACTCATCGCCGAAATCAGCGCCGCCACCTCCGCGCAGAGCTCCAGCATCGGGCAGGTGAGCCACACCGTCACGCAGCTCGACAGCGCGACGCGCCAGAACTCGGAGCTGGTGCACCGCAGCGCCGACGCCGCCACCAGCCTGCGCGACCAGGCCGAGCGGCTGGTGCGCTCGGTCGGCACCTTCCGGCTGTCGGCCCGCTGAGGCGCCGGCGGCCGGCGGCTCAGCCCGCCGCGAGCTGCCGGTCGAGCTGGTGCAGCACCTCGTAGCAGGGCAGCACCTGCGCCACGCTGGCCTTGGGCTCGCGGCCCTCGCGGATGGCGGCGATGAACTCACGGTCCTGCAGCTCGATGCCGTTCATCGACACGTCGACGGCCGAGACGTCGACCTTCTCGTCCTTGCCGGTGAACAGGTCGTCGTAGCGCGCGATGTAGGTGCCGGTGGTGCCGATGTAGCGGAAGAAGGTGCCCAGCGGGCCGTCGTTGTTGAAGCTCAGCGACAGCGTGCAGATCGCGCCGTTGGCCGCCTTGAGCTGGATGCTCATGTCCATGGCGATGCCCAGTGCGGGGTGGATCGGCCCCTGCATCGCGTGCGCCTGCACCACCGGGCTGCCGCACTGCCAGGCGAACAGGTCCACCGTGTGCGCAGCGTGGTGCCACAGCAGGTGGTCGGTCCAGCTGCGCGGCTGGCCCAGCGCGTTCATGTTCGTGCGGCGGAAGAAGTAGGTCTGCACGTCCATCTGCTGGACGGCGAACTCGCCCGCGGCGATGCGCCGGTGCACCCACTGGTGGCTGGGGTTGAAGCGGCGCGTGTGCCCCACCATCGCCACCAGGCCTGTCTTCGCCTGAAGATCGGCCACGGCGTAGGCGTCGCGCAGGCTGTCGGCCAGGGGGATCTCGACCTGCACGTGCACGCCCGCCTGCAGGCACTGCAGCGCCTGCGCGGCGTGCATCTGCGTGGGCGTGGCCAGGATCACGGCGTCCAGGCCGGGCAGCTTCAGCGTCTCGGCCAGGTCGGTGGTGACGTGGCCGACGCCGTACTTCGCCGCGGCCTCCCGCGTCTTGTCGAGCTCGCGGCCGACGAGGCTGACGACCTCGACGCCGTCGATGAGCTTCAGCGCGTCGAGGTGCTTCAGGCCGAAGGCGCCGGCACCGGCCAGCGCGACCTTGAGGGTCTTCATGCGTTCTCCAGGATCAGGTGGCCCACGGCCGTGTTGCTGGCGGGCACGTGGTAGAAGCGGTGCTTCACCGTGGGCGGCCGGTCGCTCATCGCGCCGCGCGCGATCAGCCACATCACGAGCTCGATGCCCTCGCTGCCGGCCTCGCGCACGTACTCGATGTGCGGCACCTGCGCCAGCTGCTCGGGCTCGGCGATCAGCCGGTCCAGGAAGCGCTTGTCCCACTCGGCGTTGATGAGCCCGGCGCGCGGCCCCTGCAGCTGGTGGCTCATGCCGCCGGTGCCCCAGATCTGCACGTTCAGCGGCTCGTCATAGCTCTCGATGGCCTTGCGGATGGCCCTGCCCAGGTTGAAGCAGCGCCGGCCGCTGGGCACCGGGTACTGCACCACGTTGACGGCGAAGGGGATCACGGGGCAGGGCCATTCGAACCGGTCGCGGGGGGGCTGCCCGCACATCAGGCTCAGCGGCACCGTCAGCCCGTGGTCGACGTCCATGCGGTTGACGATGGTGAGGTCGAAGTCGTCCTGGATCACGCTCTGCGCGATGTGGCTGGCCAGCTCCGGGTGGCCCTTCACGACGGGCACCGGCCGCGGGCCCCAGCCCTCGTCGGCCGGCTGGTACTGCGCGGCGGTGCCGATGGCGAAGGTGGGGATGAGGTCGAGGCTGAAGGCCGTGGCGTGGTCGTTGTAGACGAGGAAGATGACGTCGGGCCGGTTCGCCTGCAGCCACTGCTTGCTGTACTCGTAGCCGCCGAACACCTTCTGCCAGTACGGCTCGTGCGTCTTGCCCAGATCCAGCGCGGCGCCGATGGCGGGCACGTGGCTGGTGTAGACCGATGCGGTGATGCGCGCCATGCTCAGAACCCTGCCTTGGTGGCGCTGCCCTGGGGCTGGTGCTGGGGCTGTGCCGTGCCGTCCTCGCCCGCGTAGCGATTGCCCTCGACGGAGCGACCACCCTTGATCATCATGTCGCGGTACTCCTCTTCGGTCATGCCCGTCATGCTGCCGGCCATCTGCTGGAAGCTCTTGCCGTAGGTGGCGCCGATCTTGGCCAGGAAGTAGATGTTGCCGCCCTCGGCGATGCAGCGGTTGAGGTCGCGCGCGAGCACGGCGTCCTTCTGGGCCTGCGTCATGGGCCACTCGTCGAGGTAGGCGCGCGGGTCGGCCAGGAAGCGCTCGCGGTTGGGTGCCTTCATCAGGCTCATGCAGAACTGGTTGAGCCAGTAGCCCTTGCGCGACTGCTCGGCGTCGAAGATGGTCGTGCCGGGCACGTCGAGGTAGGGCTTGTCCAGGGCCATCGCGCGTCTCCTCAGGCTTCCTCGGGCCAGTACAGGCGCATCGGGTTGTCGACCAGCAGCTTGCGCTGCAGCTCGGCCGTGACCGCGATGTGCGGGATGAAGTCCACCAGCAGCCCGTCGTCGGGCATGTGGTCCTTCAGGTTGGGGTGCGGCCAGTCGGTGCCCCACAGCACGCGGTCGGGGAAGCTCTCGACCACCGTGCGCGCGAAGGGCACGACGTCGCGGTAGGCCGCCTGCTCGCCGTGCAGGGCCTTCGGGCCGGCGACCGACAGCCGCTCGGGGCAGCTCACCTTGCTCCAGACGTTGACGTGCTCGCGCATGAACTTCAGGAACAGCGCGAACTCCGGCCCGTCGACGGGCTTCGTCACGTCGGGCCGGCCCATGTGGTCGACCACCACCGTGGTGGCGAGATCGTCATGAACGGCGGCGAAGAAGTCCCACAGCTCGGGCAGGTCGGCCGCCTCGAAGTAGACGACGACGTGCCAGCCGAGCGCCTTGATGCGGCCGGCGATCTCCAGCAGCTCGTCTTTCGGGGTGAAGTCCACGAGCCGCTTGACGAAGTTGAAGCGCACGCCGCGCACGCCGGCGGCGTGCAGGGCCTCGAGCTCGGCGTCGCTCACGCTGCGGCGCACGGTGGCCACGCCGCGCGCCCGGCCGCCGCTGGTGGCGCAGGCGTCGGCCATCGCGCGGTTGTCGGCGCCGTGGCAGGTGGCCTGCACGACGACGTTGCGCGCGAAGCCCAGGTGGTCGCGCAGCGCGAACAGCTGCGCCTTCGACGCATCGCAGGGCGTGTACTTGCGCTCGGGGGCAAACGGGAACTCGGCCCCCGGGCCGAACACGTGGCAGTGCGCGTCCACCGAGCCCGCGGGCGGCCGGAAGCGGGGCTTGCTCGGGCCGCTGTACCAGTCCAGCCAGCCAGGGGTCTTCTCGAAGAGGCTCATGGTTCAGTCCGCCTGCTCGAAGGGAAGGCCGGCGTACTGCTCGGCCAGCGCGGCCTGCGCGCGCTCGGAGTTCTTCAGGTAGTCGAGCTCGTACTCCTGCGCCTTCTGGTCGAACTCGCTGGTGTCCGGGAAGCGGTGCAGCAGCGTCGTCAGGTACCAGCTCGTGCGCACGCTGCTCCACACGCGGCGCAGCGCCGTGGCGCTGTAGCCGTCCAGCCCGGCGGCATCGCCGCGGCCGTACCAGCGCGCCATCGCGCGCGACAGGTAGAACACGTCGGACACCGCCAGGTTCAGCCCCTTGGCGCCGGTGGGCGGCACGATGTGCGCGGCGTCGCCGCACAGGAACAGCGCGCCGTAGCGCATGGGCTCGCTGACGAAGCTGCGCAGCGGCGCGATGCTCTTCTCGATGGTGTCGGCCGCGGTGATGGCCTCGGCCAGTTCGCCCGGGAAGCGGGCCTTCAGCTCGGGCCAGAAGCGGTCGTCCGGCCAGTCCTCGACCTTGTCGCCCAGCGGCACCTGGATGTAGTAGCGCGACAGGTTCTGGTTGCGGTAGCTGGCCAGCGCGAAGCCGCGCGGGTTGTTGACGTAGGTGATGTCGGGCAGCGGCTTCACGCGCGCCATCACGCCCAGCCAGCCGAAGGGGTAGACCTTCTCGTATTCGCGGCGCACGCCCTCGGGGATGGAGCGGCGCGACACGCCGTGGAAGCCGTCGCAGCCGGCGATGAAGTCGCAGTCGATGCGCCGCGCCTCGCCGCCGTGCCGGAAGGTGACGTACGGCCGGGCGCCCGGTGCGCCGTCGTGCTCGTGCAGCACCACGTCGGCCACCTCGGCCAGCACAGGCTGGCCGCGCCGGTCGGCCGCGGCGAACAGGTCTTCCTGGATCGAGGTCTGGCCGTAGACCATGAAGCGGCGGCCCAGCGTCTTCCAGGTGTCGACGAAGAAGCTGTCGCGGCCGGCCCACGCGATGCGCATGCCGTCGTGCGGGTGGCCTTCGGCGTCCATGCGCGTGGCCAGGCCGTTGGCGCGCAGCACGTCCACCGTGGTGCTCTCGAGCACGCCGGCACGGATGCGCGACAGCACGTGCTCGCGGCTGGAGCGCTCGAGCACCACGCTGTCGATGCCGTGGCGGTGAAGGATTTCCGACAGCAGCAGGCCCGCCGGGCCGGCGCCGACGATGACAACCTGGGTCTTCATGAACCCGACTCCTTGAGGTGGGCGAGCGGGCGGTCCGCCCCCGCGGCCGCCAGGACGCGGTCGGCTTCCGTCCGCCAGTCGGCGCTGCGGGCAAAGCCGGGCTCGCCGCGGGTGCCGAACACGCCGGCGTCGGCCAGGTCGGCGATGTGCGCCTGGCGCTCGGCCGTGCCGGCGGCGCTGAAGGGCTGCAGGCCCGCCTCGCGCACGGTGACGGCCACTTCGCGCATCTCCTCGCTGCGGCGGCGGCCGTGCTCGATGGCGCGCTGGAAGAAGTAGGCCGCCTGCCGTTCCCAGTCGATGCCCGGGAAGGTCTCCTGCAGCGAGGCGATCACCGCGTCCTCGACGCCGTGCTGCCGCGCCGCGGTGAAGCTCTCGATGACCATGGCCTCCAGGCCCTTGATCATCACGCTGCGGCACATCTTGGTGGCGCTGGCCACGCCGAGGCGCTCGCTGTGCACCGTGGGCGCGAAACCGAGCTCGTCGAGCCGCGGCTTCAGCGCGGCCGCGTGCGGGCCGCCCAGCAGCAGCGGCACGCGGCTGCGGTAGGGCGGCACGCTGGTCATCACCGCGCCCTCGACATAGCGGCCGCCGGCGGCGTGCACCACGGCGGCGGCGCGGATCTTGGCGCCGGGGCTGGCGCTGTTGAAGTCGAGGAAGAACGCGTCGCGCGGCAGCGCCGGCGCCACGGCCTCGGCCACCGCCACGGCCTGGCTGGCGGTGACGGCGCTGATGACCAGCGTGGCGCCGTGCACCGCCGGGGCCGCGCCGGCAGCCAGCACCACGCCCAGCGGGGCGGCGTGCTCGCGCAGCGGCTGGCCCTCGGGCGTGTCGAGCTTGCGGTCGTAGGCGCTGACGGCCTGGCCGCGGGCGCGCAGGTCCTCGGCCAGGATGCGCCCGACCTCGCCGTAGCCGATGAGGGCGATGCTCATGGCTCAGTCGATGTACTTCAGGCCCGCCGCCGCCAGCGGCTCGCGCATCTTGTACATGTCCAGGCCCAGCACGCCGCTGGCCAGCCGGGCGCGCTTGTCGCCCTCGTTGGCCTCGCGCTGGGCCGCGGCCTCGAGCGTCTTGTCGGCCAGCGCGCGCGGCACGCAGACCACGCCGTCGTCGTCGGCCACGATCACGTCGCCCGGGTGCACCAGTGCGTCGGCGCAGACCACCGGGATGTTGACGCTGCCCAGCGTGGCCTTGATCGTGCCCTTGGCGCTGATGGCGCGGCTCCACACCGGGAAGCCCATCTGCTGCAGCGTCTTCACGTCGCGCACGCCGGCGTCGATGACCAGCGCCCGCGCGCCGCGCGCCTGGAACGAGGTGGCCAGCAGGTCGCCGAAGTAGCCGTCGGTGCAGGGCGCGGTGACGGCGGCCACGACGATGTCGCCCGGGCGGATCTGCTCGGCCACGACGTGCATCATCCAGTTGTCGCCCGGGTGCAGCAGCACCGTCACCGCGGTGCCGCTGACCTGCGCGCCGGCCCAGATGGGGCGGATGCCGCTGTGCATCAGGCCCACGCGGCCCATGGCCTCGTGCACGGTGGCGCTGCCGAAGGCTGCCAGCGCGTCGGCCACGTGGCCGGGCGTGCGGGTGATGTTGCGGTAGACGACGCCGAGTTCGTACATGTCACTGTCCCTTCGCATTCAGGGCGGCGTCCAGCCGCGGGTACACGCGCCGCGCATTGCCCTCGTAGATGGCGTGCCGGTCGGCCGCGCTCAGCAGCGTGCTGGCCTCGATGTAGCGCTTGGTGTCGTCGTAGTTGAAGCCGGTCTCGGGGTCCACCCCGCGCACGGCGCCGATCATCTCGCTGGCGAACAGGATGTTCCTGACCGGGATCACCCGGGTCAGCAGGTCGATGCCGGGCTGGTGGTACACGCAGGTGTCGAAGAACACGTTGTTCAGCAGGTGCTCCGACAGCAGCGGCTTCTTCAGCTCCTGCGCCAGGCCGCGGTAGCGGCCCCAGTGGTAGGGCGCGGCGCCGCCGCCGTGCGGCACGACGAACTTCAGCGTCGGGAAGTCCTTGAACAGGTCGCCCTGGATCAGCTGCATCACCGCCGTGGTGTCGGCGTTGATGTAGTGCGCGCCGGTGGTGTGGAAGCAGGCGTTGCAGCTCGTGCTCACGTGCACCATGGCCGGGATGTCGTACTCCACCATCTTCTCGTAGATGGGGTACCAGTGGCGGTCGGTCAGCGGCGGGCTGGTCCAGTGGCCGCCGCTGGGGTCGGGGTTCAGGTTGATCGCGACGTTGCCGTACTGCTTGACGCACTTCACCAGCTCGGAGATGCAGCTGGCGGGGTCCACGCCCGGGCTCTGCGGCAGCATGGCCGCGGGGATGAAGCTGTCGGGGAACAGCTGGCTGACGCGGAAGCACAGCTCGTTGCAGATGGCGGCCCAGGTGCTGGAGACCTGGAAGTCGCCGATGTGGTGCGCCATGAAGCTGGCGCGCGGACTGAAGATGGTCAGGTCCGAGCCGCGCTCGCGCATCTTGGCGAGCTGGTTGGTCTCGATGGTCTCGCGGATCTCGTCGTCGGAGATTTTCAGGTCCGAGGCCTTGGGCATGGCCGCCGGGTTGCCGATGCCGGCGATCTGCGCGTTGCGCCAGGCTTCCAGCGCCTTGGGCGCGGTGGTGTAGTGGCCGTGGATGTCGATGATCATGGGCGCGCCTCAGGCGGGTTCGAGGCCGCAGCCGCGCTTGATGGCGGCGGCGGTGTCGTCGTTGAACAGGGCCAGCGCGGCGCGGGCGGCGTCGGCCCGGGCCGTGCCCGCGCCGAGCGCGGCGCTGAAGGTGGTGATCTGCGCCGCCGCGCCCGGCAGGGTGCCCAGCACGGTGATGCCGGGCTGGCCGGCCAGCTCGGGCATCTGCTGGAAGCCGAGCTCGGCGTCGCCGCGCGCCACCAGCTGCGCCACCGGCACGCCGGGCGGCGCCTGCACCAGGCGGGCGGACAGCGCGTCCTTCAGGCCCCAGCGCTCGATCAGCGCCAGCAGGTGGTTGCCGCTGGGGCCGGTGGAGTAGCCCACGCTGCGCGCGCCGGCCACGGCCTCGCGCAGCGCGGCCTCGGTGGCGATGTCCGGGTGCGCGGCGCCCTCGCGCACCGCCACGGCCATGGCCGAGCGCACGAGGTCCACGCGCGGGCCCTGCACATGGCCGGCGGCGAGCAGCCTGTCCAGCGCGTCGGCGGCCAGGCAGACGAGGTCGAAGCGCTCGCCCGAGCTGGACACGTTCGCCACGCGCCGCGCGGCATCGACGCCGCCCACGCTCTCCCAGGCCACGCGCGGCCCGCCTGCGCGCGCCGCGTGGTCGGCCAGCGCGGCCAGCACCTGGCGCGTGGCCATCGAGGAGATGCCGGTGAGGGGGGTGTCCATGCCAGCGGCGATTCTTCGGCCGCGCGGCCCATGTTTCAACCGCACACCCCCACTAGCTGCTAGAACATTTCGGCATACCATGCGGGCATGGACCTGCGCCAGCTCACCGCCTTCGTGCAGGTGGCCGAACTCGGCAGCTTCACGCGCGCCGCGGCCGTGCTGCGGGTGGCGCAGCCGGCGCTCAGCCGTCAGGTCCGCGCGCTGGAGGTCGAGCTGCGGCAGAGCCTGTTCGAGCGCAACGGCCGCGGCGTCACCCTCACGCCCGCGGGCACGCGGCTGCTGGCGCACGGCCGCGGCATCCTGCAGCAGGTGCAGCGCGCGGTGCAGGACCTGGAGGAACTCCGCGGCGCCGCCACTGGCGTGCTGTCCATCGGCCTGCCGCCGAGCCTGAGCCGCACGCTCACCGCGCCGCTGGTGGAGGGCTTCCGCGAGCGCTTCCCGCGCGCCGGCGTCAGCGTCGTCGAGGGCCTCACGCACTACATGCTGGAGTGGCTGGTGCAGGGCCGCATCGACGCGGCGCTGGTCTACAACGCCACGCCGTCCACCGCGGTGGCGCTGCAGCCGGTGCTCGAGGAGCCGCTGCAGCTGATCTCGGCGCGCAGCGCCGGGCGGGCGGCGCGCGCCGCGCCGGTGTCGCTGGCCGAGCTGGCCGGCTGCGAGCTCGTCATCCCCAGCCGGCCACACGCGCTGCGCATGCGCGTGGAGACCGCGCTGGCCGAGGCCGGCCTGGTGCCGCGCGTGGCGCTGGAGATCGAGAGCGTGGGCGCGATGCTGGCGCTGGTGCAGCGCCACGGCCTGCACGCCGTGCTGGCGGCCGGCGCGCTGGCCGACCACCCGGCCCGCGGCACGCTGCAGGCGCGGCCCATCCGCCTGGGGCCGAAGCGGCCGCTCACCACCAGCCTGTCGCTGGCCACCTCGGCGCAGCGGCCGCGCGGCCCGCTGCTGGAGCAGGCCTCGGCGCTGCTGGTGCAGCTGGCGCGCGCGCAGGTGCTTGGCAGCGCATGAGGCCCGGCCGCCCCGCCGCCCCGCCAGCCGCGCCGGAGCCGCCGGCGCTGGCCGCCACGCGGCGCTGGCTGGAGCGCGCCGTCATCGGCCTGAACCTGTGCCCCTTTGCCAAGGCGGTGCACGTGCGGGGGCAGATCCGCTGGGTGCAGAGCGCGGCCCGCACGCCGGCGGCGCTGCTGGAGCAGTTGGTCGACGAGCTGCGCGGGCTGGCCGAGGCCGACGCCGACACGGTCGACACGACGCTGATCGTGGCGCCGCAGGTGCTGCCCCGCTTCGAGGACTTCAACCACTTTCTCGGCGTCGCCGACGAGGCGCTCGCGCGCCTGGGCCTGCAGGGCACGCTGCAGATCGCGGCCTTCCACCCCGGATGGGTGTTCGACGGCGCGGCCGCGGACGACGTCGCCAACCACAGCAACCGCGCGCCCAACCCCACGCTGCACCTGCTGCGCGAGGCCAGCGTGGCGCGCGCGGTGGCGGCGTACCCCGATGCCGAGGCCATCTTCGGCCGCAACATCGCTACGCTGCGGCGGCTGGGGCCGGCGGGCTGGCGCGCCCTGTTCGAGCCCTGATCAGCCCGCGAGCAGCCGCCGCAGCAGCAGCGCCGCGATGCCCAGCATCGTCAGGCCGATCAGCGCGTCGAGCACCTGCCAGGCGCGCGGCCGCGCGAACACCGGCGCGAGCAGCCGAGCGCCGTAGCCCAGCGCAGTGAACCACACGGCGCTGGCCACGGCGGCCCCGGCGGCGAACCACCAGCGCGCCGCCCCCATCTGCGCGCCCACGCTGCCGACCAGCAGCACGGTGTCGAGGTAGACGTGCGGGTTCAGCAGCGTGAAGGCGGCGGTCTGCGCCAGCGCGGCCCGCCGCGTCAGCGGCGCCGCGCCCGCGGCCGCGCCCAGCGAGCCCCCGCGCCGCGCCCGTGCCAGCGCGCGCAGGCCGTAGGCGGTGAGGAACAGCGCGCCGCCGGCCGTCAGCACGCCGGCCAGCAGCGGCTGGTGGCCCAGCACCGCGGCCAGCCCGGCGATGCCGGCCAGCATCAGCACGGCGTCGGCGATGGCGCAGAACGCGACGATGACGCCCACGTGCTCGCGCCGCAGCCCCTGGCGCAGCACGAAGGCGTTCTGCGCGCCGATGGCGACGATGAGCGTCAGGCCGAGCGCAAAGCCCGTGGAGGCGGCCGCCAGCGGGGCGGTGTTCATGGCGCCCGGCCTGCCTGCCTTAGCGCGGGCGGCGGCTTAGACTCGTTGCAGCCCTTCCCGTGGCCGCGCGGCCCCGCCGCACCCCCCGACTTCGGAGACCTGACCGTGAACGTGTGCATCGTCGGCCTGGGCGCCATCGGCGGCCTGTTCGCGGCCTGGCTCGCGCGGCTGCCGGCCAGCCGCGTGCGGGTGAGCGCGCTGGTGCGCGGCGCCACGCTGGCGGCCGTGCGCGAGCACGGGCTGCGGCTGAGCGACGCCGGCGGCACACAGCGCGTCGACATCGCCGTGGCCGACAGCGCGGCGGCGCTGGGCCCGCAGGATCTGGTCATCGTCGCCGTCAAGGCGCCCGCGCTGCCGGCGGTGGCCGACGCCGTGGCGGCGCTGAGCCACGCCGACACCACGGTGCTGGGCGCGATGAACGGCGTGCCCTGGTGGTTCTTCGACGGCCTGCCGGACGACGCGCCCGTGCCCACGCGGGGCTGGGTGCTCGACAGCGTGGATCCCGGCGGCCGCCTGCGCGAGCGGCTGCCACCCGCGCGCACGGTGGGCGGCGTGGTGCACATGGCGGCGTCCACGGCCGGCCCGGGCCACGTCAGGCACGCCATGGGCCGCCGCCTCGTCATCGGCGACGCCACCGGGGGCGCCGGCCCGCGCACGGCCGCGGTGGCCGCGCTGCTGGCCGAGGCCGGCGTGGAGGTGGAGACCTCGGAGTGCGTGCAGCGCGAGGTCTGGTTCAAGCTATGGGGCAACGTCACGATGAACCCGGTGTCGGCGCTCACCGGCGCCACGCTGGACCGCATCCTGGCCGACGAGCTGGTGCGCGGCTTCTGCAGCGCCGTCATGGCCGAGGCCCAGGCGCTGGGCGCCGCCATCGGCGTGCCCATCTTGCAGACGCCCGAGCAGCGCCACGCGGTGACGGCCCGGCTGGGCGCCGTGCGAACCAGCATGCTGCAGGACCTGCAGGCCGGCCGCGCGCTGGAGATCGACGCGCTGCTGAGCTCGGTGCACGAGATCGGCCGGCGCCTGGGCCAGCCCACGCCCATGCTCGACGCCCTGCTGGGCCTGGTGCGCCTGATGGCGCGCGAGCGCGGGCTGCACCCGCCGGCCTGAGCCGGCCTCGGGGCCGGCGTCACATCTTGACGATGCCCGACACGATGGCCAGCGTGGCTTCCTTGAGCTTGTCCTTCGCGACGACCTTGCAGGCCTCGGACGACGAGTTTTGCTGGGAATCGAAGGCCGTGGCCGTCATCTTGGGCAGCGGGCGCCACATCGGCACGTTCAAGGTGCCCGTCAGCGGCAGCACCATCACCCGGGCCGTGACGACGCAGGTGCGCTGCGCGTTCAGGCCGCCCTCGACCTGGCTCAGGAAGGCATAGGCGCCGGGGTTCTGGATCTTCCACACCCGCGCCGGGATGTTGTCGATCAGCACCTGCTTGGCCGTGGCGGTGTCGATCAGGTTGCTGTTGGAGTGGTCCAGCAGGTTGGTCTTCTTGACGTCGCGCGAGTGCGGCACGTCGGCCTGGGCCAGGGCTGCGGCCGCGAAACCCAGCAGCGCAGGGACGAGGAGGGACGACAGGACGGCTCGCTTCATGGGACCTCTCGAACGGGTGGGGCGGCGCCGGGGAACGCGCCGCGCGGCGCGCAGTGTACTCACGACGCCACCGGGGCATCAGCGCCTGGGCGGGGCTCGCGGGCCGACAGGCGCACCACGTCGGCCGACAGCCGGCCGGCGATCAGGCGCACCACCTCGAGGCCGAAGTCGGGGTTCTGGTAGACGAGCTGGCGGAAGGTGTCCTCGTCGATGGACATCAGCTGGCAGGGCGTGACGCAGCGCGCGCTGGCGGAACGGCGGCGGTCGGGCGCGAAGAAGGCGATCTCGCCGAACATCTGGCCGGACTGCAGCCGGCGCCCCACCTCGGGCAGCTCCACCGTGCCCTTGACCAGGAAGTACAGCCGGTCGGCCACGTCGCCGGCCCGGAACAGCACGCTGCCCGCGCGGTGGCGACGGGCGCGCATGTAGGGCCGCAGCCAGATCTCGAGCTGCTGCGCGTCGGCCACGGAGGCGTTCACGCGGCGCGTGAGCTTCACCATCTGGCCCACGCGCCACAGGTTGGCCGGCAGCATCACGGCGTGCAGCACCACCATCAGCGGCGCCGGGTGCGCCAGCCCGTAGACGATGAAGCCGACGTTGCTGGCCACCGCCAGCCAGCGCAGCGGGATCATGGTCTTGACGAACGCGCCGGCAATCACCAGTGCGCCAGCCAGCGCGGCCGAGGCCAGCGCCAGCGCCTGCACGGGGTCGGCCAGAGCCGCCAGCAGCAGGCCGGGCAGGCTCGTCAACCAGGCGATCGCGGCGTCCATCGGTGCCCCGGGCGCCGCTGCGCGCCTACCAGCGCGCCGGCAGCTTCTTCAGCAGCGCGATGCGGCCGCCGCGCTGCCCGATGTAGCCGCCCACCGTCAGCGGCTTGAGCACGCGGCTGACCATCTCGCGCGAGGAGCCCACGCGCTCGGCGATGTCCTGCTGCGTGAGCCGCTCCGAGACCACCAGCACGCCGTCGGCGTCGGGCCGGGCGAGCGACTTCAGCAGCTTGGCGACCCGGTTGTAGACATCGTCGAGTGCCAGGCTCTTGACGCGGTCGGTGCTGGCCCGCACCAGGCTGATCAGCTTGAACACCAGGTGCATCGCGAAGTCGGGCTGCTCGGCCAGCAGGCGGCGCATCTCGGTGCCGGGCACCACCGCGCAGCGCGTGGGCTCCAGCGTCATCACGCTGGCCGAGCGCGGACCGCCGTCCAGCGTCATCTCGCCGAAGTACTCGCCCGGGCCCTGCGTCGAGTAGATGACCTCGCGGCCATCGTCGCTGGCGCCGTAGGCCTTCACCCGGCCCGACAGGATGATGTAGAGGGCATCGGTGTCGTCCTGCTCGGTGATGAGCACGGTGTGGGCGGCGAAGCTGCGCACGGTGGCGCTGGCCGCGATGGCCTCGAGGAGGGGGCCGCTGAGCGGCCACGGCGTGGGGGGGCACAGGCTCGACATGGGTCGCGATGGTGCCACGTTCGCCGGGCCGCACCGGGGCTCAGGCGGGGCGGGACTCCCCCGCCAGGAAGCGGTCCAGCGCGGCGGCGAAGGCCGCTCGGTGCTCGAAGAAGGGCAGAGCGCCGCCCTCGTAGACCGTCCAGTGCCAGTTGGGCCGCTGCTGCAGGTGCACGCGGCCGCGGTAGTCGGTGAAGTCGCCGCGCGTGCCGTGGCTGGCCCACACCGGCATCGCCAGCGCCTCGTACAGCGCCAGCACGTCGGCGCTGAACAGGCCGGCCGACAGGAAGTGCAGCGGCGCGTGGTGGGCGCCGGGCGCACGTGCCGCGGCCACGGCCTCGGCCCACATCGTCTCGTCGATGGCGTCGGAGCCCCAGGTGCGGCGCAGGAAGTAGCGCACCACAGCCGGCCGCGTGAGCTGCCGGAACAGCCCCTCGCCCCACCACGGCGCCGCCACCAGCGCGTGCAGCCCGGGCACGGCGCGCGTGGCCCCGGGCGGGCCGCGGCGGGCCTTGGTGCCCATCAGTCCGGTGGGGCTGACGAGCGCCAGCCGCGAGAACGCCGCGGGCCGCTCGGCCGCGGCGCGGGCCAGGAACTCGCAGCCCAGCGACAGCGCCACCGCGGGCAGCGCTGCCGGCCCGTGGCGGGCCTGGATGGCCTGCACCACGGCGTGCAGCGCGTCGGTGTACAGGCGCGGCGTGTACGCCAGGTCGGCGCGCGCGCTGGCGCCGAAGCCCGGCAGGTCGGGCGTGTAGACCGTGTGCGTGGCGCGCAGGTGCTCCACCAGCGGCCGCATCTCGTGCGCGCCGGCGGCGGCGTTGATGCTGTGCACCAGCAGCACCGGCGGGCCGTCGCCGGCCACGTGGACGTGCAGGCCGTCGAGTCGGAAGTCGGGGGTCGTCATGGGGCGATGCTACGCACCTGCCGCGGCCGTGACGAGCTGCCAGTGTCAGGGGCAGCCCGCGACGGCACACGCCGGGCCGCGTCTGCTAGCCTGCCCCGGCAAGACCAAGCATCCGGGACGCCCGCCCACTCACGCCCCCGGGCCTGCGCCTTCCGCCCGTCAACCGCCTCGAACCCATGGGACCGCGCCCGTCGTCAACCGGCCCGCGCTGGCGCTGGGTCATCACCATACTCGGCGGCAGTGCCAGTGTGCTGCTGGTGCTGGCGTCGGCGTTCTCGCTGCATCTGCAATGGCAGCTGCTGACGCCCCTGTGGGCTGGCCCGCGGCTGGTGCCCGTGCCGGCGCAGCTGGAGCAGGTGTACCTGCAACCGCTGCCCGGCGGCAAGCGGGGTCAGAGGGCCAAGATCGTGCTGGCCTACCGGTACCCGTACGGCGGCCACAGCCACCTCAGCCGCCGGCTGACCTTCGACCCCCAGGGTTTCGAACACTACGGCGAGAGCCTGCGCGAACTCCATGACCGCCTGGCCGGCGACCTCGCCGCACGGCGCCCCGTGACGGCCTGGGTCGATCCCGGCGCACCGGCGTTTGCGGTGCTCGACAAGCGGGTGCCCTGGTCTTTTGTCGCCATCGTGCTGCCGTTTCTGCTGGGCTGCCCTTATCTGGCGTGGCGCATCGCTTCGGCGGCGGTCCGCAGCGCCCTGGGCAGGCCAGGCCCCGAGCGCCTGCCGATCGTGCGCCGCCGCGGTGTCCAGCCCTGGCCGGCCTTGCTGCTGTCCGGCGCGGTCGCCCTGGCCTTTGCCGTCGTCGGTTGGCGGTCCTGGCCGGGCAGCGGCTTCAGCCTCTTCGCGACGGCGCTGGCCACCGTGACGCTCGCGATGGGCTGGCGAACCTGGCGCCGCCTCACCGGGCGCTCCGGCATCGCGTCGGCGTCGCTCGCGCTGACGCCGCCGCAACCCTTGATCGGCCGTCCGTTCACGGTACACCTGCGTTGGCGAGGAGTCCCGCGCAACGGCAGCTACCTGATCCGCCTAAGCTGCGTGTTTTCCGGCGACGCCAGCAGCGGCGGGCGCCCGTCCATGCTCTGGCACGAAGAGCGGCTGGTGAGCGGCCTGCCCTCGGCGGTCGCGGGAGAGATCTCGGCGCTGACCCAGTGGCAGTTGCCCGACGGGCTGCCGCCCTCGCACGGGGACGCCGGCGAATCGCCCACGCGCTGGCTGTTGTCGGCACAGGACCTGGTGACGCACGACAAGGCCGAGTTCGAACTCGCCGTCGATCCCAGCCGCTTCGACGGCCAGCCGCCCCCGCCCGCAGCCGTCGACACGTCGGGGCCGGCCTCGACGATTCCGCCCGCCCTGTTTCGGGTGGCGGCCTTGCCCGACGGGTGCGTGGTCCGGTCGGCACCGGTGGGCTGGCGTGGCGGGCCGGGTGCCCTGGCGGCGCTGGCGCTGGCGATGGGGGGCTTCGTCGGCTACGTCCTGGCGGCCAGCCCGTCGCACGCCACCACCGCGAGCGTGTCGGTCGCCGCCGTGGCCGGGGTGCTGCTCGCGATGCTCGCGGCGGGCTTGGCCAGCCACCGGGCCGAGGTGACCATCGACGCCGGGGGCCTCTGGCTGTCCCAGCGCAGCCTGCTGTGGGCGCGGCGGCGGCACGTGCCGCTGGAGGGCGTCCACGGGCTCCGGACGGCCCAGCCGCCGATGCCCGATCTGCCGGCCGGCGAGGTGCCGCCCTGGGAGCTCATCGCGCTGCTGGCCGCCGGTGAGTCACAGTCCTTGAACCTGCCGCTCATCGACGCCCGGGGCATCGTGGCCGCGGTCGAGCAGGCCCTGACCGCAGGCCTGCAGCGCGCACGGGCAGCTGCAGGCGCACGGCTCCGCCCGTCGTCCCGCCGTGGCCTGGCGGGCCAGTGGTCGCAGCCGGCGGCGGCGTGGTGCGTGGCGATCGTCGTCGCCGGCACGCTGGCCTCCTCGATCCTGCACTGGCACGACGAGCGGCGACGCACGGTGACGGTGAAGACGGAAGACGGCAAGCGCGTGACCGGCCAACTGATCGAAGACCCGGTCAAGATCGCGATCGTGGACGGCCGCACCCAGGTGCTGGAGTCGCTGCTCGCCGGCGGCCGCGATGTCAACCAGCGCGATGCCGACGGCCTTACGGCCCTGCACTTCGCCGCGCTCGCCGGGCGGGTCGCGGAGGCTGCCGTGCTGCTGCGTCACGACGCCGATGTCAACGCGCAGGTGCCGATCACCGCCACCGGTGGCGGCGAGACGCCCCTGATGTATGCGGCGCAACACGTCGAGCTGTCGCGGCTGCTGCTCGATGCCGGCGCCGACGCCTCGCGCGTCGACAAGTACGGGCGCGGCGCGACGCACTGGGCGGCCCGGATGAACAGCCCCAGGACCCTGGCCCTGCTGCGCGAACGCGGGCACGACATCGACGCGCCGGCCCGCGGGCCGGGCGGCGAAACGCCGCTGATGATGGCCGTCTGGTCTTCCTCGGCCCAGTCGATCGAGTGGCTGGCGCAGGCCGGTGCCGACCCCTCGCGGCGCGACGCACGCGGCCGCGGCCTGCGGCACTACGCCCACGGTGCGAGCAACGAAGCGCTGTCGATGCGGTGGGTCGACCGGCTGCAGCCGGAGTGACCCCGCTCAGGCCCGCAGCACCTTCGGCACCGCGTTGGGCCGCAGCCGGAACGCATCCGGCATGCCCGAGCCCAGCAGCGGCCGCAGGTACAGGCGGAAGGCGTCGGTGACGTCGGTGCCGCTGTCGGCGATGAAGGCGTCGTCCATCGTGCGCGTCTTGCCGGCCACCGCCTCCAGCGGCAGCAGCGTGTAGTCGGCGCTGTAGAAGCCCGTGCGCTGGATGGCCACCGAGCCGTCGCGCTGCTGCCCCTCGAAGCCCCACATCGCGTACTGCACGGCCTTCTCGCCGACCTCGCGCGCCTCGCGCGCGTCGACGTCCGACACGCAGCCCACGAAGCTGCGCTGCAGGTAGCCGAAGGTGTCGCCGCGTACGCGCTTGATCTTCAGCTTCTGCTTGATCTCCTCGCACAGCAGGTCGGCCAGCGCGCCGCTGCCCGACAGCTGCACGTTGCCGTGGGCGTCGCGCTCCAGGTCCTTGGCCAGCCGCGCCAGGATCGGCGCGCCCGCGGCGTCGTGGATGCCCTCGCTGACCGCCACCACGCAGCGCCCAAGGCGCTCGTAGGTGGCCTTCACGTCGGCCAGGAAGCGATCGACCTCGAACACCCGCTCGGGCAGGTAGATCAGGTGCGGGCCGTCGTCGGCGAACTTCTTGCCCAGGGCGCTGGCGGCGGTCAGGAAGCCCGCGTGGCGGCCCATCACCACGCCCACGTACACGCCCGGCAGCGCGGCGTTGTCGAGGTTGGCGCCGGCAAAGGCCTGGGCCACGAAGCGCGCCGCGCTGGGGAAGCCCGGCGTGTGGTCGTTCAGCACCAGGTCGTTGTCGATGGTCTTGGGAATGTGGATGCAGCGCAGCGGGTAGCCGGCGGCGCGTGCCTCCTCGGCGACGATGCGCACGGTGTCGGAGCTGTCGTTGCCGCCGATGTTGAAGAAGTGCTCGATGCGGTGCGCCTGCAGCACCTTGAACATCTCGCGGCAGTAGGCGAGGTCGGGCTTGTCGCGCGTGCTGCCCAGGGCCGCGGCGGGCGTGGCCGCCACGAGCTCGAGGTTGTGGCTGGTCTCCTGCGTCAGGTCGACGAAGTCCTCGTCGACGATGCCGCGCACGCCGTGCCGCGCGCCGTACACGCGCGTGATACCGGCGTGGCGGCGGGCCTCGAGCACCACGCCCACGAGGCTCTGGTTGATGACGGCGGTGGGGCCGCCGCCCTGGGCGACGAGGATCTTGCCGGAGTGCATGGGGGGTCTCCCGGTGGGATGGACCGTGGGATTGGAACACCCGGCCGGGGCCGTGGGCGGCTCGGGGGCCGGCCCGGGTTTCAGAAGTCGATCAGCTGCAGACGGTGGCCGCGGGCCAGCAGCGCGGCCTGCGCGCGCTCGGCGGCGGCGCGGCTCGGGTAGGGCCACGCGACGACGCGGAAGTCGTCGCCGATCCTGATCACCTCGACCTTCTGCACGGGGCTGCCCGGCACCACCAGCAGCGCGGCCAGTGCCTCGGCGATCTGCTCGCTCTCGGTGCGCGTGCGCAGCAGCCGCGTGGCCAGTGCGAAGGCGGGGGCGTTGGCGGCAGGCGCCGCGGCGGGCGCGGGAGCCGCTGCCGACGCGGCCGAGGCCGCGGCCGCGGCTTGCTCGGCCGCCCGGCGGCGGCGCAGATCGACGATGCTGGGGATGGCCGGCAGTTCGACCCGGCCGAGGCGGGGCTCGACGTCCAGCGGTCGGCTGGCGCCCGCGGCCGGAGCCGCCGGGGCCGCGACTGGGGCGGGTGCCGGCGCGGGCTTGGGCGGGGGCGCCGGTGCTGGTGCTGGTGCTGGTGCCGGAGCCGGAGCCGGAGCCGGAGCCGGAGCCGGAGCCGGAGCCGGTGTCGGTGTCGGTGTCGGCACTGGTGTCGCGGCCGCTGGCGCGGACGCCCGGGGTTCACTCGCCAACGGCGGCACGGCCGGTGCCGAGGCCGGCTCGGCAGCCGAGGCGGACGCTGCAGGGGCGGCCGGTGCCGAAGCGGGCCCGGCGGCGGAGGGCGCGGCGCGCGGCAGCACGGCCACCGGGGCCGGTTCGCCGCTCTCGAACACGCCCAGCGTCACGGCCAGCGTCAACGCCGCGCCGCCCAGCGCGGCCAGCGCCACCACGCGCGGCAGGCTCAGCAGCCGGCGGCCCAGCACGGGCGTGCCGGGGTCGGGGCCCAGCAGCACGCGGGTGCGGGCCGTGTCGGTGCGCAGCTCGGCCGTCAGCAGCCAGCGCCAGGCCAGGGCCTCGGTGCCGGGTGGCGGCATGACGACGCGCACCGGCGCGTCGACGGGCTCGTCGTCGCGCTCGACGCCGTGGCGCGCTGCCAGGGCCGCCACCTCGTCGGGCCGCAGCGGCGGGATGAAGTCTTCGCGGAAGGCGGCCCGCAGTGCGGCGGCCGCGCCGCGCGCGCGGCGCCTCGGCATGCCGGCGCGGGCCCGCGCGATGGCGCGCGCCAGCAGCGAGCTGCCCGGCACGCCCCAGCCCGGTGGCAGTTCCCCGGCCGGGTCGTGGAACGGCAAGGCCACGTGGCCCACCGAGCCGACGTCGGCCGGCCGCAGTCGCCGCGCCAGCGGGTTGCGGTTGTGCCAGGCCACCACGCGGGCGGCGACGTCGTCGGTGGAGAGTTCGCTCATCGTCGGGCCTGATTGTCGACGCGGAGCACGGCCAGGATGAACAGAGCTACCACGCCCAACGTGGCCGTCAGCCCCAGGGCGGCGCGGCCGTGGTGCTCCAGCACCCACCCCAGCAGGAAGGGGCTGGCCGCCCCCACCAGGCGACCGGGCAGCGCGATCACGCCCTGGCGCGCGCCGTAGCCGATGCTGCCGAACAGGGCCAGCGGCAGCGTGCCGCGCACGATGGTGAGCAGCCCGTTGCCCAGCCCGTGCAGCAGCACGAAGGGCAGGGCGCCGGCCGGCCCCAGCAGCAGCGCCACCACCACGGCCGCGGGGTGGCCGGCGGCGGCCAGCCGCGCCGCCAGCAGGGGCGAGAAGCGGCTCAGCAGGCCCAGCTCGGCCAGCCGTGCCGTCACCTGCGCCGGCCCGGCCAGCGCCGCCAGTGCCACCGCGCCGGCCAGCGGCACGCCCAGGGCCATCAGCAGCGCCGGCAGGTGCGTGGCCACGCTGGTGCTGACGAAGCCCAGGCAGACGAACAGCAGCGCCACGAGCACGAGCTGCCCCCGGCGCGGCGGGGGCGTCGCCGGGTCCGCGGCGGCGGCACCGGCCGCCGGCGGCGCCGCCCCCGGCGTGGCGGCGGGCGCTTCCGGCAGGCTCAGCAGCAAGGGCAGCGCCACCAGCACCTGCAGCGCGATCCAGCCGAGGACGGCGCCGCGCCAGCCCGCGTGCGCCTCCATCCAGGCCGTGAGCGGCCAGCCCACGGTGCTGGCGAATCCGGCGATCAGCGTGATGCCGCTGATGGCGCGCCGCGCTGCGGGCCCGTACAGCCGAACGAGGGTGGCGAAGGCGGCGTCGTACAGCCCGCAGCCCATGGCCAGGCCCAGCAGCGTCCAGGCCAGCAGCAGCGTGACCAGCCCCTGCGCGGCGGCCAGCGTCGCCAGCCCCGCCACGAACAGCACCCAGGCGCGCAGCAGCATCGCGCGCCCGTCGCCGGTGTCGATTCGACGTCCGGCCCAGGGGCTGACCAGCGCCCCGATCAGCAGCGCCGCCGACAGCGCCGCGAACACCGTCGGCGGCGTCGTGCCCAGGTCGCGGGCCATCGGCTCGGCCAGCAGCGTGGGCAAGTAGAACGAAGAGGCCCAGCCCACCGCCTGCGCCGTGCCCAGGGCCAGCACCACGGCCCGCGGCGAGCGGGGGGCGGGCAGGCGGGCCGCGGCGGAAGTCATCGGCCGGCAGTGTCGCACCCCGCCGCGCCGACAATCCGCCCATGCCCGACGCCCCAGCGGCCGCCCCCGGCCTGCGCGTGCTGGCCGTCATCCCGCCGATGACGCAGCTCAACACGCCCTACCCATCCACCGCCTACCTGACCGGCTTCCTGCGCTCGCGCGGCGTCGACGCGCGGCAGTGCGACCTGGCGCTGGCGCTGGTGCTGAAGCTGCTGTCGCGGCCGGGCCTGCAGGCGCTGGCCGAGGCCCTGCAGGCCCTGCCCGAGGCGCGTCGGACACCGCGCGTCGCCGCCTTCCTGCAACGGGCCGGGGCCTACGCCGCCGGCATTGAGCGCGTGGTGGCCTTCCTGCAGGGGCGCGACCCCACGCTGGCCCACCGCATCGCCATGGGTGGCTTCCTGCCCGAGGGTGAGCGCTTCCGCGCCATCGACGCCTACGCGGCCGGCGTCGGCGCGGGCGACGCCGACCCGCTGGCCTGGGCCTTCGGCAGCCTGGGCACCACCGACCGCGCACGCCACCTGGCCACGCTGCACCTCAACGACATCGCCGACGTCGTGAAGGACGGCATCGACCCGCGTTTCGAGTTCGTGCGCTACGGCGAGAAGCTGGCCGCCAGCCAGCCCAGCTTCGGCCCGCTGGCCGACGCGCTGGCCGCGCCGCCCACGCTGCTGGACCGCTGGCTCGAGCAACTCGTGCACGAGGCGCTGGCCGAGCACGCGCCCGACGTGCTGCTGCTGAGCGTGCCCTTCCCCGGCGCGGTGTACGGCGCGCTGCGCATCGCGCAGGCGGCGAGGGTGGCCCGGCCGGGCCTGCGCATCGCGCTGGGCGGCGGCTACGTCAACACCGAGCTGCGCGAACTGGCCGAGCCGCGCCTGTTCGACTTCGTCGACGCCGTCACGCTCGACGCCGGCGAGCGCCCGCTGCTGGCGCTGCTGGAGCACTGGGCCGGCCGCCGCGGCGCCGGGCGCCTGGTGCGCACCTTCACGCGCGTGGACGGGGCGGTGCGCTACCAGGCCGGCTTCGAGCCCGACGTGCCCTTCGAGGACGTCGGCACGCCCACCTGGGACGGCCTGCCGCTGGACCGCTACCTCTCGCTGCTGGACCTGCTCAACCCCATGCACCGGCTGTGGAGCGACGGCCGCTGGAACAAGCTCACCGTGGCCCACGGCTGCTACTGGAAGAAGTGCAGCTTCTGCGACGTGGGCCTGGACTACATCGGCCGCTACGAGACGGCCAGCGCACAGGTGCTGGCCGACCGCATCGAGGCCATCGTGGCCGAGACGGGCCAGACCGGCTTCCACTTCGTCGACGAGGCCGCGCCGCCCAAGGCGCTGAAGGCCCTGGCCGACGAGCTGATCCGCCGCGGCACGCGCATCAGCTGGTGGGGCAACGTGCGCTTCGAGAAGACCTTCACCCCGGCGCTGGCCGAGCGGCTGGCCGAGAGCGGCTGCATCGCCATCACCGGCGGGCTGGAGGTGGCGTCCGACCGGCTGCTGGCGCTGATGAAGAAGGGCGTGACGGTGGACCAGGTGGCGCGCGTGACCAAGGCCTTCGCCGACCAGGGCGTGCTGGTGCACGCCTACCTGATGTACGGTTTCCCGACCCAGACGGTGCAGGACACGGTGGACGCGCTCGAGCTGGTGCGGCAGCTGTTCGCCGCCGGCTGCATCCACAGCGGCTTCTGGCACCGCTTCGTGTGCACCGTGCACTCGCCGGTGGGCAAGAACCCCGGGCACTACGGCGTCACGCTGCACCCGCTGCCGCCGGGCGATGGCCCGACGTTTGCCAAGAACGACGTCGGCTTCACCGACCCCACCGGCACCGACCACGACGCGCTCGGCGCGGGCCTGAAGAAGGCCCTCTACAACTACATGCACGGCCTCGGTCTGGAGGATGACGTGCGCATGTGGTGGGACTTCCCCTGCCCCAAGCCGCGCGTGGCGCGCCGGCGCATCGAAAAGGCGCTGCTGGCCGGCGCGGAGAGCGCATGAACCCCACCCCTCGCCTGCCCGTGGCGGCCCACGCCGCACGCTTGCCCGCCGCCATCGACGCCACGCAGCTGCAGCGCCTGCGCGACAACGCCTGGGCCCTGCCCCAGGTGCTGGCGCCGGCCGACTGGAGCGACGCCGCCACCGCCGAGGCCGAGCGCTCGCTCGACGAGGCCGGCTTCATCCAGTTGCAGAAGGGCGCGGGCTCGCGGCCGAGCCGCTGGATCGCGCCACAGCACCTGGCCGCCGCGCTGGCGCACCTCGATGCG
Organism: uncultured beta proteobacterium; assembly: GCA_903828235.1. Lineage (GTDB taxonomy): Bacteria > Pseudomonadota > Gammaproteobacteria > Burkholderiales > Burkholderiaceae_C > Rubrivivax. The sequence continues at coordinate 33,843 of CAIKLM010000104.1, read as the reverse complement.
CTGGGCGCCGCGCCGCCGGCGCGCACGCTGATGCTGCAGCGCCGGCAGACGCTGGAGGGCCTGGGCCTGGTGCGCCGCCAGGGCCGCTGGCAGCGCCAGGGGCTGGACACCCTCGTGCTGGGGCCGGGGGCGCGCGTGCCGGTGGCCTTCCGGCACGACGTCGACGAGGCCCTGGTGTGGCGCTTCTTCCTCGACGGCGAGGTGCCTTCGCTGCAGGCCGCGCTGGGCCCTGTGCCGCCGCACCCGCAGCGCGACGAACTGCGCGCCCACCTGCTGCGCCTGGCCGAGCGCAGCGAGGCGCTGTCGTCGGCGCAGCTGGGCTCGCTGTGGCCGCGCCTGGTGGCGGCCTGCGCCACGCCGCTGCCGCTGGCCGAGCTGCTGGCCGCCTGCAGCCGCGCGCAGGACCGCTGGGAACACGCCGTGGCCGAGCAGCAGACGCTCGACGGCCTGCACCGCGACCTCGCCTTCCAGGGCTACCCCGACAGCTTCACCGCTGCCCGGCGCGTCAACCGCCGCGTCTTCCTGTACGTGGGCCCACCCAACAGCGGCAAGACGCACGCGGCCTTCGAGCGGCTGGCCCAGGCGCTGGACGGCGCCTACCTGGCGCCCCTGCGGCTGCTGGCGCTGGAGGGCCGCGACCGGCTGGTGGCGCGCGGCGTGCCCTGCTCGCTGCTCACCGGCGAGGAGAGCGTGCCGGCCGAGGGCGCGCGCGTGGTCAGCAGCACCATCGAGATGGTCGACACGCGGGGCGAGCTCGACGTGGCCGTGGTCGACGAGGCGCAGATGCTGTTCGACGCCAGCCGCGGCTGGGCCTGGACGCAGGCCATCGTCGGCGTGGCCGCGCGCGAGTTGATCATCATCTGCAGTGCCTTCGCGGTGCCCGCCATCCAGCAGCTGGTGGCGCTGTGCGGCGAGACGGTCGAGGTCCGCCGCTTCGAGCGCAAGCAGCACGTGCAGGTGCTGGCGCGCGCGGTGCCGCTGTGGAGCCTGGAGCGCGGCGATGCGGTGGTGGCCTTCAGCCGCCGCGACGTGCTGCGCCTGCGCGATGCCATCGCCGAGCAGCAGCACGTGGTGAGCGTCATCTACGGCGCGCTGCCGCCGGAGGTGCGGCGCCGCGAGGCCGAGCGCTTCTCGGGCGGCGCGGCCGACGTGCTGGTGGCCACCGACGCCATCGGCATGGGCCTGAACCTGCCGATCCGCCGCGTGCTGTTCAGCACGATGGAGAAGTTCGACGGCGTCGGCGACCGCCCGCTCGACGTGTCGGAGGTGCACCAGATCGCTGGCCGCGCCGGCCGTTTCGGCCTGCACGAGGAAGGCTTTGCCGGCGTGCTGAAGGACGCCGAGCCGGGGGCCGCCGCCCTGCTGAAGGAGCGGCTGGCCGCCGAGCCGCGCGCGCCGCGCGACTTCAAGGCCCCGGTGGCGCCGAACGCGCGCCACGTCGAGACCATCGCCGCAAGGCTGGGCCAGCGGCGGCTGCACGCGGTGCTGCAGGTGTTCATGCAGCAGCTGCGGCTGGACGACGCGCACTTCGCCGTGGCCGAGCTGGAGGGCATGCTGCAGCTGGCCGACGAGCTCGACCGCACCGCCGGCTCGCTGACCTTGATGCAGCGCTTCGTCTACGCGCAGGCGCCGGTGGACCTGCGCACCGAGCAGCTGGTGCAGGCCTTCCTCGACTGGGCGCACCAGCACGCGCGCCACGGCCGCGTCGGCCGGCCGGCCTTCCTGGACGAGGTCGACGGCCACAGCCGGCTCGACCGCATGGAGCAGGGCCTGCGCGGCTGCACGCTGTGGCTGTGGCTGGACCTGCGCTTCCCCGGCGTCTACGGCCTGCTGGAGGAGGTGCTGCATCTGCGCGGCGCGCTCAACGACGGCATCGAGCGGCAGCTCAAGAGCAAGCGGCCGCTGGCGATGCGGCCGGTGCGCGGAAGGCGCTGACGAGGGCTCAGCCGCCGGTGCGCTTGGCCGCGTGGCCTTCCTTCAGCAGCAGGGCCAGCACCCGCTCGACGTGGTCGCCCTGGATCTCGATCACGCCGTCCTTGGCCGTGCCGCCGGTGCCGCAGGCGCTGCGCAGCCGCTTGCCGAGTTCGGCAATCTGCGCATCGGCAAGCGCCAGGCCGCGCACCACCGTCACCGTCTTGCCGCCGCGGCCGGCGCTCTCGCGGCCCACCCGCACGCGGCCGTCGCCGCGCAGCTGCTGCGCCTGCTCGGCCGCGCAGCGGCAGGTGGCCAGCGGCTGGCGGCACTGCGGGCAGGTGCGGCCGCCGTCGGTGGAGTAGACGAGTCGGGTGCTGCTCATTACGGCATCCTGCCACGGCCAGGGGTTCAGGCCGGCGGCGGCCTCAGGCGCTCGCGCAGGTGCTCGAGAAAGGCCGCCGCCGGGCGGCCGAGCGGGCGGTCGCGCCGCCACACCAGGTGCCAGCGGCGGTGGATCGGAAAGCCGCGCACCTTGAGTTCGGCGATGCCATCGCGCCCGGGATCGCGGCCCAGCGCGTGGCGCGACAGCACCCCCAGCCCCAGGCCCGCGGCCACGGCGTGCTTGATGGCCTCGTTGCTGCCCAGGGCCATGCGCGCCGGCCACGCCAGGCCCTGCTCGGCCAGGAAGCGCTCCAGCGCCAGCCGCGTGCCCGAGCCGGCCTCGCGCGCCAGCAGCGGCTGCGCAAGCAGCGCGCGCGGTTCGATGGGCGTGCGCCGCCGCGCCAGCGGGTGGCCCGCGGCGGCTACCACCACGAGCGGGTTCTCCATGAACGGCCAGCGCTCCAGCGGCAGCCCGGCTGGCGGCAGCATCATCACGGCCAGCTCGTCCTCGCCCTGCTCGAGGCGGCGCACCACCGCGTCGCGGTTCTCCACCACCAGCTCCACCGCCAGCCCCGGGTGGGCGTGGGCGAACGGGCCGATCAGCTCGGGCACGAAGTACTCGGCGGTGGTCACGGCCGCCACGCGCAGGCGGCCGCGCAGCAGCCCGCGCGCCTGTGCCGCCCGCTCCTCGTAGTGGCGCCAGGCGTCGAGCATCTCGCGCGCCGCCTCCAGCAGCAGCGCGCCCTCGTCGGTGAGCCGCAGCCCGCGGCCCGCGGGCACGAACAGCGTGGTGTCCAGCGCCGTCGCCAGCTCGCGCAACTGCGTGCTCACCGTCGGCTGGGCCAGGTGCAGTGCCCGCGCCGCGCGGCCCACGCCGCCCAGGCGGGCCACGGCCTCGAAGGTGCGCAGCTGCGTCAGCGTGGCGCGGCAGGCTCAGTCATCGGTTCCGGCAATGCAACTGATCGGAAAGTATCGTCTTTTCCGATGAGCGACCGGTCGCCACACTCGGGCCACCCCGCACTCAACGAACCGCCCACGAGGCGGCAGCGACATGCCCGACAAGACCCCCATCACCGTCGCCCACGGCGACGGCATCGGCCCCGAGATCATGGAGGCCACGCTCAAGGTGCTCGAGCGCGCTGGCGCGCGCATCGCGCCCGAGGTCATCGAGATCGGCGAGAAGGTCTACCTCGCCGGCCACAGCAGCGGCATCGCGCCCGAGAGCTGGGCCAGCCTGCGCCGCACCAAGGTCTTCCTCAAGAGCCCGATCACCACGCCGCAGGGCGGCGGCTTCAAGAGCCTGAACGTCACCATCCGCAAGACGCTGGGCCTGTACGCCAACGTGCGGCCCTGCGTGAGCTACGCGCCCTTCGTGGCCACCAAGCACCCGAAGATGGACCTGGTGATCGTCCGCGAGAACGAGGAGGACCTCTACGCCGGCATCGAGCATCGCCAGACCGACGAGGTGTTCCAGTGCCTGAAGCTGATCACGCGGCCGGGCTGCGAGAAGATCATCCGCTACGCCTTCGAGTACGCCCGCGCCAACCGCCGCGGCAAGGTGACGTGCATGTCCAAGGACAACATCATGAAGATGACCGACGGTCTCTTCCACAAGGTGTTCGACGAGGTGCGCGCGCAGTACCCGGAGATCGAGACCGAGCACCAGATCATCGACATCGGCACCGCCCGGCTGGCGACGCGGCCGGAGCGCTACGACGTCATCGTCACGCCCAACCTGTACGGCGACATCATCAGCGACGTCGCTGCCGAGATGACCGGCAGCGTGGGCCTGGCCGGCAGCGCCAACATCGGCGAGCACGTGGCCATGTTCGAGGCCATCCACGGCAGCGCGCCCGACATTGCCGGCAAGGGCATCGCCAACCCCAGCGGCCTGCTGCTGGCCGCGGTGATGATGCTGGTGCACATCCGCCAGAGTGACGTGGCCACGCGCGTGCACAACGCCTGGCTGCGCACGCTGGAGGACGGCGTGTTCACGGCCGACATCCAGGGCGCCGGGCAGGCGCGCATCGGGCGGCCGTTCGGCAGCATGGACTTCGCCGACGCCGTGATCGACCGCCTGGGCACTGGCCCGGCCAAGCTCAAGCCGGTGGAATACGCCGACGCGCCGCAGCCGCGCGCCACGCCCAGGCCGCTGTACGTGCGCCAGCCGGCCGCGCGGAAAGAGATCGTCGGCGTCGACGTGTTCGTGCACGCCGCCGACGTGACGGCCGACTTCCTGGCCGGCCGGCTGGTGACGCTGGCGCACCAGCCGCGCCCCGCGGGCTTCAAGCTGCAGATGATCACCAACCGTGGCGTCAAGGTGTGGCCGGGCGGGTTCCCGGAGACCTTCTGCACCGACCACTGGCGCTGCCGCTTCGTGGGCGTCGACGCCGCCGGCCAGCCGCGCGCGGTGACGCACGCCGAGGTCGTGGACCTGCTGCACAACCTGGTCAGCGACGGCCTGGATTTCATCAAGACCGAGCACCTGTGCACCTTTGACGGCGAGGCCGGCTACGCGCTCGGCCAGGGGCAGTGAGGCCCCGCGCGGCGGGCTACTCGTCGCGCTCGACGAACACCATCCGGCGTGCGAGACGGCCGCTGCCTCCTGGCCCGGCTTGAGCACGGCCTCGAGCACCCGCTGCTTCCGGCCCCGGGCCAGCGCGCGGTAGACGTCGGGAGCCGCCAGATGGGCGCGCGGGGCGTTCGCGGGACATTCGTGGGGGCTTCTGCCTCGTTGCTGCTGCGGTGACTTGCAGGCTGCACGCCAGCCCCCGGGGCCGCCGTCGGTTCTGATGTGACTCAGGCGTGCCCGGGCCGGGCTGGCCCCAGCGGGCCCTGCCCCACGCCGCATGATCCGCAGGCTATACTTTCCGGCTTTCCCGCGTTCGGCCGGGAAAGAGCCGCCCGTCATCCCGAGAGGCCGTCCACCCGAGACGCGCACCGGAGGCCCTGCCGGCGGCACGCAGTCCACTGAAACCGCCGACATCCCGAAAGACCCTCATGAAGACCTTCAGCGCCAAGCCGGCCGAGGTGAAGCACGAGTGGTTTGTGATTGACGCCACCGACAAGGTGCTCGGACGTGTTGCCAGCGAAGCAGCACGCCGTTTGCGCGGCAAGCACAAGGCCATCTACACGCCTCACGTCGATACCGGTGACTTCATCATCGTCGTCAACGCCGACAAGATCCGCGTCACCGGGGCCAAGGCCACCGACAAGATCTACTACCGCCACTCCGGCTACCCGGGCGGCATCTACGCCACGCCCTTCAAGGACATGCAGGCCCGCCACCCGGGCCGCGCCCTCGAGAAGGCCGTGAAGGGCATGCTGCCCAAGGGCCCGCTGGGCTACGCGATGGTCAAGAAGCTGAAGGTGTATGCCGGTGCCGAGCACCCGCACGCCGCGCAGCAACCCAAGCCGCTGGAGATCTGACGCGATGATCGGAACCTGGAACTACGGCACCGGCCGTCGCAAGTCGAGCGTGGCGCGCGTCTTCATGAAGAAGGGCACGGGCCAGATCGTCATCAACGGCAAGCCCATCGACGCCTACTTCGGCCGTCAGACCTCGATCATGATCGTCCGCCAGCCGCTGCTGCTGACGGGCAACAACGAGGGCTTCGACATCAAGATCAACGTGCACGGCGGCGGCGAGAGCGGCCAGGCCGGCGCGGTGCGCCACGGCATCACCCGGGCGCTGATCGACTACGACGCGGCGCTCAAGAGCGAGCTCAGCCGCGCCGGCTTCGTCACGCGCGACGCGCGCGAGGTGGAGCGCAAGAAGGTCGGCCTGCACGGCGCGCGGCGCCGGAAGCAGTTCAGCAAGCGGTAATTGGTTCCCCCGCTACGCGCTTCGCGCGCCCCCTCCAGGGGGCACCGCCGGCGGACCGGCTGAGCCGGATCCGCGGCGGTCGCTTGGCCTTGCCAAGGCTCTGACGGGCGATGCGCTGGAAGTTGCTGCGTCGTCGCCTGTCGGTGAGTGCGCCGCGCATGATCGTGCGCAGCCACCTGCCGTGGCCGCTGCGCTGGGCGGCTCTGGCGGTGATGCTGGGCTTCTCGGCAGCCATCGCGCTCTGGGCCTTCGAGTTCGGCAAGGAAATCGCGGGCCTGGACCGCGGTGCCAAGGCAGAGATCGCCGAGCTGCGCGCCGAACTGGCGTCGCTGAAGGATCGCCACGGCGCGGCCCAGCAGGTCGCCAACGCGGCGGACAGCCTGCTCAAGGCCGAGCGCGTCGCCCAGGAACGCCTGGTGCAGCAGGTTCGCCAGCTCGAGTTGGACAAGCAGGCCCTGCAGGACGAACTCGGCTTCTTCCAGCGCCTGATCCCGGCCACCGGCGAAGGCCTGCAGGTGCGCGGCCTGTCGGCCGAGCCGCAGGCCGCGGGCCGGCTGCGCTACCAGATGCTGCTGGTGCACCAGGCCAAGAGCTCCGACGAGTTCCGCGGCCGCTACGAGGTGCTGCTCAGCGGCCAGGTCGAGGGCAAGGCCTGGCAGCAGACGCTCCAGGACGGCCCCCGACCGCTGCAGCTGCGCCGCGTCACGCGCGTGGCTGGCGTGATCGACCACCCCCCGGGGGCCGTGTTAAAAAGCCTGCAGGTGCGCGTGATGGACGCCCAGGGTGCCACACGCGCCACGCAGACGGTGCGCCTGTAGGCGCGCCGGCCACGACGACAAGGAGTACCCCCATGAGCTGGTTCACGAAGAGGCGACCGCCCCCGATCCGCAGCCTGGTCGGCGACGGCACGGTGCTGACCGGCTCGCTGCGGTTCCGCGAGGGCCTGCGCATCGACGGTCAGGTGCACGGCGACGTGATCGCTGAGGGTGATGGCCGCAGCATCCTGGTCATTGGCGACAATGGCCGCGTCTCCGGGAGGGTGGTCGCCAGCCATGTGATCATCAGCGGCGAGGTGCAGGGGCCCGTGCACAGCACCGAGCTTCTCGAGCTGCAGCCCAAGGCACGCGTCTTCGGCGAAGTGCGCTACGAGTTGCTCGAGATGCACCCCGGGGCTCAGGTCGACGGCGACCTCAAGCCACAGAAGAGCGCCGACAAGCCCGCCCTCAAGCTCGCCGCGTCGAACGACGCCTGAAGGAGAAGTTGATGAACGCCATCGCCGAAGCCCTGCCCAGCGCCACCGATGAGATGCCGGCGCCCCTGATCTTCACCGACAGCGCCGCGGCCAAGGTGGCCGACCTGGTGGCCGAGGAAGGCAACCCCGATCTCAAGCTGCGCGTGTTCGTGCAGGGCGGCGGCTGCTCGGGCTTTCAGTACGGCTTCACCTTCGACGAGGTCGTCAACGAGGACGACACCCCGATGACGAAGAACGGCGTCACGCTGCTGATCGACGCGATGAGCCTGCAGTACCTGATGGGCGCCGAGATCGACTACAAAGAAGATCTGCAGGGCGCGCAGTTCGTCATCAAGAACCCGAACGCCACCACGACCTGCGGCTGCGGGTCGTCGTTCTCGGTCTAGGCCGCGTACAGGGCCCCGAGCACCCGGGGCCCGGCCGCGCCGGTGACGGCCGGCACGTTGCCCGGCTCGCCCTGCACGCGGGCCCGGGCCAGCCAGGCGAAGGCCAGGGCCTCGACCTGATCGGGCGGCACGCCCAGCGGCGCGCTCGACACCACCGGCAGGCCCGACAGCGCCGCCAGGCGCCCCATGAGGTGGGCGTTGAAGGCGCCGCCCCCGCACACCACCAACCGCCCCGAGGCCGGCGCATGGCGCCGCAGCGCCTGCACGGCGGCCATGGCGGTGAACTCGGCCAGCGTGGCCATCACGTCCACGGCGGCCAGCGGGCCGCCCACGGCGGCCAGGCGGGGCTGCAGCCAGTCGGGAGTGAACAGGTCGCGGCCCGTGCTCTTGGGCGGCGGCAACGCCAGGAAGGGCTCCCGCAGCAACTCGGCCAGCAGGCCGGGGTGCACGAGCCCCTGCGCGGCCCAGGCGCCGCCGGCGTCGAAGGGCTGGCCCTGCTGCTGCTGCGTCCAGGCATCCATCAGCACGTTGCCCGGGCCGCAGTCGAAGCCGATCACGCCGCCGGCGCCGTCGAGCAGCGTGAGGTTGGCGATGCCCCCCACGTTGAGCACCGACTGAGCCTGCCCCGCTTGCCCGAAGCACGCGGCGTGGAAGGCCGGCACCAGCGGCGCGCCCTGCCCGCCGGCGGCGACGTCGCGGCTGCGGAAGTCGCAGGCGACGGCGATGCCGGTGAGCTCGGCCAGCAGCGCGCCGTTCATCAGCTGCAGCGTGTAGCCGGTGCCGTCGAAGCCGCCGGGGCGGTGGCGCACGGTCTGGCCATGGGCGCCGATGGCCCGCACGTCGGCGGCACGGCGGCCCGCGGCGGCCAGCAGGGCCTGCACGGCCCCGGCATAGCTGCGCATGAGCGCATTGGTGGCCAGCGCGGCGCGGTGCAATTCGTCGGCGCCGCTGCGGTTCAGCGCCAGCAGCTCGCCGCGCAGCGCGGGCTCGAACGGCTGGTGGACGTGGCCGGCACCCTGCAGCGCACCGCCGTCGCCGGCCACCGCCAGCACGGCGTCGACGCCGTCGAGCGAGGTGCCCGACATCAGGCCGACGAAGGCCTCCGCCACGCCGGCTCCCGGGCGCGCGCTCAGCGCGACGCCACCACCGGCGCGTTCAGCGAATCCGCCAGCGCGAGCTTGGCCCGCACGCCCTGCACGACCTCGTCGAAGCGCGGGCGCGACGCGCCGTCGAGCACCACGGCCTCGGACGACTTGGCGATGCGCAGCGGATCCTGGTGCGTGCCGTTGACGCGGAACTCGAAGTGCAGGTGCGGCCCCGTGGTCATGCCCGTCATGCCGACGGCCCCCACGCGCTGGCCCTGCTGCACGCGCTGGCCCTTCTTCACGTCGTGCCGGCTCAGGTGGGCGTAGAGCGTGGTCTTGCCGTTGCCGTGGTCGACCTCGATGACCTTGCCGTAGCCGTTCTGCCAGCCCGAGAACACCACGATGCCGTCGGCCACCGTGCGCACCGGCGTGCCCACGGGCGCCCCGTAGTCCACGCCCAGGTGCGGCCGGTTGGTCCGCAGCACGGGGTGGAAGCGCATCGCGAAGCCCGAGGTCACGCGCGAGAACTCCATCGGGCTGGCCAGGAAGCTGCGGCGCAGGCTGCGGCCGTCGGCGCCGTAGTAGCCGCCGCGGCCGTCGGCCCGGGTGAACCACACGGCGTGGTGGGCACGGCCGGCGTTCACGAACTCGGCCGCCAGCACCCGGCCGGCGCCCTCGTTCCAGGGCACGGGCTGGCCGTCGGCGGTGAGCGACTCGTAGACGACGCTGAAGGTGTCGCCCTTGCGCAGCTCGCGGTGGAAGTCGATGTCGGTGGAGAAAATGTCGGCGATCTGCACCGCCACGGCGTCGGGGATGCCCGCGGCGTCGGTGGCGGCGAACAGCGTGGAGCTGATGCTGCCGCTGGCCAGGCGCTGCTCGGTGCCGTAGGCGGCGGTGGCGGTGCGCGCCTCCCAGCGGCCGTCGGCGGCGCGCGACACGGTCAGGCGCGTGAAGTGGGTGTTGCCGGCGTCGGGCGCTTCGCTGGGCCAGCGGGCCACGAGCTGCTCGAGGAAGCCCTCGGCCGTGGTCTGCACCTGAACCATGCGGCCGCCGCGGCCGCCGAGCAGGCGGCGCGCCGTGGGGTCGCCGCGCAGGAAGGCGGCGGCCTGCCCGTCGCGCACGCCCAGGCGGGCGAACAGCGACTCGGCGGTGTCGGTGCCGCGGGTGATGTCGCTGCGCGTGAGCGACAACGTGTGCGCGGCCAGGGCCTCGAGCTGGGCCGGCAGGTCCGGCGGCGCGATGGATTCGGTGACGGTGCGGCGCGGCAGGTCGGCGGCGTCGGGTGCCAGCGGGGCCACGGCGATGGCCGTGATGCCGAAACCCGCCAGCAGCACCGCCGCGGCAGCCACCAGCGTGCCGCGGTGGCGGCGTGCCAGGGACTCGAGCGGTTCGTGAAGCGGGCGGAACAACATCGCGGGCAGCTTCGGGTGGCGTTCGGCGTCGGGTGGCATCGCCCGCAGGCGGGCAGGGGAAGCGGTCAAGAGCGCCGGCGGCGGCGACCTGGGCCACGCCGGCAGGACCCGTCCACTAGAATTTGCGGATGCGTTCGGGAGCGCGACGCGCTGCCTGCACCCCTCTGGCGATACGGGCGACGCAGTATAGCGGCGGGCGCCCTCGCTCTGGTTCACGATTTCCCTTCTGCGCAAGCTCATGTCACAGCCTCAGGCCCTTGCGGGCGAGCCGGCCGGCGCCACGTCATTCCCGGTCACCGATCGCACGCTCGAGGCCCTGGCCGTCTCGCGCCGCGGCTGCGAGGAACTTCTGCCCGAGGCCGACTGGCTCCGGAAGCTGGCCCGCAGCGAGGCCACGGGGCAGCCGCTGCGCATCAAGCTCGGCCTGGACCCCACCGCGCCCGACATCCACATCGGCCATACGGTCGTGCTGAACAAGATGCGGCAGTTGCAGGACCTGGGCCACACCGTGATCTTCCTCATCGGGGACTTCACCTCGATGATCGGCGACCCCTCCGGCCGCAACGCCACCCGCCCGCCGCTGACGCGCGAGCAGATCGAGGCCAACGCCCAGACGTACTACCAGCAGGCCAGCCTGGTGCTGGACCCGGCCCGCACCGAGATCCGCTACAACAGCGAGTGGTCGGATGCGCTGGGCACGCGCGGCCTGATCCAGCTTGCGGCCAAGTACACGCTGGCGCGGCTGCTGGAGCGCGACGACTTCACCCGGCGCCACAAGGCCGGCACGCCGATCAGCATCCACGAGCTGCTGTACCCGCTGATGCAGGGCTACGACTCGGTGGCGCTGAAGTCCGACCTCGAGCTTGGCGGCACCGACCAGAAATTCAACCTGCTGGTGGGCCGCGCGCTGCAGCAGGAGTACGGGCAGGAGCCGCAGTGCATCCTGACGATGCCGCTGCTCGAGGGCCTGGACGGCGTCGAGAAGATGTCCAAGAGCAAGAACAACTACATCGGCATCACCGAGGAGCCCAACACCATGTTCGCCAAGGTGCTGAGCATCTCGGACGAGCAGATGTGGCGCTGGTTCACGCTGCTGAGCTTCCGCCCCGAGGCCGAGATCGCGGGGCTGAAGCGCGAGGTCGAGGCCGGCCGCAACCCGAAGGACGCGAAGGTGATGCTCGCCAAGGAGATCACCGCGCGCTTCCACTCGGCCCGTGCCGCCGACGAGGCCGAGGCCGACTTCCAGCGCCGCGCCGCCGGCGGCATCCCCGACGAGGTGCCCGAGGTGGCCCTGGCCGGCGCGCCCATGGCCATCGGCGCGCTGCTCAAGGCCGCGGGCCTGGTGCCCAGCACCAGCGAGGGCCTGCGCATGGTCGAGCAGGGCGGCGTGCGCATCGACGGCGGGGTCGTCTCCGACAAGGCGCTCAGGCTCGGCGCCGGCACGGTGGTGGTGCAGGTCGGCAAGCGCAAGTTCGCGCGCGTCACGCTGTCGGCCTGAAGCCCCGGACACGCCGATGCAGGTCGGCACCTACCTCAAGCTCTCGGTGGCGGTGGCGGTGGCCACCATCGCCCTGAAGGGCGGCGCCTGGGCGGCCACGGGCAGCGTGAGCCTGCTGTCCGACGCGCTGGAGAGCCTGGTGAACCTGGCCGGCGCGATGTTCGCGCTGTGGATGGTGGCGGTGGCCGCGCGCCCGCCCGACGACGAGCACCCCTGGGGCCACCACAAGGCCGAGTACTTCAGCAGCGGCTTCGAGGGCGTGCTCATCCTGGCTGCGGCGCTGGCCATCCTCTACGAGGCCGCGCACCGCCTGTTCGACCCCCAGCCGGTGCAGCAGGTGGGCCTGGGCATCGCGCTGGCCGTGCTCAGCAGCGCGCTCAACGGCGGCCTGGCCTGGAGCATGCTGAAGAAGGCGCGCGAGGTCCACTCCATGGCCCTGGAGGCCGACGCGCGGCACCTGTTCACCGACGTCGTCACCAGTGCCGGCGTGGTGGCCGGGCTGTTGGGCGTGATGCTCACCGGCTGGCTGTGGCTCGACCCGGTGCTGGCCATGCTGGTGGCGCTGAACATCCTGCGCGAGGGCTGGCATCTGCTGCGCCGCTCGGCCGACGGCCTGCTCGACCAGGCCGTGGAGCCCGAGATGCAGACGCGCATCGACGCCGTGCTGGCCGGCTACGCCGGGCAGCCGCTGCGCTTCGACCACGTGATCACGCGCCGGGCCGGCGCGCGCCGCTTCGTCGACCTGCACCTGCACATGCCCGCCGACTGGACCCTGGCCCACGCCGCGGCGCTGCGCGGCGAGGTCGAGCGAGCGCTGATGGCCGCCGTGCCCGGGCTGCGCGCCACGATCCAGCTGCTGCCGATGGACGTCGAGGCGCACTTCGACGACCCGAAGGACGCCGCGTGATCGCCCTGGTGCAGCGCGTGCGCGAGGCGCGCGTGGAGGTCGCCGGTCGCGTCACCGGCGCCATCGGCCCCGGATTGCTGGTGCTGGTGTGCGCCGAGCCGGCCGACACCGAGGCCACGGCCGCAAAGCTGGTGGACAAGCTCGTGAAGCTGCGCGTCTTTGCCGACGAGGCCGGCAAGATGAACCGCAGCGTGCAGGACGTGGGCGGCGCGCTGCTCGTGGTGAGCCAGTTCACGCTGGCCGCCGACGTCAGCGGGGGCAATCGCCCCAGCTTCACCGGCGCCGCGCCACCGGCGCAGGGCCGCGCGCTGTACGAGGCCGTGCTGCAGCAGGTGCGGCAGCGCATGGGCGCCGTGCAGGCCGGCGAGTTCGGCGCCGAGATGCAGGTGCACCTGGTGAACGACGGGCCGGTGACGATCCCGGTCACGCTGCGCTGAGCGGCGGCGCACCGCAAGGCGCCGGCCGCCCGGATCCTGGGGCCTGGCTCAGCCGCCGTCGTGCGGCGTGGCCTGCAGCCACGCCCGGAGCGCCAGCCCCGGCCGCGCGCCCAGCACCGCCGCCGCGGCGTTGGCGTGCGAGACCACGCCCGTGGCCAGCGTGGACGCCGCCTCGCCGATGCGCGCCGTGTCGTGCGCCACCGTGCAGGCCGCGATGCCGTGCGCCTGCAGCAGCACCAGCGCGGCGATGCCGGCGTCGTCCAGGCCCACGCCGGCGTCGTTGAACACCGCGAGGAGCACCCGCGCCTCGAGCGCGAAGCGCCCGGCGCTGACGCCGCCGTGCGAGCCACTCACCACCACTTGCCCCGGCGCGCCGCCGACGGCCTCGGTGATGCTGTCGAGCACGCGGATGGGCGCGCCCAGGAAAAAGCCGCCCGGGTGGGCGGCTTCGTCGTGCGTCATGCGAGCGCGCGTCAGTCGGCGTACTGGCCCGCGGCGCGGATGACTGGGCCCCACTTGGCGATCTCGGCCTCGACGAACTTCTTGTGCTCGGCCGGGTTGTTGCGCGCGTCGTTGATCATCACCGCGCCCAGCGACTCCATGCTCGTCACGAAGGCCGTGTCCCTGATCGCGGCCTTCAGCGCGGTGTTCATGCGCGTCAGCACCGCCGCGGGCGTGCCCTTGGGCGCGTACAGGCCGTGCCAGACGCCGACGTTGAAGCCCTTCAGGCCCGACTCGTCGAGCGTGGGCAGGTTGTTCAGGCCGGGCGTCGTGAGGCGGCGGCTGCTGGTCACCGCGAAGGCCTTGATCTTGCCGCCGGTGATCTGCGCCGTGGTGTTGGTGGTCTGGTCGCACATCAGGTCGACCTGGCCGCCGAGCAGATCGGTCATGGCCGGGCCCGTGCCCTTGTACGGGATCGTCGTCATGTCGATCTTGATGGCCTGCTGGAACAGCAGCCCGCACAGGTGCGATGCCGCGCCCAGCCCGGCGTTGGCCAGGTTGATCTTGCCCTTGTTGGCCTCGAGCCACTTCACGAGCTCGGCGTAGTTGTTGGCCGGCAGGGTGCTGCGGCCCACCACCGTCATCGGCACGTCGTTGATCATGCCGACGTACTCGAAGTCGTCGAGCGTCTTGTAGGGCAGGTTGCGGTACAGGGCCGGGCTGGTGGCCATGCCGATGTGGTGCAGCAGGAAGGTGTGGCCGTCCGGCGCGGCCTTGGCCACGCGCGCCGCACCCAGGGTGCCGCCAGCGCCACCGACGTTCTCGATGATGACGGTCGAGTTCGGGATCTGCTTCTGCACCGCGACGCCGAAGTCGCGCGCCACCTTGTCGGTGGGGCCGCCGGCCGCGAAGGGCACGACGATGGTGATGGGCTTGTCGGGCCAGGCCATCGCAGCGCCGCTGATGACGACGGTGGCCAGGGCAACGAGGGTCTTCTTCACGGGCTTGTCTCCACGATGACGGATGAATGGGCGCGGATGGTAGGCAAGGCGCCCGCCGACGCCGCGTGGAAACTACCTATCCCCCGTGTCTTTCCGGGGTGAAACCGCGCGGGGAGCAGGTTCGCCGGCGACCGGCCGGCCAGGCCCGCGTCCTGGGCGGGGCCTCGGGCCGGGAACTGGTGCACGCCGCCTGGGCAGGTGGCCCACGAGCGGGCATCATCGTCGCCTGGAGTGACCGACCCATGCGCAGAAAAGACTTCCTCCTCCGAGCCGGCGCCGCACCGCTGGTCGCCTGGACGTCGCTGGGCCCCGCCGCCGCGCTCGCCGCCGACGAGCAGAAGACGATCGACGGCATCCGGGAGGCGCTGGCCAAGGGCACCGAGAACGCGGTGAAGAGCCTCGGGCGCGCGGACGGCTACCTCGCCAACGCGGCCGTCAAGATCCTGCTGCCCCCGAGCGCCCAGAAGCTCGCCGACACGGCCCGCAACCTGGGGTTCGGCGGCAAGGTGGACGAACTGATCCTCGCGATGAACCGCGCCGCCGAGCAGGCCGCGCCGCTGGCGGCCCCGCACTTCGCGTCGGCCATCCGCGGCCTGGGCATCCGCGACGTGCAGGCCATCCTGAAGGCGGGCGACACTGGCGCCACGGCGTTCTTCGAGCGCACGACGCGAACGAACCTGCACGCCGCCTTCAAGCCCAGCGTGAGCCAGTCGATCGAGCGCGCTGGGGCCGGCCGCGCCTACAAGAGCCTGATGGAACGCGCGCAGCGCGTGCCGATGCTGGCCGCCAAGGGCTTCGACCTCGACGAGCACGTCACCGGCAAGGCGCTCGACGGCCTGTTCCTCGTGGTGGGCGAGGAGGAGAAGAAGTTCCGGAGCAACCCGCTGGCGCGCACGAGCAGCGCCCTGAAGGCCGCGTTCGGGCGCTGAACTTGTAGACCGCGTCTCCGGCGTGAAATCGCCGGAGACTCCTCGGCGGGCGATCGCCGCCTTCCGGCGGCTCGCGTCCTGCCTCAGCCCTGCAGGCCGCGTCTCCGGCGTGAAATCGCCGGAGACTCCTCGGCAGGCGATCGCCGCCTTCCGGCGGCTCACGTCCTGCCTCAGCGATAGCTGCGGGCGTCTTCGATGACTTTGCCGTCGTTGGGCAGGCTGCCGGGCTCGAGCAGCTCGATGTCGGCGCGCAGCTTGGTCACGTCGCGCACGCTGCCGGCCACGGCCTCGGCCAGGCCGGCAGGGCGGGCGGCGGCCTCCACGCGCAGCGTCAGCGTGTCGGCGGCCATCTCGCCGGCCACCACCAGGCGGCCGCGGCCCAGCTCGGGGTGGCGGCGCAGCACCTCGGCCACCTGGCTGGGGTGCACGAACATGCCGCGCACCTTGGCCGTCTGGTCGGCGCGGCCCATCCAGCCCTTGATGCGGGTGTTGGTGCGGCCGGTGGGGCAGCGCCCGGGCAGCACGGCCGAGAGGTCGCCGGTGCCGAAGCGCACCAGCGGGTAGTCGGCGTGCAGCGCGGTGACGACGACCTCGCCGACCTCGCCGTCGGCCACCGGATCGTCGGTGCCCGGGCGCACGATCTCCACCAGCACGCCCTCGTCCACCACCAGCCCCTCGCGCGCTGCCGTCTCGTAGGCGATGACGCCGAACTCGGCCGTCGCGTAGGCCTGGAAGCCGGCCACGCCGCGCTCGGCCAGCCAGTCGCGCAGGCTTGGCGGGAAGGCCTCGCCGCTGAGCAGCGCCTTCCTCAGCCGCGGCAGCGCCACGCCCAGTTCGGCCGCCTTCTCCAGCAGGATGCGCAGGAAGCTGGGGGTGCCCACGTAGGCGTCGGGCTGCAGGTGCTGCATGGCCTGCAGCTGCTGCTCGGTGTTGCCGGTGCCGCCCGGGAACACGCTGCAGCCCAGCGCCAGCGCGCCGCCTTCCAGGATCCAGGCCCCCGGGGTGAGGTGGTAGCTGAAGCTGTTGTGCACCAGGTCGCCGGCCTCGAAGCCGGCGGCCTGCAGGGCGCGGGCGCTGCGCCAGTAGTCGGCACGGTCGCCTTCGGGTTCGTAGATGGGGCCGGGCGACTGGTAGACGCGCCGCGCCCGGCGCACCGCGCCCGTGGCGCGCCAGCCGATGGCGCTGAAGCCGCCGAAGGGATCGTGCGCGCCGCCCGGCCCGGCCTCGCGCGCGGCCTGCTGGCGCTCCAGCAGCGTGTGCTTGCGCGTGACGGGCACGCGCGCCAGCGCGGCGCGGTGGGTCACGGCGTCGGGGTCGATGCCGGCCAGCGTGGCAGCCAGCGCCGGCTGGGCCGCGGCGGCACGCAGCTGCGCGGGCAGGGCGGCCATGAGGGCGGCCTCGCGCTCGGCGGGGTCGCGCAGGGCCAGGGGGTCGATGTTGGCGGGGTTCACGACAGTCCCAGTCCGGTTAGCAGATGTGTGGTGAGCTGCGCCGAGGGCCATCGAAGGCCCTCGATCGCTCAATCCTCGCCGGATTCCCAGCGCGCCAGGCGGCTCTTCAGTTCGTCGATCCACTTGCGCTGCTCGGCGGCGTTCTTCAGCGTGTGGCGGTCCCACTCGGGCGTGAGCGCCGGCCGCCGCGCCAGCCGCGCGTCGATCGCGGGGCCGTTGACCGTCAGCTCGGCCACGCGCCGGCCGCGCAACTCGAAGCCGGGGCCGCGCTCGGCGAGCTTGGCGTCGCGCAGCGCGCGCTTCATCTGCGCCAGCGCGTGCTCGGCGTTGAAGGGCGGCGGCGTGAAGCCGAGGTCCTCGTCGCTCACGACAGCCAGCGCTTGCGGCGCTTGTAGCTCTTCACGTCGCGGAAGCTCTTGCGGTCGCTCCCGCCCATGCCGAGGTAGAACTCCTTGACGTCCTCGTTCTCGCGCAGGGCCTTGGCCTCGCCGTCCATCACGATGCGCCCGTTCTCGAGGATGTAGCCGTAGTCGGCGTAGCGCAGCGCCATGTTGGTGTTCTGCTCGGCCAGCAGGAAGGTGGTCTTCTCCTGGGTGTTCAGATCCTTGACGATCTCGAACACCTCTTCCACGATCTGCGGCGCCAGCCCCATGCTGGGCTCATCGAGCAGCACCATCTTGGGGTCGGCCATCAGTGCGCGGCCGATGGCGCACATCTGCTGCTCGCCGCCGCTGGTGTAGGCGGCCTGGCTGGTGCGGCGCGTCTTCAGGCGCGGGAAGTAGTTGTAGACCTTCTCGAGCGTGGCAGCCACCGCGGCCTTGCCGTCGCGGCGCGTGTAGGCGCCGGTGAGCAGGTTCTCCTCGATCGTGAGGTGCGCGAAGCAGTGCCGGCCTTCCATGACCTGCACCACCCCGCGCTGCACCATCTCGGCGGTCGAGAGCTTCTCGATGCGCTCGCCGCGCAGCTCGATCGAGCCCTTGGTGACCTCGCCGCGCTCGCCGGCCAGCAGGTTGCTCACCGCGCGCAGCGTGGTCGTCTTGCCCGCGCCGTTGCCGCCGAGCAGGGCGACCACGCCCCCCTCGGGCACCTGCAGAGACACGCCCTTGAGCACGAGGATCACGTGGTTGTAGATGACCTCGATGCCGTTGACGTTGAGGAGGGTGTTGGACATGTTCCTGTCGACCGAACGGGGTGAAGGTCGGGTGTCGAGCAGCCGCCGCGGAGCCGGCTCAGCCGGTCCGCTGGCGGCGTCCCCCTTGAGGGAGGAGCGCCGCCAGGCGCTCCGGGGGGTGGGTCAGGACTGGCAGTCCTTGGGATCGCGCCGGGTGATCTTCTTCTCCGTCGCGTAGCGCTCGGCCGAGGCGCGGACCATCGGCTTGATGATCTGATCGTCGGCCTGCAGCCAGTCGGACGCCCAGGTGAACTTGGCGCCGTCCCAGGTGTGCACGCGCGCCCAGGCGCTGCCCATGTGGTCGAAGCAGCTCGTGGACACCGGGCGCATCACGCCCTTGAAGCCCAGCGCGTCGAGCTTGGCCTGCGTCAGGTTCAGGTTCTCGTAGCCCCAGCGCGCCTGCTCGCCGGTCACGACCTTGCCCTTGCCAAAGCGCTCCTGGGCCGCCCGCACGCCTTCCACGGCCAGCATCGCGCCGACCACGCCGCGCATGTACAGCACCGAGCCAACCTCGTCCTTCGGGCCCGTGCCCTGGCCCTTGGCGTGCACCTTGTCGAGGATCTCCTTGACCACCGCGGCCTGAGGCTCGGCGCCGTGCTGCATCATCACCGCGCTGTAGCCCTTGGCGGCGGCGCCGATGTCGCGCAGGTCGGGCTCGGCCCCGCTCCACCAGGTGCCGAACATCTTCTCGCGCGGGTAGCCGGTGGCCACGGCCTCCTTGATGGCGGTGGCCGTCATCACGCCCCAGGTCTGCATGACCACGAAGTCGGGGCGCTGCTGGCGCACCTGCAGCCAGATGGCCTTCTGCTCCACACCCGGCGCGGGCACCGGCAGCAGCTGCACCTCGAAGCCGTGCATCTTGCGGCGCTCGTCGATGATCGGCAGCAGCTCCTTGCCGAAGGGGCTGTCGTGGTAGACGACGGCGATCTTCTTGCCCTTGAGCTTGTCCCAGCCGCCTTCCTTCTTGGCGATGTGCTGCAGCACCGTGTCGCCGGCCACCCAGTAGTGGCCGATCAGCGGGAAGTTCCACTTGAACACGCCGCCGTCGGCGCTGTCGCTGCGCCCGTAGCCCGAGGTGATCATCGGGATCTTGTCGTTCGGGACCTTCTCGGTCAGCGCGAAGGTGATGCCGGTGGACAGCGGCTGGAACACCGTGGCGCCGCCATGCTTGCCCTTCAGGCGCTCGTAGCACTCGACGCCGCGGTCGGTGGCGTAGGCGGTCTCGCACTCCTCGACCAGCGTCTTCACGCCGTTGATGCCGCCGCGGACGTTGACCAGCTTCATGTAGTCGGCGTAGCCGTTGGCGAACGGCGTCGCGTTCGGCGCCACGGGGCCGGTGCGGCCGGTCAGGCTGGGGAAGAACTGCACCTTGTCCTGCGCGTAGGCGACAGGGGCCAGGGTGCCGGCCAGCGCCAGCGTGGCGGCCAGGGCCAGGGTCTTGAGCTTCATGGGACTTGTCTCCGTGGGGTGGTCAGTGAGGGAAGGGCCAGAGCCGCATCTTTTCCTTGGCGGTGGACCACAGTCGTGCCAGGCCGTGCGGTTCGACGATCAGGAAGAACACGATGAGCGCGCCGAAGATCATCAACTCGGAGTGCGCGACAGCCGCGGTGCTGATGGAGACGCCCAGGAGGTCTCCCAGCGCGGGCAGGAACTGGTTCAGGAAGATCGGCAGCACGACGATGAACGCGGCGCCGAAGAAGCTGCCCATGATGGAGCCGAGGCCGCCGATGATGATCATGAACAGCAGCTGGAAGCTGCGGTCGATGTTGAAGGCGGCGGGCTCCCAGGAGCCCAGGTGCACGAAGCCCCACAGCGCGCCGGCCACGCCGACCATGAAGCTGCTGACCGCGAACGCGGTGAGCTTGGCGTACACGGGCCGGATGCCGATGACCGCGGCGGCGACGTCCATGTCGCGGATCGCCATCCACTCGCGGCCGATGTGGCTGCGCACCAGGTTCTTGGCGATCCACGCGAACACCACCAGGAAGGCCAGGCACAGCAGGTACTTCTCGTGCGGCGTGTTCAGCGCGATGCCGAAGACCTCGAGGCCGCTGACGGACACCGAGCCCGACGACGAGTTGTTGGTGAACCACGAGATGCGCAGGAAGGCCCAGTCGACGAAGAACTGTGCCGCCAGCGTGGCCACCGCCAGGTACAGGCCCTTGATGCGCAGGCTGGGGATGCCGAACAGCACCCCCACCACGGTGGCGCACACGCCGCCCAGCAGCAGGGCCAGCAGCAGCGGCATGCCGTCGATGCGCACCATGAAGTTGTAGGCCGCATAGGCCCCGACTGCCATGAAGGCGCCCGTGCCCAGCGACACCTGGCCGCAGTAGCCCACCAGGATGTTCAGCCCCAGCGCCGCCAGCGACAGGATGAGGAACGGGATCAGGATGGCGCGGAAGGCGTACTCGTCGGCCATCAGCGGCACGACGAGCACGGCAAAGGCCAGCAGCAGCGCAATGCCGATGCGGTCCTGCGCGATGGGGAAGACCCGGCTGTCGGTCGTGTACGAGGTCTTGAACTGGCCGTTTTCGCGGTAGAGCATGGTGGGCCTTCGTGTCTCTAGACGCGATCGATGATCTTCTCGCCGAACAGGCCCTGCGGCCGCACGAGGAGCACGAAGAGCACCAGGACGTAGGCGAACCAGATCTCGATGCCGCCGCCGAGCATGGGGCCGAGGTAGACCTCGGAAACCTTCTCGCCGACGCCGATGATCAGCCCGCCGACGATGGCGCCCGGCACGCTGGTGAGGCCGCCCAGGATGACCACCGGCAGCGCCTTCAGGGCCAGCAGGCTGAGGCTGAACTGCACGCCCAGCTTGCTGCCCCAGATCATGCCGGCCACCAGGGCGACGAAGCCGGCCACGCTCCAGACGATCACCCACACGCGGTTCAGCGGGATGCCGATGCTCTGCGCGGCCTGGTGGTCGTCGGCCACGGCGCGCAGCGCGCGGCCCGTGGGCGTCTTCTGGAAGAACAGGCTCAGCAGGATCACCAGCGCCGCGGCGATGCAGGCGGCGTAGAGGTCTTCCTTGTTGACGAGCACGCCGCCCTGGAAGGCACCCTCGAAGAGGAACAGCGGGTCCTTGGGCAGGCCGATGTCGATCTTGTAGATCTCGCTGCCGAACACCGTCTGGCCGAAGCCGTCGAGGAAGTAGGTGATGCCCAGCGTGGCCATCAGCAGCGCGATGGCCTCCTGGTTGACCATCTTGCCCAGCACCAGGCGCTCCACCAGCCAGGCCACGATGATCATGACGACCAGTGCCGCCGAGAAGGCCAGGATGTTGGCCAGGAGCTTGCTGTCGAAGCCCAGCAGCGCCGGGAACCACTCGGAGAAGCGCGCCATCGCCAGCGCCGCGAACAGCACCATCGCGCCCTGCGCGAAGTTGAACACGCCGCTGGCCTTGAAGATGAGCACGAAGCCCAGCGCGATGAGCGAGTAGAGCATCCCGCTCATGAGGCCGCCGATGACCGTCTCGATGAAGAATCCCATGATGGTCGGGCCTCAGTGCGACGTGCCCAGGTAGGCGCTGATGACGTCCGGGTTGGCGCGCACCTCGTCGGGCGTGCCGTCGCCGATCTTCTTGCCGTAGTCGAGCACCACGACGCGGTCCGAGATGTCCATCACCACGCCCATGTCGTGCTCGATGAGCACGATGGTGGTGCCGAACTCGTCGTTCACGTCGAGCACGAAGCGGCTCATGTCCTGCTTCTCCTCGACGTTCATGCCGGCCATCGGTTCGTCGAGCAGCAGCACGCTGGGCTCCATGGCCAGCGCGCGGCCGAGGTCCACGCGCTTCTGCAGGCCGTAGGGCAGGCGGCCCACGGGCGTCTTGCGCCAGGCCTGTATCTCGAGGAAGTCGATGATCCGCTCCACGGCCTCGCGGTGCTCGACCTCTTCCTTCTCGGCGGCGCTGCGCCAGGGGTTGCGGAAGGCCTGCTGGAACAGGTTGGTCTTCATGCGCAGGTTGCGGCCGCTCATGATGTTGTCCAGCACGCTCATGCCCTTGAACAGGGCCAGGTTCTGGAAGGTGCGCGCCACGCCCATCTCGGCGACCTGGCGGCTGTTCATGTGGTCGAAGGTCTGGCCGCGGAAGGTGATGCTGCCCTCCTGCGGCGTGTACACGCCGTTGATGCAGTTGAGCATGCTGCTCTTGCCGGCGCCGTTGGGGCCGATGATGGCCCGCACCTCGTGCTCGCGCACGTCGAAGCTGATGTCGGTGAGCGCCTTCACGCCGCCGAATCGCAGGCTGATGTTCCGGACGTCGAGGATGACGTCGCCGATCTTCCGCTCACCCATCACGCGGCCTTTCCGCCGATGGCCGCGAAGGTCTTCGCGTCCAGGATCTTCAGCGTCGCGCTGACGCTGCCGGTGCGCCCGTCCTCGAACTTGACGGCCGTCTCGATGAACTGATCGGTGCGGCCGCCGTACATCGCGTCGACCAGCACCTGGTACTTCTCGCCGATGTAGCCGCGCCGCACCTTGCGCGTGCGCGTGAGCTCGCCGTCGTCGGCGTCGAGTTCCTTGTGCAGAACCAGGAAGCGGCTGACCTGGCTGCCCGCCAGCATGGCGTCGGCGGCGAGGTCGGCGTTGACCTTCTCGACGCAGTCCCGGATGAGCTCGAGCACCTCCGCCTTGCAGGCCAGGTCGGTGTAGCCGGCGTAGGGCAGGTTGCGGCGCTCGGCCCAGTTGCCCACGGCCTCGAAGTCGATGTTGACGAAGGCGCAGACCTTCTCGCGCTTGTCGCCGAAGGCCACGGCCTCCTTGATGAACGGGAAGAACTTCAGCTTGTTCTCGACGTACTTGGGCGCGAACATGGCGCCGTCGGCCGGCCCGCCCATCAGGCGGCCCACGTCCTTGGCGCGGTCGATGATCTTCAGGTGGCCGGTGGCATCCAGGAAGCCGGCGTCGCCCGTGTGGTACCAGCCGTCGGCGGTCAGCACCTCCTCGGTGGCCTTGGGGTTCTTGTAGTACTCCTTCAGCAGGCCCGGGCTGCGGACCATGATCTCGCCGTTGGCCGCGACCTTGATCTCGACGCCGTCGATGGGCACGCCCACGGTGTCGGCGCGCACTGAGTGGTCGGGCTGCAGGCACACGAACACCGCGGTCTCGGTGCTGCCGTAGAGCTGCTTCAGGTTGATGCCGATGGAGCGGTAGAAGGTGAAGAGGTCGGGGCCGATGGCCTCGCCGGCCGTGTAGGCCACGCGAACGCGGCTGAAGCCCAGCGTGTTGCGCAGCGGGCCGTAGACGAACAGGTCGCCCAGGCGGTACTTCAGCGCGTCGAGCAAGCCCACCGGGCGGCCGTCCAGCACGGCGGGGCCGACGCGGCGGGCCACGTCCATGGCGCGCTGGAACATCCAGCGCCTGATGCGGCCGGCGTCCTCCATGCGGATCATCACGCTGGTGAGCAGGCCCTCGAACACGCGCGGCGGCGCGAAGTAGTAGGTGGGGCCGATCTCCTTGAGGTCGATCATCACCGTGGCCGCGCTCTCGGGGCAGTTCACCACGTAGCCGCAGGCCAGCCACTGCGCGTAGCTGAAGATGTTCTGGCCGATCCAGGCCAGCGGCATGTAGGCCAGCACCTCCTCGCGCTCGGTGAGCTTGTCGAAGCTCTGGCCGGCGCGCGCGCGGTCCAGCAGCGTGGCGTGGGTGTGCACCACGCCCTTGGGATTGCCGGTGGTGCCGCTGGTGAAGAACATCGCCGCCACGTCGCCGGGGCTGCGCTGCGCCACCTCGTCGTCAAAGTAGCGCGCGTTGCTGGCGTCGTGCGCCTGGCCGGCGGCCACCAGCGCGTCCAGGCTGTCCAGGCCTGCCTCGGCGTAGTTGCGCAGGCCGCGCGGGTTGTCGTACCAGATGTGCGCCAGCTGCGGGCACTGCTCGCGCAACTCGAGCATCTTGTCGACCTGCTCCTGGTCCTCGACCACCGCGAAGCGAACCTCGGCGTTGTTGACCGGGAACACGTACTCCGCGGCCACCGCGTCCTGGTACAGCGGCACCGGGATCGCGCCCAGGCTCTGCGCCGCCAGCATGGTGGCGTACAGGCGGGGGCGGTTGTCGCCCACCACCACCAGGTGGTCGCCGGGCTTCAGGCCGGCGTGCGCCAGCCCGCAGGCCAGTCGCCGCACCAGCAGCGCCAGGTCGGCCCAGGTGGTGGTCTGCCAGATGCCATAGACCTTCTCGCGCAGCGCTGGTGCGCCAGGGCGTGCCTTGGCGTGATCGAGCAACAGACGGGGGAACGTCGTCGGCACCGGGTGTCTCCTGGGTTCTGTATGGACCCGAAATTCATTCTGGGCGGCACTTTGACGCCGCGTTGTCGTTGCGACGACAATCAAAGGGTTCCCACTGACGGGTTTTTCCCCGATGCCTCTGCGATGGCCGCGCATGCCTTGCCGTCAGCTTCGAGTGCCAGGGCCGTGCGCAGCTCGCAGTCGCGCGCGGCCTTGCCCGCCGATCTCCAGGCCGTGCCCTGGCTGGCGCGGATCGAGCCCGAGCACGCCGGCCGCGTGACGGCCGAACTGCGCGTGATCGAGTTGCAGCCCGGCGAGGTGCTGTGCCGCGTCGGCCGGCCGGCCATCTGGTGGCTGGGCGTGATCGACGGGCTGCTGAAGATGAGCAACGACAGCGTCGAGGGCCTGCCCATCACCTTCACCGGCGTCACCAGCGGCGGCTGGTTCGGCGAGGGCACGCTGCTCAAGCGCGAGGTCTACCGCTACAACATCCAGGCCCTGCGGACCAGCGTGGTGGCGGGGATCCCGGCGGAGACCTTCCACTGGCTGCTGGAGCGCAGCATCGCCTTCAACCGCTTCGTGATGAACCAGCTCAACGAACGGCTGGGCCAGTTCATCGCCGCGCGCGAGATCGACCGCCTGACCCACCCCGACGAGCGCGTGGCCCGCAACCTGGCGGCCCTGTTCCACCCCCTGCTGTACCCGGGCGTGGGCGAGCGGCTGCGCATCACGCAGCAGGAGCTGGGCTACCTCGTGGGCCTGAGCCGCCAGCGCGTGAACGAGGCGCTCACCGCGCTGGACGGCGCCGGGGTCATCCGCGTCGAGTACGGCGGCGTGCGCGTGCTCGACCTGGAACGGCTGCGCCGCTACGCCGCCGGCGGCTGAAGCCGGGGCCGCGGGCGCGACGGGTCGCCGGCACCATCCTCAGCGTCGGCGTGTGCGCGCCATCAGCCCGGTAACGCCCAACGCCATCAGCAGCCAGGTGGCCGGCTCGGGCACGGAGGCCGGCACCAGCCCCAGCGTCATCAACAGCGGGTCGTGGTCCGAGACCTGGCCGAGAAACTCCGCGTTGGCGTGCACGATGTCGTACACCGGCCCGGCGTTCATGAGGTTGGCCGATACCCACATGTGGTCCAGAGCCTGCAGGTTGCCCTCGAACGCGTAGGTGTAGCGCTCGTTGGCCGGCAGCGTGTCGGTCAGGTTGAACAGCCCCGCGGCGGCCAGCGGCTCCAGCGAGCTGGCGAACTGGAAGTCATTGAGGTCGCCCGTGACCACGATGTTGGCGTTGGGGTTGATCGCCAGCAGGCCTTCGACGAAAGCGGCCACCGCCTGCGCCTGTGCCAGTCGCTGCGCCTCGGTGCCGCGCACCGGCGGTTGCGTGGGCCCGTACAGCGGCTGGTCGCCCCCCTTGCTGTTGAAGTGGTTGTTGATGACGATGATCTGCTGCCCGTCGACCGTGAACTCCGTGACCAGCGGCTTGCGGCTGTTGGTGAACGCGGGGTTTGCCGGGTCGATGCGCCCGGCACCCAGACTCAGCACGATCTGGCCGCTGGGGCTGGTCAGGGCGGTGATCGCGTCCAGCGCGCCGCCCACCACGCCGGCGAAACTGACGCGCGAGGTGTCGTACATGAAGGCCTGGCGGATGTTGCCTCCGGGCTCGCCGCCGTCGGCGTTGTTCACTGGGTTCAGCGTCACCCAGGCGTAGTTGCGCCCGGTGGCGACGTTGAGTGCCGTGGCCAGGCTGTTCAGAGTCAGGTCGGCGGCGACGACGCCGTTGTTGGTGGCGCCGTTGCTGTCCTGGATTTCCTGCAGCGCGATCAGGTGTGGCGAGCCCACGTTCACCGCCAGCTGGCCGGCGATGGCCGCAAAGCGCTCCGGCGGGGCGTTGCCGCCCAGGTTGAGCACGTTGTAGCTGGCCATGCCGAAGTGCCCCGGCGGGATGGTGGCCACCTCGGGCACGAGGCTGTTGCTCAACACGGTCGGCGCTTCGGTGACGAGCAGCTTGAAGTTGCCGAACGAGTAGTCCAGCACGCCCACGGTGTTGTTCAGCATCGCGCCACTGTGGACCTGCGGCGTGGCCCGGATGCGGTCGTCGATCAGCAGGCGCGTGCCGTTGAACTGGCCCGGGCCGATGACCACGCCACCGCGCGGGGACTGCAGCACGCCGGGCAAGGACAGCGCCGCCGTGGGCACCAGCGCGAGTTCGCCGAAGCCATTGGTCGGGCCGCTGCTGACGGCGGTGGGCAATGCCACGCGCATGCCTTCGAGGCTCTCGTAGAAGTCCATGCTGTAGAGCGACGGCTGCAGCACATAGCCTCGTGCCGTCTCCACGTTGCCCACGGCGGGCGCGATGGCCGAGGGCGACAGGAAGCCAGCGCCGATGCTCACGGCTGCGGGTAGTGCATTGCTGCTGCTCTGCACCGTGAACGTGCCGCCGAAGGCGCTGGTGGCGTTGATCTGCGTCGTGGTCAGGTTGGTGGCCACGCCTCCCGGTCGGAACTCTTGAATCTGCCCGGCCACGAGTACGGCCTGGCCGACCAGGGGCTTGGTGCCGCCGCTGCCGCGAAAGACGTAGATCGCGTCCGACGTCAGCAGGTTGCCGTCACCTCCGTCCTGGAACCAGAAGCCGTTGACGTCGGTCGCGGTCACGATGCCGGCGATGTTGCTCACGCTGGTGCCAGCGAACGGCGAGCGGTGCGCGGTGCCCTGCAGCACGCCGATGGACTGGGCCCCGGCGCCGGCCGTTGCCAGCGCCAGCGCAGCGGCCAGGGCCGGTGCGCGCAGCTTGAAACCTCGTGCCATGGGATGTCTCCGGTTCAGGCGCGGCGGCGCGCCATCAAGCCCACGAAGCCCAGGCCGGCCAACATCATCGCCAGCAGGCTCGGCTCGGGCACTACCGTCACGGTGAGGCTGAAGTCGTCGATGGCGAGGCCATGGTCGTTACCGACGTCGTTGCGGTCGACCCAGCGCAGGAACAGCGTCTGGCCCGGGGCCCACCCGTCAATGGTGGCCCCGAGGCCGCCGATCCGGCCGGCGGCGTTGCCGTCCACGGCCGCGGCGGTCGACCCGACCAGCGGCGAGACCATGTTGCCCGTGGGCGCGGGGATCCAGGCTGCGACGGTGCCGAACGCGGAGCCGAAGCCGAATTCGAACGACAACTGCTGCACCGCCGTGTTCCCGCCGTTGCGCCACTGCTCGCCATTGAAGGCCACGACCGTGCCGTCGAGCGTGATGCCAGTGGCGTTGCTGAAGGCCACGCTGATGTAGCCGGCGACGGCGCCGCTGGCCGGGCTGCCGAAGTAGTTGCCGCCGCTGGCGGTGGCGCCCAGCGCGCGCTCCGTGCTGCCCGCGGCGCCGAAACTGTAGAAGCTGCCGGTGTTGCTGCCGCCGTTACCGCCCAGCAACGTGGGCGCGTCGGCCAGCGTGCTGGTGAACAGGCTCCAGCCGGCCAGCGTGCCATCGTTCAGCCAGGGCGTGGCCGACGTGCTGGTGGTCAGGCTGTCGAAACTCTGCGCGTAGCTGAAGCCCACGCTGTCGACGGCGATGGCCGCCTGCGTGATGCCGGCGGCGGCCAGGATGGCCAGGGCGATCAGTGTCTTGTTCATGCTCGTGTCCTCGGGGTGGTGGGCTTGAGGGTGCGATTGGCAGCCCGGGCCGACGGCGCGCGAAACCGCAGGCGCACCGCGTGCGTGAATCATGCGCAGGGCGGATGACAGTCCTTCGTGCCCCCCCCTGCGCATCGGCGCCCGACTCCGCCAGAATCGCCGCATGAACACATCCCGCCCGCTGCCGGCCAGCCGCCTGCTGGCCGCCGTGTTGATCGCCGCCGCGGCGCTGGCCGGCGCCGCGCCGTCGCCCGCCCTGGCCGCCACGCCTCCCGCGCCCGTGGCCGTGACGACGGTGGAGGGCATCAGCGAGTACCGCCTGGCCAACGGCCTGCAGGTGCTGCTGGTCCCTGACGACAGCAAGCCCACGACGACGGTGAACGTGACCTACCGCGTCGGCAGCCGGCACGAGAACTACGGCGAGACCGGCATGGCCCACCTGCTGGAACACCTGGTCTTCAAGGGCACGCCGACCACGCGCAACGCGATGGCCGAGTTCAGCCGCCGCGGCCTGCGCGCCAACGGCAGCACCTGGACCGACCGCACCAACTACTTCGCCAGCTTCGCCGCCGACGACGCGAACCTGCGCTGGTACCTGGGCTGGCAGGCCGACATCATGGTCAACAGCTTCATCGCCCGGGCCGACCTCGACACCGAGATGACGGTGGTGCGCAACGAGTTCGAGGCCGGCGAGAACAACCCCGGCCGCGTGCTCTTCCAGCGCCTGCTGGGCACCATGTACGAGTGGCACAACTACGGCAAGAGCACGATCGGCGCGCGCACCGACATCGAGAACGTCGACATCTCGCGCCTGCAGGCTTTCTACCGCAAGCACTACCAGCCCGACAACGCCACGCTCATCGTCTCGGGCAAGTTCGATCCGGCCCAGGTGCTCGCCTGGGTGCAGCAGAGCTTCGGCGCCATCCCGCGGCCCACGCGCGCGCTCGAGCCCACCTACACGCTGGACCCCGCCCAGGCCGGCGAGCGCCTCGTCACCGTGCGCCGCGTCGGCGGCGCGCCGCTGATTTACATCGGCTACCACGTGCCGCCCGGGCCGCACCCCGACTTCGCCGCGGCGCAACTGCTGGCACTGGTGCTGGGCGACACGCCCGGCGGCCGCCTGCACCGCCGCGTCGTCGAGCAGGGCAAGGCCGCGCAGGCCTTCAGCGCCACGCTGGCCTGGGCCGAGCCCTCGGCGCTGCTCGTCGGCGCGGCGCTGGCGCCGGGCCAGGACGTGGCCGCCGCCCGCGCCGCGATGGCCGCCGTCCTCGACGGCGTGGCCGCCGAGCCCGTGACGGCCGAGGAGCTGCAGCGCGCGCGCCAGACCTGGCTCAACGACTGGGACAACGGCTTCGCCGACCCCGAGCGCATCGGCGTGGCGCTGTCCGAAGCCATCGCCCAGGGGGACTGGCGGCTGTACTTCCTGGCGCGCGACCGCGTGCGCGCGCTGACGCTGGACGACATCAACCGCTTCGCGCGCACCTGGCTCAAGCGCGACAACCGCAGCGTCGCCATCTTCGAGCCCGTCGCCGCGCCCGACCGCGCGCCCACGCCGGCCAAGGTCGACGTGGCCTCGCTCGTGCAGGGCTACAAGGGCGACCCCGCGGCCGCCGTGGCCGAGGCCTTCGACCCCAAGCCCGGGGTGCTGGATGCGCGCACCGTCGAGGGCGTCGTCGCCGGCCCCACGCGGTTCCGCTACGCGCTGCTGCCCAAGGGCACGCGCGGGCGCGCCGTGCGCTTCCGGCTCGCGCTGCACCACGGCACGGCGCAGAGCCTGGCCGGGCAGCGCACGGTGGCGCAGCTGGCCGGCGCGCTGATCGACAAGGGCGGCGCCGGCCTCACGCGGCAGCAGATCGCCGACCGCTTCGACGCGCTGCAGGCCCAGGTGTCCATCGAGGGCACGGGCGAGTCGCTGTGGGTGAACGTCACGACGCGCCGCGACCGGTTGCCCGAGGTCATCGCGCTCATCGGCCGGCTGCTGCGCGAGCCGGCCTTCGAGGCCGGCCCGCTGGAGGAGATGCGCAAGCAGTGGCTGGTGGGCCTGGACAACGCGCGGCAGGACCCTGCCGCCGTGGTGCAGCGGCGCATCGAGACGCACGGCAACCCCTGGCCCGCCGGCGACCTTCGCCACATGCCCAGCTTCGAGGAGGAGGCCGCCGCGGTGCGTGCCGTGACGCTGGAGCAGGTGCGGGCCTTCCACCGCCGCTTCGTCAGCGCGCAGCGCGGCGAGTTCGCCGCCGTGGGCGACATGGACGTGGCCGCCGTGCGCGCTGCGCTGGCGCAGGCCTTCGGCTCGTGGCGCCAGCCCGCGGGCGGCCCCGAGCCGCAGGCGCGCGTGCCGCGGCCGCTGGAGCCGCCGCGCCAGGCGCGCTTCGTGGCCATGCTGCCCGACAAGGCCAACGCCAACCTCGCCGCCCGCCTGGTGCTGCCCATCGACGACAGCCACCCCGACCACGCCGCGCTGCTGCTGGCCAACCAGGTGTTCGGCCGCGGCACCGATTCGCGGCTGTGGATGCGCATCCGCGAGCAGGAGGGCCTGAGCTACGACGTCGGCAGCTGGCTGGACTTCCCGGTGCAGGACAAGGGCACGACCTTCAACATCACGGCCATCTTCGCGCCGCAGAACCAGCCGCGCGTGGAGCAGGCGCTGCAGCAGGAGCTGGCGCGCTCGCTGGCCGAGGGCTTCACGCAGGCCGAGCTCGACGCAGCGCGTGCCGGGCTGCTGAAGCGCCGCGTGCTGGCGCGCGCCCAGGACGGCGTGCTGGTGGAGCGCCTGTCGGGCGACCTGTACCACGAGCGCCGCTTCGCCCGCGAGCAGCAGGTCGACGACGCCCTGGGCCGCGTCACGCTGGAGCAGCTCAACGCCGCCTGGCGCCGGCACATCGATCCGGGCAAGCTCGTCACCGTCTGGGGCGGCGACTTCCGCGCCAAGCCCTGACCGCCCGCACCGCCCGGAGCGCGCCGTGACCGACCTCGACCCCACCGAGCCGCCGCGACGCGAACCGGGGCCGGACGCGGCGCCGGACGCAGCGCCCGGCGCCCTGGAGCGGGCCGAGCAGAAGACGCTGCTGATGCCGCGGCGCGAGCGCGACGCGCAGCTGCCGGCCGGCACCTTGTTGCAGGAGTACCGGCTCGAGCGGGTGCTCGGCGTGGGCGGCTACAGCATCGTCTACCTGGCGCACGACACCCGGCTCGACCGCCGCGTCGCCATCAAGGAGTACCTGCCGGCCACGCTGGCGGCGCGCGCGCCCTCGGGCGAGGTCGTGCCGCGGCTGCCGCGCTTCGAGGACGCCTTCGCCAAGGGCATGGGCAGCTTCATCAACGAGGCGCGGCTGCTCGGCGGCTTCGACCACCCGGCGCTGGTGAAGGTCTACCGCTTCTGGCAGGCCAACGGCACGGCCTACATGGTGATGCCCTACTACGAGGGCATCACGCTGCGGCAGTGGCTGGCCGACCTGGGCGCGCCGCCCTCCGAGCGCTGGCTGCGGCAGCTGGCCCCGCCGCTGCTCGAGGCGCTGCAGGTGCTGCACGACCACGGCATCGTGCACCGCGACGTGGCGCCCGACAACGTGGTGCTGCTGGTCGACCGCGACGCGCGCAGCTACCTCGAGCAGGCCCCGCGCCCGGTGCTGCTGGACTTCGGCGCCGCGCGCCGCGTGGCCGCCGAGGCGACGCAGCAGCTCACCGCCATCCTGAAGACCGGCTACTCGCCGGTGGAGCAGTACGACCAGGGCCACGCCCTGAAGGCGGGGCCCTGGAGCGACATCTACTCGCTGGCCGCCGTGCTGTACGCCGCCGCGGTGGGCAAGCCGCCGGTGCCGTCGATCGCCCGGGTGTTGCGCGACGAGCTCGCCCCGG
The DNA here is from genome assembly GCA_903828235.1 of uncultured beta proteobacterium. Taxonomy (GTDB): domain Bacteria; phylum Pseudomonadota; class Gammaproteobacteria; order Burkholderiales; family Burkholderiaceae_C; genus Rubrivivax. The sequence continues at coordinate 2,059 of CAIKLM010000104.1, read as the reverse complement.
CGAAGGTGTCGGCGCGGGGCCGCTACTCGCCGGCCTTCCTGGCGGCCATCGACGCCGGCCTGGCGGTGCGGCCCGAACGCCGGCCGCAGACGGCGGCCGAGTTCCGCGAGTGGCTGGAGCGTTCCGACGCCGCCGAGCCCGACATCGCGCTGCCTGCCGACGAGTCGGCCGGCGGCGTCGACCTGACGCTGGAGCCCGCGATCCCGTCGCCGCCGGCGGCACCCGCAGCCCCGTCGCCGAGCCGGCTGCCCTGGATTGCCGGCGGCATCGCGGCGGTGCTGGCGCTGGCGCTGCTGGCCTGGGGGCTGCTCGGCCCGCGCTGATCGTGCGGCGCTGATCGGGCGGTGCGGCCGCCGGCCGCCCGCGCCGGCGCCTCAGCCCCCGTTGCTGACGCCGTGGGCCACGTGCCCCGCCGGCACGTGCGGCGCGGCGTTCTCGACGTGGCCGGTCTGGTCGTCGAAGAAGAAGTCGGGCTCGAACTCGGCCAGGAAGGCACCCTTGGGCAGCCCGCCCAGGAACAGCGCCTCGTCGACGTCGACCTGCCACTGCATCAGTGTGCGGATGGCGCGCTCGTGCGCCGGGGCGCTGCGCGCAGTGACCAGCGCCGTGCGCAGGCGCGGACCGCCCGGCGCGGGCTCGCGTTGCAGCCGGTGCAGCGCCTCGAGCAGCGGCTTGAAGGGGCCGGGCGCCAGCGGCATGTCGGCCCGCTCGCTTTCGTGACGCTGGAAGGCCGGCAGGCCCTGGCTCTGGTACACGCGCTCGGCCTCGTCGGAGAACAGCACGGCGTCGCCGTCGAAGGCGATGCGCACCTCGTCGGGGTGGCTGGCGCCGGCACGCGCGCTTTCGGGCAGCACGCGCGCGGCTGGCACGCCGGCGGCCAGGGCCTCGCGCACGTCGGCCTCGTTGGCGCTCAGGAAGAGGTTGGCCTTCAGCGGCCGCAGGTAGCGCCACGGCGGCTGGCCGCGCGTGAACACGCCGCGCTGCACCGCGAGGCCGTAGTGCTGGGCCGAGCGGAACACGCGCAGGCCCGAGACGGGGTCGTTGCGCGACAGGATCACCACCTCCACGCGCGGCGGCCCGCCGCCGTTGAAGCCGAGCAGCTTGTGCACCAGCGAGAACGCCACGCCGGGCCGCGCCGGCTGCTCCAGGCGCGCCAGCTGCAGCTGCATGTAGGCGCGATCGTCGGCGGCCTCGAAGACGCGGTTCTCCTCCTCGAAGTCGAACAGCGCGCGCGACGAGATGGCGACGACGAGCTGGCCTTCGAGCGTGGCGGGCATGCGTGACATTGTGTACGCCCTCGGCGTGCGGCACGGGCCGCGGGTTGCGCGGGGTCATCGCGCTGCCACATGGCCCGGTCACGATGCCGGGCATCCCGACGCCAGCCCCGCCGGAGCCGCCCATGACCGCGTTCGCCGACCTGTTCCCGCTCGCCCTAGACCAGCGCCCCGAGAACCGCCGCCGCCGCGACGAGCCGGCCCACGCCCCGACCTGGGAGGCCCCGCGCAGCGAGGCCTTCTTCGAGGACCTGGATCCGCCGCCGGCGCTGCGCGGCATGCCCTTCGGCCCGCTGCTGCCGCTGGCCGCCTGAACGCCGCGGGGTCTTGGCGCCGGCGGCCGCCGGCGCTGCGGCTAGCATCGTCCGCGTGCTGGCCCTTCGTGACGTCCGCTATGCCTGGCCCGGCGGGGCCGACTGCCTGGTCATCGACCAGCTCGTGCTGCAGCCCGGCCGCACGCACTTCCTGCACGGCCCCAGCGGCTGCGGCAAGAGCACGCTGCTGGGCCTGATGGCCGGCGTGCTGGTGGCGCGCGAGGGCGTCGTCGAGCTGCTGGGCCAGGACTGGGCCGCGCTGCCCGCCGGGCGCCGCGACGCCCGGCGCGCCGACCACGTGGGCGTGATCTTCCAGCAGTTCAACCTGCTGCCCTACCTGAGCGTGCTGGACAACGTGCTGCTGCCCACGCGCTTCTCGGCGCTGCGGGCGCGGCGCTGCGGCGGCCTGCCGGCCGAGGCCGCCCGCGCGCTGCTGCAGCGCGTGGGCCTGCCCGCGCCGCTGCACGCCCG
>CAIKLM010000103.1 GCA_903828235.1 uncultured beta proteobacterium | reverse complement strand
TGGGATGAGGTCTTCCCGGACAAGGCCATGACGGTGGCGGCCGTGGACCGCCTCGTCCATCACTCGACCATTCTGGAAATGAACGTGGACAGCTACCGACGCCGCGCTGCGTTGCCGGCACGCCGGCAACGCAGCGCAACCCCAACCCAATGATCAACGCCCGACCGCACCGCTCAAGATAGTTGTCGCTGACAGCTCAGGATAGTTGACGCCGGGCACCAGTGGACTGTTTGTGCCTGGCGAAGGGCCCGGCCACAGGCCGAGCGCGGCCTGCAAGGCTGGACCCGCAGCCACCGCATCGGGGGCGGGCGCGCGAGGTGGTGCAGGACTGAAGCCGCCCCGCCTGAATACCGTCTGGCCCGTGCCGGCCTTGATCGACACCGCTTCCGCAGACCTCAGCGTCGCCTGCGGCCGGGCGATGCTGCGCGCCCAGTGGGCGTGGCGTTACCGAGTGAGGGTCAACCCGAGGATCGAGTCCGCACATCAACGCCCGACGAGCCTCAGGGGAAGCGGCGAGGCGGTCCGAATGGGCGCCGCAGCCACGATCTCACTGCCGCAGACGTCCCATCTTGGCTGGCCGCGGTCTGGTCGTCGGGCTTTGGGGGCGTTTGAATTTCCTATGCGGCGTCGTGCGACTGGTCGGCGCCATGATGCTCGAGCAGAACGACGAGTGGAGCCTGAACCGGCGCTACATGCAGCTTGAGGGCCTGCAGAACGTCAGCGATACTGTCCCGACTCGGCTGCCTGCTATGGCTCGCTGAGTAGCGCGCATCCAGCCCGTCCGGGCTGTGGATTTACACCACTTCCTGGGACACGAGCTCGGCTCCTTGCGGTCGTCTCCTGAAGCCCGCCCGAATCAGCCACCCTCCTCGCCGAACCATGGCACTTGAATCTTCACGGTCAGGCCGGCGCACTTCGGGCGGTCGCATGCCGGATGACTCACGAGACGTCGCCGGCCCCTGGCCGCGCCTGTTCGCGGCCTCGATCGACGCGGGCCTGTTCCTGCTGATCGTCAGCGCGGCGCTCACTTGGACCTACGGCTGGTCGTACTGGAAAGATCCGTTCGCGGCGCAGACGGCCCTTGGAGCGATCGCGATCGCCGTATTCGCACCCATGGCCGCGTGTGTCGGGTTCTGGACGCTCCATCAGGGTACACCCGGCAAGATGGCCCTCTCGCTCGCGGTGGTCGACGCTCACACTGGCGAGTCGGTGAGCGTCACGCAGGGAGCCCTCCGGAGCATGGGCTACCTGCTGTCGGCACTCCCGCTCGGGCTGGGGCTGCTGTGGATCGCGTTCGATCCGCGAAGGCAGGGCTGGCACGACAAGATCGCGGACACGGTCGTGCTGTCCGGTATGGAGATGGCGCTGCGAGGGCGCCGGATGGTGCCCCGTCGGCGCGGCGGGCACGGGCGCGAGCGCGAGCGCGACCAGGATGGCGACTGGGTCGATCGGCTCCCGCTCCCCGACACCCTCGATCCGGTCCGGCTGGGGGTGAAGGTCTTGCGCGAGCCCGGGGGGGCCGTCCTCCTGGCCGTCCTTCTGCTCGCGGCCGGCGGCATCTGTGCGCTCATCTTTGCAAGACCGCTCAGCGTGGCCGGCCCCTGGGCCGAAACCATCGGCGCGCTGGTCCTGCTCGGGCACGCGCTGGGCCTGCTGCTGGGACGCCGTGTCTCCTGGCTCTTCGCGACGGCGCTGTTCGCCGTGCTGGCACTTTGCGGCGCGGGCATGGCGGTCTGGCTGTTCATGCAGCTCCCGCGCTCATCGGGGTGGGACGGTCTCGTGCTCTTCGCCTACGCGACGATTTACGCGATCCCCATCGGCCTGGCCGCTTGCGCGCTCGCAGTTGCCGTCTGGCATGCGCGCACCCGCTTCGAGTGGGCCGATGCCGGGCGTCCGTGGTCTCTGGACGCGGCCGGTGTCGTCTTGTCGTTCGCGGTGTTCGGCTGGGTCGGCTTGGACCTCGCGCAGCCCCGGCAACACTGTGACAGGGGTGCGACGCAGGCGTGTCAGCAACTGCGGTCGAGCTCCCGCCCTGCGACGCCGTCGCCCGCCGCGACATCGCTGCGGCCGCCATCTCCGCCGGGGCCGTCAACCGCTCCTCCGTCACCGTCTGCGGAGCGCGCAGCTTCCGCTTCGGGAATCATGCCGATGGCCCCGAGGTCTGCACCGGCAGCAGATTGGGCGCGGTCCCAGCCTGCCGTAGCCGCCGACACCACCCCGCGCACGCCGCGCGACCTGCAGGCGATCCGCCGTCGGGTGGCCGCCATGATGCCGACCGCGTGCCCGCCGCTCGAACTGCGGCATGAAGAGGGACGGTACGTCGTCGAGGGTCTCACACGAGAGGTCCAGTGCGTTTCCGAGGCCCTGCGCGCGCTCGACGGTGCCGGTGCGCAGCCCCTGCTGCTGGAGGTCGCGGCCGATGCGCAGCGTGGGTTCCGGTACAGCATTTCGATCTCCGGGGCATTCGCCGAGGCAGGCTGACCTGGCGACTGGCCAGGCGGCCGCCGGGGTGAACCGCCGCGGCGCCGATGCCTCGCCGGCCTTCATCGAGGCGGCTTCGCCCACCGACGACGAGCTGCATGCGCTGCTGCAGCCCGTGATCGAGAGGCTGATGAAGTTGCTCACGCGCCGTGGGGTACTGGTCGAGGACATGGGCCAGACCTACCTGGCCGATCCGGATGCCGACGGCGAGGCGGCGCGCACGCTGCGGCCGCTGCAGGCCCCGGCCGTCGCCTACCTTTCGGGCCACGCGCCGGGCAGAAGGTGCTGACGCTGCGAGGCGCGATGCCGCGGGAGGACCGGGCCCGGCAGCCGCTGCGCGCCGACATCGACGGCTTCAGCCTGCATGCCGCGGGGCGGGTGGAAGCCCGCGACCGCAAACGGCTCGAGCAGCTGTGCCGCTGCATCACCCAGCCGGCGCTGTACAACCGCCGTGGCGTGATGGAACGATCCACCGAGTCATGAGCCCAGTGGAGTTCATGCAGCGGCTGGCCGCGCCAGTGCCGGGCCCGCTGGTGGTGCCGAAAGGTCCACCGTCGTCAAAGAGCGCGGCTTCGACATGGCGGACATCCTGATCCCGGCCGCGCTGGGGGGCCAGATCACGGCCGAGCGCGGACCGATCCAGAGTGACCGGTCCTGTCGACGGGGCTCCGCTGGGCTACCCGCCTCTATCCGGCAGGCGGCCCCGGGAGCGCCGCAGCCGCTTCGCGCAACTTGTCCTTGCGGCTCTTGCGCGGGCCCTTGACGCCGCCTGCCGACGGCGCACACGCCGGGGTCGGCAGCGCCATCGCGACAGGCTCGAAGCCGGCCACCACCTCGCGCGGCACACGCAGGCCCTGGCGCTTCTCGATCAGGCGGAACTGCGGCTCGGTGGCGGGGCTCACGAAGCTCACGGCCAGGCCGCTGGCGCCCGCCCGCGCGGTGCGGCCCACGCGGTGGATGTGGTCGGCCGCCGAGCGCGGCAGGTCGTAGTTCACCACCACCGCCAGCCCGGGGATGTGCAGCCCGCGTGCGGCCATGTCGGTTGCCAGCACCACGCGCAGCGCTCCGCGGGCCAGCTCGGTCAGCACCCGCGTGCGCGCACCCTGGCTCATGTCGCCGTGGAACGCGGCGGCCGCCACGCCGGTGCGCCGGAGCTTGTCGGCGACATGCTCGCTGGCGTAGCGCGTGGCGACGAACACCAGCGCGCGTGGCCATTGCTCCTGCTCGACAAGGTGACGCAGCAGCGCAGTGCGCCTCGAGGGGTCCACCATCACGGCCCGCTGCGCGATGGCCGGTGCCTCAGTGTGTGCCGTGGCCGCAGCGTCCACCCGCACCGGGTCGTGGAGCCAGGCCCCGGCCAGTGCCTGCACCGCCGGCGGGAGCGTGGCCGAGAAGAGCAGGTTCTGCCGCCGCGCCGGCAGCAGCGCCTGGATCCGTGCCAGCTCATCGGCGAACCCGTCCTCGAGCAGGCGATCGGCCTCGTCCAGCACCAGCACGCCCACATCGCCCAGTTGCAGCGCGTTGCGTTCCACCAGATCGAGCAGGCGCCCGGGCGTGGCCACCACCACCTCGGCGCCGCCGCGCAGCGCCAGCATCTGCGGATTCGGCGACACGCCACCATGCACCACGGCCACGCGCGGCACGCCCGACAGCGCGCCGGCCAGGGCGCGCAGCGTCTGCCCCACCTGCAGTGCCAGCTCGCGCGTGGGCACCAGCACCAGCGCGCCAGTGCGGCGCCGGCCCGGGCGGGCCGCCGTGGCCCGCGGCAGCGCCAGGCCGGGCTCCAGGCGCTGCAGCAGCGCGAGGCCGAACGCGGCGGTCTTGCCCGAACCGGTGGGCGCGCAGCCGAACACGTCCCGCCCCTGCAGCGCAGCCGGCAGCGAAGCGGCCTGCACGGGCGTGGGCTCGACCAGGCCACAGGCCGCCGCCGCGCGCAGCAGCGGCGGCGACAGGCCCAGCGCGGCAAACGAGGTTCCGTGGGCGGGCCGCGGGTTCACAGCCGTCGCACCTTCACCGCACGCCCCTTGACCTTGCCGGCACCGAGCCCGCGCAAGGCCTGGTCGGCGTGCTCTCGCAGCACGGCGACGTAGGTGGAGAAGTCGTTGATGTCGATCTTGCCGATGGCGCTGCCGGGCAGGCCCAGGTCCTTGGTCAGCGCGCCCAGCACGTCGCCAGCACGAATCTTCTCCTTGCGCCCGCCCAGGATCTGCAGCGTCACCATCGGCGGGCGCAGCGGCTCGCGCCGAGCGTCAGCGCCCTGCAGTTCGGACAGCGGGTGCCAGGCGCTGTCGCGGCCCTGCATCTCGTCGATGCGGCCGACGCGGTCCATCTCGTCGAGGCTGGCCAGGTTGAACACCAGACCCGACTCGCCGGCGCGGCCGGTGCGGCCCACGCGGTGCGTGTGCACCTGGGCGTCGGGGGTGATGTCGACGTTGATCACTGCCTCGAGCCCGGCGATGTCCAGGCCGCGGGCCGCCACGTCGGTGGCCACCAGGACGCTGCAGCTGCGGTTGGCGAAACGCACCAGCACCTGGTCGCGCTCGCGCTGGTCCAGGTCGCCATGCAGCTCCAGCGCGCTGAAGCCCTGCGCCTGCAGCACGGCCACCAGGTCGCGGCACTGGGCCTTGGTGTTGCAGAAGGCCAGCGTGCGCTCGGGGCGGAAGTGCGTGAGCAGCAGTCCCACGGCGTGCAGCCGCTCGCTTTCCTTGACCTCGTAGAAGCGCTGCTGGATGCGGCCGGGCTCATGCCGCTCGGCCAGTGTCACGGTCTGCGGATCGCGCAAGTAGCGCGCGGCGAGCTGCGCCACGTTGTCCGGGTACGTGGCCGAGAACAGCAGGGTCTGGCGCCGCGCCGGCGGCGGACAGCGCGCGGCGATGGCCGCGATGTCCTCGGCGAATCCCATGTCCAGCATGCGGTCGGCCTCGTCCAGCACCAGCGTGTTCAGCGCGTCCAGCGCCAGCGATTCGCGGGACAGGTGGTCCAGCACCCGCCCTGGCGTGCCCACCACCACGTGCGCGCCATGCGCCAAGCTGGCCAGCTGCGGCCGCATCGTGGCGCCGCCCGTGAGCGTCAGCACCTTCAGGTTGTCCTCGGCGCGCGCCAGGCGGCGCAACTCCTGGGACACCTGGTCGGCAAGCTCGCGCGTGGGGCACAGCACCAGCGCCTGCACCGCAAAGCGCCGCGGGTTCAGGTTGGCCAGCAGGGGCAGCGCGAAGGCTGCGGTCTTGCCGCTGCCGGTCTTGGCCTGCGCGATGAGGTCCTTGCCGGCCAGCGCCAGCGGCAGGCTGGCGGCCTGAATGGGCGTCATGCGGACGTAGCCCAGACGCTGCAGGTTGTCCAGCACGGCACCGGACAGGGGCAGGGTGGAGAAGGCGGGGCCGTTGTCGTGCGCGGCGGCGGCAGGAGCGCTCATCCCGCATTGTCGATGCCCCGCCTTACGCACGATCACCGGTTCGCGCCGGGCCTGCGCGCAGCGCTTGCCAAGCCGGTTGCTGGCCGCGGCAGCGGCGACGCGCAAGCTGCGCGCCCGCGGCCTGACCCGGCCGCGGCCGGTGCGGGCCTGGATTGGCCACAATCGGCCCATGAACACGCCGCGCAACCCCTTCGCCGCCCACGACCCCTACGGCACCTCGGCCCGCCAGACCGCCAGCCCCGCGCCGGCGGCCGGGGCCGGCGCCGCGGGCGCCTGGGTCTACGACGTCACCGAGGCCGACTTCCAGGCCCGCGTGCTCGAACGCTCGCTCGAGGTGCCGGTGCTGCTGGACTGCTGGGCGCCGTGGTGCGGCCCCTGCCGCAGCCTGGGGCCGCTGCTGGAGCGCATCACCGAGGCCTACGGCGGCGCCTTCGAGCTGGCCAAGATCAACACCGACGAGGCACCCAACCTCAGTGCCGCGCTTCGCATCCGCAGCATCCCGCTGGTGGTGCTGTTCGTCGGCGGCCGGCCGGTCGACCAGTTCACCGGCGCGCTGCCCGAGGGCCAGATCCGCGCTTTCCTCGACAAGCACCTGCAGCCGCCGGCCGACCCCGTGCAGGCCCTGCTCGAGGAGGCCGCCGCCGCCCCGGCCGAGGACGCCGAGGCCCTGCTCACCGAGGCCCTGCAGATGGTGCCCGGCCACCCCGACGTGACGGCCGCGCTGGCCGACCGGCTGCTGGCGCGCAACGCCGACCTGGCCGAGGTGACGGCGCTGCTGGACCGCGTGCCCGCCGCCGAGCGCGGCGAGCGCGACGCGGCGCTGCGCAAGCGGCTGGCGCTGCTGGCCAACCGCCCGGCCGGCGACCCGAAGGCCCTGGCCGCCCGCGTGGCCGCCGACCCGCGCGACTTCGAGGCACGCTTCGCGCTCGGCGCCTGGCAGGTGTTCGAGGGCGACTGGAAGGCCGCCTTCGACAACCTGCTCGAGGTGGTGCTGCGCGACAAGGCCGAGGGCCGGCCCCACCGCGAGCGCGCGCGCAAGCAGCTGATCGAGTGGTTCGACGCCTGCCCCGACGCGGCCGTGGTCAGCCACGGCCGGCGCTATCTGGGCATGTACCTCAACTGAGGCTCAGGCCCGGGCGCGTCACGCCAGCCCGGCCAGCAGCTCGGCATTGCCGCCGGCGGCGGCGGTGTTGATGGTCACCGTCTGCTCGGCGCAGAAGCGGTACAGATAGTGCGGCCCACCGGCCTTCGGGCCGGTGCCGCTCAGGCCCTCGCCGCCGAAGGGCTGCACGCCCACCACGGCGCCGATCATGTTGCGGTTGACGTAGACGTTGCCCACGCGCGCCGCCACCGCGATGCGTTCGGCGCGCGTGTCGATGCGCGTCTGCACGCCTAACGTAAGGCCGTAGCCCAGCGCGTTGACCTGCGCCACCACCTCGTCGACCGTCTGCGCCGCCTGCCCGGGGCCCCAGCGCACCACGTGCAGCACGGGGCCGAAGACCTCGGCCTGCAGGTCGGCGATGCGGCCGATCTCGAAGGCCACCGGCGCCACGAAGTGGGCAATCGGGCGCGGGCAGGCCGCCGCGTCCACCGGCGTGCGGGCGAGCAGCCGGGCCCCGCGCTCCAGCCGCTGCACGGCCGCCGAGACAGCGGCGCAGGCCTCGTCGTCGATCAGCGGGCCCACGTCGGTGGCGAGCTCGGCGGGGTCGCCCACCACCAGCTCGGCCATCGCACCCGCCAGCATTGCGATCACGCCGTCGGCCGATGCCTCGTGCAGCACCAGCAGGCGCAGCGCGCTGCAGCGCTGCCCGGCGCTGCGGAAGGCGCTCTGCACCACGGCGTCGACCACCTGCTCGGGCAGCGCCGTGCTGTCCACCACCATGGCGTTAAGGCCGCCGGTTTCGGCGACGAGCGGCACGATCGGGCCGTCCTTGGCCGCCAGCGCGCGGTTGATCAGCCGCGCCACCGCGGTGCTGCCGGTGAAGCACACGCCCGCGGTGTGCGGGTGCGCCACCATCGCGGCGCCCACGGTCTCGCCCAGGCCGTGCAGCAGCGCCAGCGCGTCCGCCGGCACGCCGGCGCGGTGCAGCAGCTCGACGAAGCGCGCCGCCACCACCGGCGTCTGCTCGGCCGGCTTGGCGGCCACCGTGTTGCCGGCCACCAGCGCCGCCACCACCTGGCCGGCGAAGATGGCCAGCGGGAAGTTCCACGGGCTGATGCAGACGAACACGCCGCGGCCCTTCAGGCGCAGCACGTTGCGCTCGCCGGTAGGGCCGGGCAGCGCCTGATCGGCCAGCCGCTCCTCGGCCTGGCCGGCGTAGTAGCGGCAGAAGTCCACGGCCTCGCGCACCTCGGCCACGCAGTCGCCCAGCGTCTTGTGCGCCTCCTTGACGAGCAGGCCGCAGAACTCGGGCAGGCGCGCATCCAGCGCGTCGGCGGCGGTGCGCAGGATGGCGGCGCGCTCGGCCAGCGGGCGCCGGTGCCAGGCCTCGAAGCCGTGGTGCAGGCGCTGCATCGCGGCGTCGACGTCGGCCGGCGTGTCCATCGGCGGCGGCGCCACGCGCGTCAGCGCCACGGCGGCCTCGAGCGGCGCGCGCTGCGCCACGCAGGCCAGGTCCGCGCCGCTGGAGTTGGCGCGTCCGGGGCCGTACAGCGCCGCGGGCAGCGGCAGTCCCGGCGCGGCCTGCGTGGCCACGGTGGCCTCCAGCGGCGAGGCCAGCAGCGCCTCGGGCGCCACCGCCGCGTCGGCCAGCTGGTGCACGAAGCTGCTGTTGGCGCCGTTCTCCAGCAGCCGGCGCACCAGGTAGGCCAGCAGGTCGCGGTGCTCGCCCACGGGGGCGTAGATGCGAAGCGGCGGGGGCCCGTCCCCGCCGCGCGCGGCACCTCCGCGGGCCAGCACCTCGCGGTACACGCCCTCGCCCATGCCGTGCAGGCGCTGCAGCTCGAAGGCCGCGCCGCGCGCGGTGGCCATCTGCACGATGGCCGCGATGGTGCCGGCGTTGTGCGTGGCGAACTGCGGGTAGATCACGGCGTGGTGCTCGATCAGCCGCGCCGCGCAGGCCAGGTAGCTGGCGTCGGTGTGGTGCTTGTGCGTGAACACCGGGTAGCCGGGCAGGCCGGCCTCCTGCGCGCGCTTGATCTCGCCGTCCCAGTAGGCGCCCTTGACCAGCCGCACCATGAAGCGCAGGCCGTGGGCGTGGGCGATGCGCGCCACTTCGTCCACCACCGCCAGCGCCCGCGTCTGGTAGGCCTGCACCGCCAGCCCGAAGCCGGCCCAGCGCGGGTGCGTGGCCGCGACGTGCGCGGCCAGCGCCTCGAACAGCGCCAGCGACAGCTCGAGCCGGTCGCTTTCCTCGGCGTCGATCGTCAGGTTCAGGTTGGCGGCCGCGGCCTCGTCGACCAGCGTGCGCATGCGCGGCAGCAGCACCGCGGCCACGCGCTCGCGCTGCGCGTCCTCGTAGCGCGTGAACAGCGCCGACAGCTTGATGCTGATGCCATCCGCCGACATCGGCGAGGGGGCTACCTGCCCGCCTGCAATCGCGCGCAGCGCGTTGCGGTAGCTGGCCAGGTAGCGCTCGGCGTCGGCCTCGGTGCGGGCGCCCTCGCCGAGCATGTCGTAGCTGAAGGTCAGGCGCGGCTGGGCCTGGCGCTGCGCGGCGGCTTCGTCCATGGCCTCGCCGATGGTGCGGCCGAGCACGAACTGCCGGCCCAGCAGCTGGATGGCGCGCACGGTGGCCGCCACCACCGTGCGCGAGCCCAGGCGCTGCAGCAGGCCGGGCGGGTTGTCGCTGTCGGGCAGGAAGCGCTTCGACAGCGCGATGGCGCTGGCCGAGATCTGCGCGAGCATCTTGTGCGGGCCCTCGGCCGCCCCGCCCTCGCCCTCGCCGTCGAAGTTGGCGCGGCCCAGCTGGTCGGCCGTCAGCGCGATGGCGGTCTCGGCGTCGGGCACGCGCAGCAGCGCCTCGGCCAGCCGCATCAGCGCCAGGCCCTCGCTGCTGGAGATGGGGTACTCGCGCAGCAGGCTCTCCAGCGCCCAGAACGGCGCCGGCTGCTCGCGCACCGCGCGCACCCAGGGCGTGGCCTCAGCCACCACCGCCGCCCAGTCCAGCCGGCCGTGCAGCTGCTGCAGCAGGGCGGCCAGCACCTCGGGCTCGGGCCGGTACGGAAAGGGCAGGCGCGGGGCGGGGTCGAGGTGGGTGTTCATGGCGAGGGCGGCGGCAGACCAGGATGGATGCGCAGCTTAGGCCGCGGGGCGGCGCACGCGATTCGGAATTCGCCCCGCCTGCCGGAGAATCCTTCGCCATGGACACCCGCACCGACAGCGACAGCCCCGGCCGCGAGCGCGGCCTCGACAAGATCGACCGCCGCATCCTGCGCGTGCTGCAGGCCGACGGCCGCATCAGCAACCTCAAGCTCGCCGAGGAGGTGCACCTGTCGCCCACCGCGGTGCTCGAGCGCGTCAAGCGGCTCACGCGCGAGGGCTACATCCTGGGCTACGAGGCGCGCCTGAACCCGGCCAAGCTCGGACAGGGCCTGCTGGTGTTCGTGGAGATCCTGCTCGACCGCACGGTGCACGACGTGATGGACAGCTTCAAGGCCGCCGTGCAGGTGCGCCCGGAGATCCTCGAGGCCCACCTGGTGGCCGGCGGCTTCGACTACCTGCTGAAGACGCGCGTGGCCGACATGGCCGCCTACCGCGCGTTCATCGGCAGCGTCATCTGGACGCTGCCTGGCGTGCGCGAGACGCGCACCTACGCCGTGATGGAGGAGGTCAAGAGCACCTCGCTGCTGCCCGTGTGACGGTGGGCCCCCACGCTCGCTGACGCTCCGCGCACGGCCAGAGGCCGTGCCGCTCGGGCGGCACGGCGCAGCCGGTTCCGCGCGGGTGCCTGGGCTCAGGCCCTGGTGGGTGGCCGCAGGCCATTCCAGCAGGTGCGCTGCACGAGCTCGACGATCTGCGCGTCGGTGAACGCGCCGCCGGCCTTCAGGAAGGCGGGCACGGGGTCGCAGGCGCGGGCGTAGATGGTGTAGAGCACCAGCTCGGGCGGCAGCGCGGGGTCGATGTCACCGTCGGCCTGCGCCTGCACGATCCACGCGCCCAGGCGATCCGAGGCCTGCATCAGCAGGTCGAGGTAGGTCTTGTGCGCCAGCAGCTCGGCGCGCAGCGAGCTGTTCTGAGAGGGCACCGTGGGCATCTCGCCGCCGAGCTGCATCTCCAGCGCCCAGCGCGAGACGGCCATCAGGCGGTCCACCGCGCGCTGGCCCTCGCGGGCGCTGAGCTGGTCGATCATCGCCAGCGCGCGCTCCAGCAGCCGCACCATGGCCGCGGCGGCCAGCGCTTCCTTCGAAGGGAAGTGCTTGTACAGGCTGGCCTTGGCGATGCCGACGTCGGCGGCCACCTCGTCGACCGTCATGAGGTCGAACCCCTTGTCGGCCAGCAGGCGGTTGACGGCGGCGATGATGGCGTCCTCGCGGACGCGAAGCACTTGTTCCTTGAACGACAGGCGGCTCATCGCGCCGATTTTATGATTCCCGGGTCGTCTTGCGACGGCGCGGTCACCAAAAGACCGTGGGGTTCCCTGCTTTGGCCGTCAGGTAGCGCGGCGTCGCCGCGCCCAGAGGTCGCGCCAGCCCTGGGGCGGGGCGGCCGGAACGGGCGGGGTGGGTTCCAGGCCCGGCATGCTGAGCTCCAGCCCGAAGGCCGTGCCGCAATCGGCAGGGTCGGGCGCCGGGGCCGGCAGCGGCCGAGCGCGCCAAGCCGCAAACCAGCGGTTCGTTGAGCGTTCGGCCTTCTTCATCGGGCACCTCGGCGGCAGGGTGGCGGGCGTGCCTGGGAGTGTCGAGCCGTTCCGTGCCGCGCAAGCCGCCGAACAGGGCCCGGGCCGTGGGCCAGTTCACGGCACCAGCCGCGCCCGCCGGCGCCGCTCCTAGAATCGCGCCCCTTCACGGCCCCGGGGGTGCGGCGATGGCGGGATTCGTGGCGATCGACTTCGGCACCTCCAACTCGGCGGTGGCCTTGCCGGCCGCGGGCGGCGGCGTCGAGCTGGTGCCGCTGGAAGGCGCCGAGCGCACCATGCCCACCGCGGTGTTCTACCGCGCCGACACCCCGCCGCAGCGCCTGGAGCCCGAGCGCCTGGTGGGCCGCGCCGCCATCGCCGCCTACGTCGAGGGCGCCGAGGGCCGGCTGATGCGCTCCATGAAGAGCCTGCTGGGCTCCAGCCTGCTGGACCAGCGCACCGAGGTCGGCGGCGGCCGCGCCGTGCGCTACCGCGACGTCGTCACCGGCTACCTGCGCGAGCTGAAGGCGCGCGCCGAAGCCCACGCCGGCGCGCCGCTGAGCCGCGTGGTGCTGGGCCGGCCGGTGTTCTTCGTCGACGACGACCCGGCGCGCGACGCGCAGGCCCAAGCGGCGCTGGAGGACGCGGTGCGCGCCGCGGGCTTCGCCGAGCTGCAGTTCCAGTACGAGCCCATCGCCGCCGCGCTGGACCACGAGGCCCAGGTGGCCAGCGAGCGCCTGGTGCTGGTGGCCGACATCGGCGGCGGCACGTCCGACTTCTCGCTGGTGCGCGTGGGCCCGGCGCGCCGCGGCCGGCCCGACCGCCGCGACGACATCCTGGCCAGCCACGGCGTGCACAAGGCCGGCACCGACTTCGACCGCCACGTCGAGCTGGCCGCCATCCTGCCGCTGATGGGCTACCGCTCGCACCGCGCGCCGCGCCGGGGCGACCCCCCCGGCACGCCCACGGCCGAGCTGCCCAGCGGCATCTACTTCGACCTGGCCACCTGGCACCTGATCAACACCGTCTACGCCCCGGCGCGCGTGGCCGAGCTGCGCGGCATGAAGGCCTGGTACGCCGAGCCGCGCCACCACGCGCGGCTGCTCACGGTGCTGGAGGAGCGGCTGGGCCACGCGCTGGCCGCGGCCGCCGAGGCGGCGAAGATCGAGGTCGCGCAGCGCGGGCTTGCGCCAGTGGACCTGGGCCTGGTGGAGCCGGGCCTGGCAACGCAGCTGCGCGAGGCCGACGCGGCCGCGGCCCTGGAGGCCGACCTCGCCGCCATCGTGGCCGCGGCCGTGGAGACGGCGCGCCTGGCCGGCGTGGCGCCCGGCGACGTGCAAGACCTCTACTTCACCGGTGGCTCCACGGGCCTGGCGCCGCTGGTGGAGCGCATCGCGGCGGCGTTCCCGGCGGCCACGCGCGTGCGCGGCGACCGCTTCGCCAGCGTCGCCCAGGGCCTGGGCATCCACGCGCAGACGGTGTTCGGCGCGATGTGAGCGAACACGCCGCCGAAAACCGTCACCGTTACTTGGGGCCAGCCTTGTAGGCGGCCACGGCCTTCTTGAGCGTGTCCAGCGGCGCGCAGGGGTTGGCGATGCCGCAGGCGCGCTGCAGCCGCGCCAGGTAGGCCTCGGCGGCGGGCAGGTCCTTGCGGGTGAGTGCCAGCTCACCCACGTACTCGAGCGCGCCCAGGTGGTTGGGGTCGATGCGCAGCGCGGCGTCGTAGAAGCGCTGCGCGCCGTCGAGGTCGGGCGTGGCCTGCTTGCGCAGCACGTAGCCCATGAGGTTGTTCCAGTCGGCGTTGCGCTCCAGGTTCAACCGCCGCAGCTCGGCCAGGGCCTCGGGCCAGCGGGTGGCCTGGATGTGGCCCTGGGCCGTGGCCAGCGGGGCCGGCGCCGGGGCGCTGTAGCGCGGCGGGGGCGGCGGTTCGGGCGTGGTGTCGGCGCCCTGCGCGGCGGGGGCGAGCAGGGCCAGGCTGGCGAGCACGCCCAGGGTGGCGCGCGAACGGGTTGTGGTCATCGGGGGCTCCGGGGGTTGCGGCGGGTGGATGCGGCGGCGGCGCGGCCGGCGGCGGGCCGGCGCGCACCCGGCCGCGGGC
>CAIKLM010000102.1 GCA_903828235.1 uncultured beta proteobacterium | reverse complement strand
GCGCGTGCCGGCGGCCGCGGTGGCCAGCGTCGCCGGCGTGGCGGTGGTGGCCGGGCTGCTGGTGATGTCGCGGGGCGGTGGCGTCGCCCCGGGCGCGGCGGTGCCGATGGCCGCGGTGCCCCAGGCCGCGCCGCGCGTCGAGCTGGCCTCCACGCCGGTGCTGCGCGACGGCGTGCTGCGCGACGCCCGCATCGAGGAGTTCATGCGCGTGCACCAGGGCGCGGCCGGCGGTCTCTCGCTGCTCCCGCCGGGCGTGCGCCAGGTCGACGTGACCGTGGCCCCCGTGCCGCAGCGCTGATGGGCCGCCTCGCCCTGTGGCGGGCGCTGTGCCCCGCCGTGCTGCCGTGGGCCCTGGCGCTGCCGGCCGCCCTGCCGGCGCTGGCCCAGACGGCCGTCGCCGACAGCGTGCTGCCCACCGCCGAGGCGCGGCAGTGGCTGGCGCGCGTGCAGCAGGCGGCGCGCAGTGGCAACTACGAAGGCACCCTGGTCTACAGCGCCGGCGGCCAGCTAGCCAGTTCCCGGGTGCGCCACTACCGGGTCGGCGACCAGACCTACGAGCTGCTGGAGACCCTGGACGGCCGCCAGCACCGCATCGTGCGCCACAACGACCAGGTCCAGACCGTCTGGCCGGGCAGCCGCGTGGCCGTGATCGAGAAGCGCGAGACGCTGCCGGCCTGGGGCACGACGCCGCAGGCCGTCGACCCGCTGGCGCTGGAGAGCTACGAGCTGCGGCTGGAGGGCGCCTCGCGCGTGGCCGGCCGCGAGGCCCAGGTGGTGCGCATGCAGCCGCGCGACATGCTGCGCTACGCGCAGCGCCTGTGGGCCGACGTGACCACCGGCCTGATGCTGCGCGCCGACGTGCTGGCCCCCGGGGCCGACGCGCGGGCCGCGCTGAACACGGCGCTGGAATCGCACGCCTTCTCCGAGATCGAGCTCGGCGTGAAGCCCCGGCCCGACCAGGTGACGCAGTGGCTCAACCGGCTCGACGGCTACCAGGTCACGCGCCCGCAGCAGCAGCGCACCACGCTCGAGGCCGAGGGCTGGAGCGTGGCGCGGCCGGTGCAGGGCTTCGTGCTCGCCGGCTGCCTGAAGCGCGGGATGGGTGGGCCCGGCGAAGGCGCCACCGTGATCCAGGCCGTGTTCACCGACGGGCTGACGCACGTGTCGGTGTTCGTCGAGCCCTTCCAGGCCGAGCGCCACCGCCAGGAACTGCACGCCCAGCGCGGCGCCACGGCCACGCTGACGGCCCGCCGCGACGCGCACTGGGTCACCGTCGTCGGCGACGTGCCGGTGCCGACCCTGCGCCTGTTCGCCGACGCGCTGGAGCGCCGCAAGCCCTGAGGGCGGCCGCCGCACCCCGATCCGACCCCTTCGCCTTCCACCTCTTCCCCGCCCACAGCCATGAAGCACCGCCAACGCACCCTCGACCGCGCCACCCCCTGGATCGCGCCGGCCCTGCTGAGCCTGGCGCTCGCCGCGCCCGCCACCCTTCTGGCGCCGCAGCCCGCGATGGCCCAGCCGCAGGCCGCGGTCAGCGGCCTGCCCGACTTCACCGAACTCGTCGAGCGGGTCAGCCCCAGCGTGGTCAACATCCGCACGTCCGAGCGCCGCAACGGCGCCGGCGGCGGCGGCAACGTCGACCCGGGCATCGAGGAGTTCTTCCGCCGCTTCGGCATCCCCATGCCCAACCAGCGGCCCGGCCCGCGCGGCGGGCCCCGCGGCGAGGGCGACGAAGAGGCCATGCCGCGCGGCGTGGGCTCGGGCTTCATCCTCAGCGCCGACGGCTTCATCATGACCAACGCCCACGTCGTCGACGGCGCCGACGAGGTCATCGTCACGCTCACCGACAAGCGCGAGCTCAAGGCGCGCATCGTCGGCACCGACCGCCGCACCGACGTGGCCGTGGTCAAGGTCGAGGCCACCGGCCTGCCGGCCGTGCGCATCGGCGACGTCAACCGCCTGAAGGTGGGCGAGTGGGTGATGGCCATCGGCTCGCCCTTCGGGCTGGACAACACCGTCACCGCCGGCATCGTCAGCGCCAAGCAGCGCGACACCGGCGAGTACCTGCCGTTCATCCAGACCGACGTGGCCATCAACCCGGGCAACTCCGGCGGCCCGCTGCTGAACATGCGCGGCGAGGTCGTGGGCATCAACTCGCAGATCTACAGCCGCTCCGGCGGCTTCATGGGCATCAGCTTCGCGATCCCGATCGACGAGGCCATGCGCGTGGCCGAGCAGCTGCGCACCATGGGCCGCGTGGTCCGCGGCCGCATCGGCGTGCAGATTGGCGCGGTCGGCAAGGAGGTGGCCGAGTCCATCGGGCTCGGGGCCGCGCGCGGCGCGCTGGTCACGGGCGTGGAGCGCGACCAGCCGGCCGACAAGGCGGGCGTCGAGGCCGGCGACATCATCCTGCGCGTCGACGGCAAGGCGGTGGAGCGCTCGTCCGACCTGCCGCGCCTGATCGGTGGCCTGAAGCCGGGTTCCAAGGCCGTGCTGCAGGTGTTCCGCCGCGGGGCCACGCGCGACCTCACGGTGACGATCGGCGAGTTCGAGGCCGAGCGCCCCACGCGCCGTGCCGCTGCCGAGCCCAACGCCCCGCCGCCCGCTGCCAAGAGCACGCTGGGCCTGGGCGTCAGCGACCTGACCGACGCGCAGAAGCGCGAGCTGCGCCTGAAGGGCGGTGTCCGCGTCGACAGCGTCGAGGGCCCGGCCGCTCGGGCTGGCCTGCGCGAGGGCGACGTGATCCTCGCGCTGGACGACACGGAGGTCACCGACCTGCGGCAGTTCAACGCCACCGTGCAGCGGCTGGAGAAGGCGCGCACCGTCACGGCGCTGGTGCGGCGCGGCGAGTGGGTCAACTACGTCGTCATCCGCCTCGCGCGCTGAGGCCGCGGCCGCACGGCGCCCGCCGGGCGGCAACGGCCGGCGAGCGCCCGAGTCACCCGGCGGGTCTTTCCATGATGTGGAATCGGCGCGGTCGGGGCGAGCCGGCGGCGGCGACCAGGGGCTCGACTCGACGCCGTTTCGCATCGGGCGCGAAGTGAGTGGTCTTTCACTTCAAACCCCCAAGGCCCGGGATTAGGCAGGCTGACGTCTAAAATCCGGTTTGTTCACGGTCGATTCAGCCGGCTTGGCGGGCTCGCGTGGCGGTGCCGCGACAGGCGTCCGGGGTCGGATCCAGACTGTGGATGATATGTGGATAACTTTCCTTGTCGGAAACCCGCAACGGCCGGAAATCAAGCATTGGCGCGGGTTCCCGGCCGGTCCTTTTGGCTACAATGGACTTCCAACAAGCAGTTGCCAAACGTTCTGTTGGAAGGCGCGTCACCCCTTGGACGCGCCTTTTTTTTGGTTTGGCTTCGGCACGGCGCTGCGCGCCTTCGCATCGCGACGCGATGTGAGCCTTCGCCGAAGCGGCTGCGCCGCTTTCAGCCCGACCAAGCGCGCTTCAACTCATGAACCACATCCGCAACTTCTCCATCATTGCCCACATCGACCACGGCAAGAGCACGCTGGCGGACCGACTGATCCAGCGCTGCGGCGGCCTGAGCGACCGCGAGATGGAGGCGCAGGTGCTCGATTCCATGGACATCGAGCGCGAGCGCGGCATCACCATCAAGGCGCAGACCGCGGCGCTGCAGTACACGGCGCGCGACGGCCGGGTCTACAACCTGAACCTCATCGACACCCCCGGGCACGTGGACTTCTCGTATGAGGTGAGCCGCAGCCTGAGCGCCTGCGAGGGCGCGCTGCTGGTGGTGGACGCCAGCCAGGGCGTCGAGGCGCAGACGGTGGCCAACTGCTACACGGCGCTGGAGCTCGGCGTCGAGGTCGTGCCCGTGCTCAACAAGATGGACCTGCCGCAGGCTGACCCCGAGAACGCCAGGTCGGAGATCGAAGACGTCATCGGCATCGACGCCGAGCACGCCATCCCCTGCAGCGCCAAGACGGGCATGGGCATCGACGACATCCTCGAGGCCGTGATCGCCCGCATGCCGCCGCCGCGCGGCAACCCCGACGGCCCGCCGCGCGCGATGATCATCGACGCCTGGTTCGACAACTACGTCGGCGTCGTGATGCTGGTGCGCGTGGTCGACGGCAAGCTCGGCAAGGGCGAGCGCATCCGGCTGATGGCCACCAACGCCGTCTACGGCATCGAGCACCTGGGCGTGTTCACGCCCAAGAGCGTGCCGCGCGACGAGCTGCGCGCCGGCGAGGTGGGCTTCGTCATCTGCGGCATCAAGGAGCTGGCCGCCGCCAAGGTGGGCGACACCATCACGCTGGAGAAGAAGCTCACCAACAATGCCGGCCCGGCCACCGAGCCGCTGCCGGGCTTCAAGGAGATCCAGCCGCAGGTCTTCGCGGGGCTGTACCCGACCGAGGCCAGCGAGTACGACCAGTTGCGCGACGCCCTGGAGAAGCTCAAGCTCAACGACTCCAGCCTGCGCTACGAGCCCGAGGTGAGCCAGGCCCTGGGCTTCGGCTTCCGCTGCGGCTTCCTGGGCCTGCTGCACATGGAGATCGTGCAGGAGCGGCTGGAGCGCGAGTTCGACCAGGACCTGGTGACCACCGCGCCCAGCGTGGTGTACGAGGTCGAGCTGAACGACGGCACGGTGCTGGAGGTCGAGAACCCCAGCAAGATGCCCGACCTGGGCCGCATCCGCGAGATCCGCGAGCCCATCGTGACCGTGCATCTGTACATGCCGCAGGACTGCGTCGGCCCGGTGATGACGCTGGCCAACCAGAAGCGTGGCCTGCAGCTGAACATGGCCTACCACGGCAAGCAGGTCATGCTGACCTACGAGCTGCCGCTGGCCGAGATCGTGCTGGACTTCTTCGACAAGTTGAAGAGCGTCAGCCGCGGCTACGCCAGCATGGACTACGAGTTCAAGGAGTACCGCGCCGCCGACGTCGTGAAGGTCGACATCCTGATCAACGGGCAGCGCGTGGACCCGCTGGCCATGATCGTGCACCGCTCGCAGAGCCAGTACCGCGGCCGCGCCGTGGCCGCCAAGATGCGCGAGCAGATCCCGCGCCAGATGTACGACGTGGCCATCCAGGCCGCCATCGGCGCGAACATCATCGCCCGCGAGGACATCAAGGCCCTGCGCAAGAACGTGCTGGCAAAATGCTACGGGGGCGACATCACGCGCAAGAAGAAACTGCTCGAGAAGCAGAAGGCCGGCAAGAAGCGCATGAAGCAGATCGGTTCGGTGGAAGTGCCGCAGGAGGCCTTCCTGGCCATCCTGCAGGTCGACGATTGAGCCCGAGCCTTCCCTGGGTCACCGCATGAGCACACTCACCGCAGCGCTTTACGGCGCCCTGATCGCCTACCTCGGCGGCTGGTTCCTGGGTTTCTGGACGGGCAACTTCTCGCTGCTGCTGTTCGTGCTGACGGTGGCCACGCTGGCGTACTGGCTGGCCGAGCGCTTCCGGTTCAAGCCGGCCCGCGAGGCGGCCGCCGCCGAGCTCGAGCGGCAGGACGCGGTGCGCCGCGCCGAACTGGCCCGCATGGGCATCGACAAGGTCGATGGCGACGTCGCCGCCGCCAAGGAGAAGCTGCTGATGCAGCCCTGGTGGCTGGACTGGACCGCCGGGCTGTTCCCGGTGATCCTGATCGTGTTCCTGCTGCGCAGCTTCCTGTTCGAGCCGTTCAAGATCCCGTCGGGCTCGATGATCCCCACGCTGCTGGTGGGCGACCTGATCCTGGTGAACAAGTTCCACTACGGCGTGCGGCTGCCGGTGATCAACACCAAGATCATCGACAACAACCCGGTCGAGCGCGGCGACGTGATGGTGTTCCGCTACCCGGTGGACACGCGGCAGGACTACATCAAGCGCGTGGTGGGCCTGCCCGGCGACACCGTGACCTGGGCCAACCAGAAGCTCAGCCTCAACGGCCAGCCGGTGCCGCTCACGGCCCAGGGCGAGTTCTACGAGGCCGACTCCCGCCGCTACGAGCCGCAGTTCTCGGAGAAGCTCGGCAAGGTCGAGCACCGCATCCTCGTGGATCCGAGGCGCCAGTCGTGGTTCGGGCCCGACCCCAAGACCTTTCCTTTCGCCGACCAGTGCCGATATACGCCCGAGGGCGTGACCTGCAAGGTGCCGCCTGGGCATTACTTCATGATGGGCGACAACCGCGACAACTCGCAGGACTCGCGCTACTGGGGTTTCGTGCCCGACGAGAATATCGTCGGCAAGGCGTTCTTCGTCTGGATGAACTTCGGCAACCTGGGCCGCATCGGCCCGTTCCACTGAAGGCCTGTTCCATGACCCGTCCCGGTTTCCACACCCCGCGCACCGGGCAGCGCGGCCTCACGCTGTTCGGCCTGCTGTTCTGGGCCCTCATCATCGGCTTCGCCGGCTACATGGTGGTGCGCGTGCTGCCCACGGTGACCGAGTACCTGACGATCCAGCGGTCCGTCGACAAGATCGCGGCCGAGCAGCCCGCCACCGTCGCCGAGGCGCGCGCCGCCTTCGACCGCCAGAAGGAAGTCGAGTACTCCATCAACGCCATCAGCGGCAAGGACCTCCAGGTGACGAAGGAGAACGACCGCGTCGTGCTGGCCTTCGCCTACGACAAGGAGATCCCGGTCATGGGCGCGGTCTACATCCTCATCAAGTACGAGGGCCGCTCCAAGCCCGGCCGCTGAGGAGCCCCCGCCCCGTGGCCGCCGACGCCCGCCTCGACACGCTGCAGCGCCGGCTGGGCCACCGCTTCGCCAACCCGGCACTGCTGCAGCGCGCGCTCACGCACCGCAGCTTCGGCGCCGACCACAACGAGCGCCTGGAGTTCCTGGGCGACACGGTGCTGGCGCTGGCGGTGTCGGAACTGCTGTACGAGCGCTTCTCGGGCAGCGACGAGGGCGACCTCACCCGCGTGCGGGCCCACCTGGTGCGCGAGGACAGCCTGCACAAGGCCGCGCTGGCGCTGGGCCTGCCCGAACTGCTGCGCCTGTCGGAGGGCGAAGCCCGCGGCGGCGGTGCGCAGCGCCCGTCGATCCTGGCCGATGCGCTGGAGGCGCTGATCGGTGCCGTGTTCCAGGACGGCGGCTATGCCAAGGCGCGGGCGCTGGTGCAGGGCCTGTTCGGCGAGGTCATCCAGGCCACCGAGGCCGAGAGCTGGACCAAGGACGCCAAGACCGAGTTGCAGGAGTGGCTGCAGGCGCGCCGCATCGCCGTGCCCAGCTACCGCATCGTGGCCACGCGCGGGCAGGCCCACGCGCAGACCTTCGAGGTCGAGTGCGCCGTGCCGGCCCTGGAGCGTCGGGCCTCGGGCCAGGGCCGCTCGCGCCGCGCCGCCGAGCAGGAGGCCGCGCGCCGGCTGCTGGCCGAGCTCAAGGCGCAGGACGACGCCGCGTGAACGACGCCACCGCCACCGCCACCGGCCCGCGGCGCTGCGGCCTGGTGGCCATCGTCGGCCGCCCCAACGTCGGCAAGAGCACGCTGCTCAACGCGCTGGTGGGGCAGAAGGTCAGCATCACGTCCGACAAGGCACAGACCACGCGCCACCGCATCACCGGCATCCGCACGCTGGGTGGCACGCAGTTCGTGTTCGTCGACACCCCGGGCTTCCAGACGCGCCACGGCCAGGCGCTGAACCGCACGCTCAACCGCACGGTGCTGGCCACGCTGGCCGACGTCGACGCGGTGCTCTTCGTCTGCGAGGCCGGCCGCTTCAGCCTGGCCGACGCGCAGGTGCTGGCGCTGCTGCAAGGCGAGGGCATGGCCGGCAAGCCCGTGCTGCTGGTGGCCAACAAGCTCGACGCGCTGGCGCGCCGGCAGGACGTGCTGCCCTGGCTGAAGGGCATGCAGGAGCGCCACGCCTTTGCAGAGTTCGTGCCCATGAGCGCACGCCGGCCCGGCGACATCGAGCGCCTGCTCGAGATCGTCGCCCGCCACCTGCCCGAGCAGGACTGGCTGTACGAGGAAGACGCGCTCACCGACCGCAGCGAGCGCTTCATGGCCGGCGAGATGATCCGCGAGAAGCTGTTCCGGCTGACGGGCGACGAGCTGCCGTACACCAGCACGGTCGTCGTCGAGCAGTTCGAGGAAGAGGACCCCGACGCCGAGCCGCGCCGCATCCGCCTGGCCGCCACCATCGTGGTGGAGCGCGACGCGCACAAGGCCATGGTCATCGGCGAGGGCGGCGAGCGCATCAAGCGCATCGGCACCGAGGCGCGCCAGGAGCTCGAGCGGCTGTGGGGCGCGAAGGTCTTCCTGGAACTGTGGGTCAAGGTGCGCTCGGGCTGGGCCGACGACGAGGCCCACCTGCGGAGCTATGGCTACGAATAGGCCCGCGCGGCGCACGCCCGCGCCGCAGCCGGCCTTCGTGCTGCAAGGCCACGACTGGAGCGAGAGCAGCCTCATCGTCGAGCTGTTCACGCGCGGGCTCGGGCGCGTGGCGACGGTGGCGCGCGGCGCCAAGAAGCCCACTTCGAACTACCGCGCGCTGCTGCTGCCCTTCCAGCCCGTGGCCGTGCTGCTGGGTGCGCCGCCCCGCAACGCCGACGACGACGGCGGCCACGACCTGCTGCCGCTGCGCAGCGCCGAGTGGGCCGGCGACTGGGCCGCGGCCCGCCTGGCCGACGGCAGCGGCGGCTGGCCGCTGCTGCGCGGCGCCGCGCTGTTCAGCGGCTTCTACCTGAACGAGCTGCTGCTGAAGGGCCTGGGGCGGCAGGACCCGCACGAGGCGCTGTTCGACGACTACGCCGCGGCCCTGGCGGCGCTGGCCGCGCCCGAGGGCGACCGCGACGAGGCCGCCGTGCTGCGCGCCTTCGAGCTGGTGATGCTGCGCGACACCGGGCTGCTGCCCGACCTCTCGGTGGCCACCCTCACCGCCGAGCCGCTGGCCGAGGACGGCCACTACACGCTGGACCCCGCGCACGGCCTGGTGCCCGCGCCCGACGGCGCCACCGGCGCGCGCTGGACGGCGCTGGAGGCCGCGCTCTCGACCACCGGGGCGCGGCGCTTCGGCGCGCTGCTCGCGGCCTGCCGCGGCGCGGCGGGCCCGCTGCGCCGGCCCCTGCAGGGCCTGCTTCACTATCATCTGGGCCACACGCCGATGCGCACGCGCGAGGTCCTGCGGGGCGTCCAGAAACTCCAGCTGCCATGAACCCGCTCGTCCTCGACCCCGCCGCGCCTCGGCACGCCGGCACCGCGCTGTCGGTCAACGTCAACAAGGTCGCGCTGCTGCGCAACACGCGCCACCTGGGCATTCCCAGCGTGTTGCGCGCCGCCACGCTGTGCCTGCAGGCCGGGGCCGACGGCATCACCGTGCACCCGCGGCCCGACGAGCGCCACATCCGCGCCCACGACGTGCACGAACTGGCCGCGCTGATGAAGGACTGGCCGCAGGCCGAGTACAACATCGAGGGCAACCCCTTCCACAACCTGATGGGGTTCATCCGCGAGCTGTCGTCCCAGGGCATGCGGCCGCACCAGGCCACCTTCGTGCCCGACGGCGAAGGCCAGTTCACCAGCGACCACGGCTGGAACCTCGCCGCCGACGGCGAGCGCGTGAAGCCGCTGATCGACGAGTGCCGCGCGCTGGGCGTGCGCGTGAGCCTGTTCATGGACGCCGAGCCCGGCGCCATGGCGCTGGCGCGCGCCGTGGGCGCCGACCGGGTGGAGCTCTACACCGAGCCGTATGCCGCGGCGGCCGCCGAGCAGGGCACGCCGCGGCAGGCGGAGCAGCTCGCGCGCTTCGCCGCCGCCGCGCGCGCCGCCCACGCGGCGGGCCTGGGCGTGAACGCCGGCCACGACCTGAACCTGCAGAACCTCACCGACTTCCTGCGCGCCGTGCCCGGCGTGGCCGAGGTGTCCATCGGCCACGCGCTGGTGGCCGATGCCCTGGAGCACGGCCTGCCCGAGACGGTGCGCGCCTACCGCCGCGCCATCGCCGCGGCCGCGGCGCCGGCAGGGGCCGGCCGGTGATCGTCGGCGTCGGCACCGACGTGTGCGACGTGCGCCGCATCGAGGCCACGCTCGCGCGCCGCGGCGACCGCTTCCCCGAGCGCGTGCTGGGCCCCCGCGAGCAGCAGGTGTTCGCGGCGCGCCGCGCCCGCGTCGACAGCCGCGGCCTGCGCTACCTGGCCACGCGCTTCTCGGCCAAGGAGGCCTTTTCCAAGGCCATCGGGCTGGGCATCACCAGCCCGATGCGATGGCGCGACTGCGAGATCCTCAACCACCCCAGCGGCCAGCCCTACATCCGCCTGGACGGCGAGCTTGCGCGCTGGTTCGCGGCGCGCGGCTGGGTGGCCCACGTCAGCGTCACCGACGAGACCGACTACGCGGCGAGCTTCGTCGTCGTCGAAACCGCACCCCCTTCAGCATGAGCCTCGAACAAGCCCCCTTCGTGCTCGACATCGCCGGCACCACGCTGTCGAAGCACGACCGCCGCCGCCTGAAGCACCCGCTCACCGGCGGCCTGATCCTGTTCGCGCGCAACTGGGTGGACCGTGCCCAGCTGACCGACCTGTGCGCCGAGATCAAGTCCGTTCGCCCCGACGTGCTGATCTGCGTCGACCACGAGGGCGGCCGCGTGCAGCGCTTCCGCACCGACGGCTTCACGCACCTGCCGCCGATGCGCGCCCTGGGCGAGCTGTGGATGAAGGACGCCATGGCCGCGCAGGACGCCGCCAGCGCCTGCGGCCACGTGCTGGCCGCCGAGCTGCGCGCCTGCGGCGTGGACCTGAGCTTCGCGCCCGTGCTCGACCTGGACCACGGCAGCAGCGGCGTCATCGGCGACCGCGCCTTCCACCGCGACGCGCGGGTGGCGACGATGCTGGCCAAGGCCGTGGCGCACGGCATGCTGCGCGCGGGCATGGCGCACTGCGGCAAGCACTTCCCCGGCCACGGCTTCGCGGCGGCCGACAGCCACGTGGCCGTGCCCGTGGACGAGCGCAGCCTGAAGGCCATCCTGGCCGACGACGCCGCGCCCTACGGGTGGTTGTCCAGCACGCTGACGGCGGTGATGCCGGCGCACGTGGTCTACCCCAAGGTCGACGGGCGCCCGGCGGGCTTCTCGCGGCGCTGGCTGCAGGACGTGCTGCGCGGCCAGCTGGGCTTCACCGGCGCCGTCTTCTCCGACGACCTCAGCATGGAAGGCGCACGCCACCTCGACGGCGGCACGCTCACCTATGCCGAGGCCGCCGTGGAGGCGCTGGAGGCCGGCTGCGACCTGGTGCTGCTGTGCAACCAGAGCGCCGACGGCGGCGCAGCCGTGGACGCGCTGCTCGACGGCCTGGCCGAGGCCGCGGCGGCCGGCCGCTGGCGCCCCAACCCCGACGCCGAGCAGCGCCGCGCCGCGCTGCTGCCGTCCAGCCTGCCGCTGGCCTGGGACGAGCTGATGCACGACCCGGCCTACCAGCGCTCGCTCGAACGACTGCCTTGAGGCCCCGATGACCGCCCTCGCCTGGACCGACGCGCTGGCCCTGCACCAGCCTTGCATGGACGACACCCACCGCGAGTTCGTCGACGCGCTGAACGCCGTCGACGCCGCGCGGGGCCGCGGCCTGGCGGCGGCGCTGCAGGCGCTGCAGGGCCTGATCGACCACAGCGAGGCCCACTTCGGGCAGGAAGACCGCTGGATGGCCGAGCTTGGCTTCGAGCCCGGCACCTGCCACCCGGCGCAGCACCGCCAGATCCTGGAGGTGCTGCACGAGGTGCAGCGCCGCCTGCAGCGCGAGGGCGAGGGCGCTTTGGGCCTCGTCGATGCGATGGTGCCGGCGCTGGCCGAGTGGTTTCCCATGCACGCGCAGAGCATGGACGCCGGCCTGGCGCTGCTGATGGCCGAGCGCGGCTACGAGCCGGCGGCGGGCTGAGCGACCCAGTCCTCGACCGCCCGCCGCACCTCGGCCGGGCGCTCGGTGAACGGCCAGTGGTGGCAGTCGATGGTCTCGATGCGCACCCGCGGCCCGGCCAGCGCGGCGCGCATCTCCGCGCCGTCGGCGAAGGTGGCGCCGCTGGACAGCAGCGCCAGCACCGGCTGCGGCAGCGCGGCCGGCAGCGGCACGGGCGAGAACATCTCCACCATGTCCTGCAGGTACACGGCCAGCGGCAGGTGGCGCAGGTCGGCGCGCGTGCTGCTGTAGTGCGCGATGAAGGCGGCCTCGGCGGCGGGGTCGGGGTCGGCCAGCGCGACGCGGGCCCGCTCGTCGAGCGCCCGCAGGTCCAGAGGCGGCAGCGTGCGGCGGTGCAGGCCCAGGGCGTTGGCGGCGCGCACCAGCGCCGCGGCCCCGCGCAGCAGCGGCGTGGAGCGGGCGATGCGGGCCGAGCGCCCGTGCAGCGCCTGGCGGAACACCGGGTCTACGAGCACCAGGCTGGCCACGCGCGCCGGGTGCGCTGCCGCCATCCGGAGCGCCACTTGCGCACCCAGGCTGTGGCCCAGCACGTGCGCCTGCCGCTGGCCCTCGGCATCGAGCACGGCGGCGAGGTCGTCGCACCAGGTGGCGGTGTCCAGCCGCGTGCGCGTGAGCGAGCCGCCGTGCCCGCGCAGGTCCACGCGCAGCAGCAGGTGCTGCTCGCGCAGCCGGGTGAGCTCGCAGAACTCCTCGAAGCGGCTGGCATTGCTGGCCAGCCCGTGCACCAGCAGCAGCGGCACGGCCGGGCTGGTGCCAGGTTGCACGGCGGCGTGCCGATGCCACTGCAGCCGCACGCCGTCGGCCCGGCGGAGCGAGCGGACCTCCCCCGAAGCGGCGGCCTCGGCCGGCGTGTGCAGGATGCTCATGCCGCGAGCCTACGCGAGCGGCGAACGGCGGTGGCGGTCGGCCCGGCGCCGCGACCTCAGCGGCGGCGGCTGGGCGTCTTGCGGGCAGGCTTGGGCGTCGCCCGCTTCGCTGCCGTGTCGGCGCCACGGCGGCGCGCGAGCGCCGGCGGCGCCGGCTGCAGGTAGGCGTTGAACACCCAGCCCTCGATGTCGCCGTGCCCCACCACCTCGACGCGGCTCCAGCGTTCGCCAGCTTCCAGCAGCGCCACCTCGGTGCCGAGCTTGAGCGCCGGCGCCACCGGTGCCGCCGCGGCATCGGGGCCGCTGCGGATGTTCAGGCGGCTGGCGGTGACGACGTAGCGCGGGAAGTCGTCGTCCTGGCGGCCGGCCAGGCGCGCAGCCAGCGAGGCCAGCGGGAAGGCCGGGCCGGGATCGCTCTTGCGGCCGCGCGCGATGTCTTCGTGGCCCAGCACCTCCTTCAGGCCGTAGTGCGTCACCAGCAGTTCGGCCAGCTCGAAGGCGCGCGCGATCTGCGGCTCGGTGTAGGCGTGCCAGGCCTGCTCGACCGTGCCGTGCTTGTGGCGCGCGACCACCACCTCGTCATCGGGGTAGAAGCGTCCGAAGGACGAGGCGTAGCGGTCGCCCACCTTGCGCAGGATGCCGGCGTTGTCCATCTCGATGCCGATGGAGAAGTGGTTCATGCCCGTCAACCCGGCCCAGTGGCTGATGCCGGCATGCCAGGTGACCACGTTGAACGGCGCGAGCTGGAAGATCTCGCCCGCGCGGCCCAGCACCAGGTGTGCCGAGGCCTTGGCCGCCGGGTTGCAAAGCCAGTCGGCCGAGCTCCTGGCTGAGCTGCCGGCGGTGTAGTGCATCACCAGGTACTGCGGCACCAGCGGGCCGCCGCGGTTGGGTGTCTGGCGCTGGGTGACCTGGTCGCCCTGCAGCAGGTGGTCCTGAATGCTCAGCATGCGCGCTCCTCTGGGGGTGGGTGCGGAGCCATGCTAGGCAGCAGCCACAGGCGGGTCAACGACCCAACCCCAATGGGCGACCTGAGTCCGGGCCTTGAGGACGCCACTGGCAACGGGCTGCTCTTCTTGGCCCTTAGCAGCCATGGGCCGCTACGGGTTCGGCGGCCGGAGGCCGACGCCAGGGTCTGACGGGAGCCCCTCTCTCGGAGACGGGCCGGGGAGAGCCGTCGAACGAGAAGGCGCCTCCTCTCGGAGGGGGCTCGGGGAACCGTGGTTCCGGGCCGCAAGCGGCCACTCCGGCCCAAGCCCTCAACCGATCTCGTGAGCCGCCATCAGCTCCAGCGCCTTCACCAGCGCGGAGTGGTCGGCCTCGGCCAGGCCGTTGGCCGCGCAGACCTGCATCAACTGCGCCGCGTTCGCCGTGCCCGGCAAGGCCACGCCGAGCGTCTTGGCGCCCTGCAGTGCCAGGTTCAGGTCTTTCTGGTGCAGCTGGATGCGGAAGCCCGGGTTGAAGGTGCGCTTGATCATGCGCTCGCCGTGCACCTCGAGGATGCGGCTGCTGGCGAAGCCGCCCATCAGCGCCTGGCGCACCTTGGCCGGGTCGGCCCCGGCCTTGGCCGCGAACACCAGCGCCTCGGCCACGGCCGCGATGTTCAGCGCCACGATGATCTGGTTGGCCACCTTGGTGGTCTGGCCGTCGCCGCTGCCACCCACGTGCGTGATGTTCTTGCCCATGGCCTGCAGCAGCGGCAGCGCGCGCGCGAACGCAGCCTCGCTGCCACCCACCATGATGGTGAGCGACGCCGCCTTGGCCCCCACCTCGCCGCCGGAGACCGGCGCGTCCAGATAGTCGCCACCGAGCGCGCGGATGCGGGCCGCGAAGTCCTTGGTGGCCATGGGCGAGATGCTGCTCATGTCCACCACCAGGGTGCCGGGCTTCAGGCCCGCGGCCACGCCCTCGTCGCCGAACAGCACGCGCTCGACATCGGGCGTGTCGGGCAGCATCAGGAACACGATCTCGCTGTGCTCGGCCACGGCCTTGGCGCTGGCCGCGCTGCGCGCGCCGGCAGCGCTGATGGCGTCGGGCACCTTGCTGCGGGTGTGCACCGTCATGGCATGCCCGGCGGCGATCAGGTGGCCGCACATGGGCGCGCCCATGATGCCGAGGCCGATCCATCCGAGGTTCATTGGAAACGCTCCATCCAGTTGAGGCCGGCTTCGGTGGCGCCGGCGGGTTTGTACTCGCAGCCCACGTGCCCGGTGTAGCCGATGCGGTCGAGGTGGGCGAACACGAAGGGCCAGGCGATCTCGCCCGTGCCGGGCTCGTGGCGGCCCGGGTTGTCGGCCACCTGGATGTGGCCGATGCGCGGCAGCAGCCGCTCGATGGTGGCGGCGAGCTCGCCCTCGGTGCGCTGCTGGTGGTACACGTCGTACTGCAGCTTCAGGTTGGGC
The DNA here is from genome assembly GCA_903828235.1 of uncultured beta proteobacterium. Lineage (GTDB taxonomy): Bacteria > Pseudomonadota > Gammaproteobacteria > Burkholderiales > Burkholderiaceae_C > Rubrivivax. Next base: position 8,811 of record CAIKLM010000102.1, on the reverse strand, counting down.
GCGCCGACCTCGTCCATCAGCGCGATCGCATCGTCGCTGCGCTGCACCACGAAGCCGGGCACGTCGAAGCGGTTGATGGGCTCGATCAGCAGCGTGAGGCCGGCCTGCTGCAGCGCCGCCGCGGCGTAGCGAAGGTTGGCCACCAGCGTGGCGCGGCCCTCGGCCGCCGTCACGCCGGCCGGCAGCTTGCCCGCCAGGCAGTTCAGGCGCGGCACCTGCAGCACCGTGGCGTACTCGACGGCACGCGCCACGCCCTGCCGGAACTCGGCCGTGCGGGCGGGGTCGGCGGCGATGCCGCGGTCGCCCGCGGCCCAGTCGCCGGCCGGCAGGTTGTGCAGCACCATGGTCAGGCCGTGACGGACCAGTTCCTCGCGCAGCACGGTGGCCGGCTGCTCGTAGGGGAACTGCAGCTCCACGGCGGTGAAGCCGGCGCGCGCGGCGCGCCCGAAGCGCTCGAGCAGCGGCGTCTCGGTGAACAGCATCGACAGGTTGGCAGCGAACTTGGGCATGGCGGTCACTCCAGCAGGCCGGCGGCCACTAGGCCCTCGCGGCCCTCGGGATGGCGGCAGTCGATGTCCTCGAACTCGTTGATCTTGTCGATCTCGGTGCCCATCGCGATGTTGGTCACCTTCTCGAGGATGCACTCCACCACCACCGGCACGCGGAACTCCGCGGCCATGCGGCGCGCCTGCTCGAAGGCGTTGCGCAGCTGGTCGGGGTCGGTCACGCGCAGCGTCTTGCAGCCCAGGCCCTCGATGACCTTGGCGTGGTCGACGCCGTAGCCCTTCAGCGCGGGGTCGTCGACGTTCTGGTTCTCGAAGGCCAGCTGCACGCAGAAGTCCATGTCGAAGTTGCGCTGGCTCTGGCGGATCAGGCCCAGGTAGCTGTTGTTCACCAGCACCTGCACGTAGGGCAGCCGGAACTGCGCGCCCACGGCCAGCTCCTCGATCAGGAACTGGAAGTCGTAGTCGCCGGCCAGGCCCACCACCGTGCGCGTCGGGTCGGCCGCCACCACGCCCAGGGCCGCGGGCACCGTCCAGCCCAGGGGGCCGGCCTGGCCGCAGTTGATCCACTGGCGAGGGCCGTAGACGTGCAGGAACTGCGCGCCCGCGATCTGCGACAGGCCGATCGTCGTGACGTAGATCGTGTCGCGCGGGAAGACCTCGTTCATGGCCTCGTACACGCGCTGCGGCTTCATGGGGATCTGCTCGAAGTGCGTCTTGCGGTGCATCAGCCGCTTGCGCTCGGCGCAGCGCGCGGCCCAGTCCGAGTAGTCGGCCAGGCGCCCGGCGGCCTTCCACTCGCGCGCCACCTGCACGAACAGCTCCAGCGCCGCCTTGGCATCGCTGACGATGCCGTAGTCGGGCATGAACACGCGGCCGATCTGCGTCGGCTCGATGTCGACGTGCACGAAGGTGCGGCCCTTGGTGTAGGTGTCGACGCTGCCGGTGTGGCGGTTGGCCCAGCGGTTGCCGATGCCCAGCACGAAGTCGCTCGCCAGCATGGTGGCGTTGCCGTAGCGGTGGCTGGTCTGCAGACCGCACATGCCGGCCATCAGCGGGTGGTCGTCGGGGATGCTGCCCCAGCCCATCAGCGTCGGGATCACGGGCACGCCGGTGAGCTCGGCCAGTTCGACCAGCAGGTCGCTGGCGTCGGCGTTGATGATGCCGCCGCCGGCCACGATGAGCGGCTTCTTGGCCGCCATCAGCATGTCGAGCGCCTTCTCGACCTGCTTGCGGGTGGCGGTGGGCTTGAACACGCCCATGGGCTCGTAGGTGTCGATGTCGAACTCGATCTCGGCCATCTGCACGTCGAAGGGCAGGTCGATCAGCACCGGCCCCGGGCGGCCCGAGCGCATCAGGTGGAAGGCCTGCTGGAAGGCGCGCGGCACCTGCGCCGGCTCGAGCACCGTGGTGGACCACTTGGTCACCGGCTTGGCGATGCTCTCGATGTCGACGGCCTGGAAGTCCTCCTTGTGCAGCCGGGCGCGCGGCGCCTGGCCGGTGATGCACAGGATGGGAATGCTGTCGGCCTGCGCCGAGTACAGGCCCGTGATCATGTCGGTGCCCGCCGGGCCGCTGGTGCCGATGCACACGCCGATGTTGCCGGCGCGGGCGCGGGTGTAGCCCTCGGCCATGTGGCTGGCGGCCTCGACGTGGCGCGCCAGGATGTGCGCGATGCTCTGCCGCTCGCGCAGCGCGGCGTACAGGGGGTTGATCGCGGCGCCGGGCACGCCGAAGGCGGTGGTCACGCCTTCCTTCTCCATCACCAGCACGGCGGCCATCGCGGCCTTCATCTTTGCCATCGTGTCGTCTCCATCAGGGGTCGGTCTTGAACTGATGCCGATGGTCGGGGCGGGCGGGCGGCAATGGAATGCCACCACACCAATATCCGTCATTCCGTGGTGGAATGGCGCCATGGACCGCATCCAGGGCCTGCAGCTCTTCGTCCGCGTCTGCGAGACCGGCTCGCTCACGCGCGCCGCGGCCGACCTCGGCATCACGCAGCCCACCGCCACCAAGCACGTCGCGGCGCTGGAGCGGCGGCTGGGGGCGCGGCTGTTCCACCGCAGCACGCGCGGCGTCACGCCCACCGAGGTGGGCGCGGCCTACTACGACCAGTGCAAGGCCATCACGCTGCAACTCGACGCCGCCGACAACCTGGCGGCGCTGATGCAGAGCCGCGTGCAGGGCAGCCTGCGCATCAACTGCAGCGTGTCCTTCGGGCGGCGCGTGCTGGTGCCGCTGGTGTTGCGCTACATGCAGCACAACCCGGGCGTGACGGTGGACCTGGGCTTCGAGGACCGCTACGTCAACCTGGTGGAGCAGGGCATCGACCTGGCGCTGCGCATGGGCCGGCTGGCCGACAGCACCCTGGGCGCGCGCTACCTGGGCACCAACCCCTGGGCGCTGGTGGCTGCGCCCGGTTACCTGGCCGAGGCCGGCACCCCCCGGCGGCCCGACGACCTGGTGCGCCACCGCGCGCTGATCTACAGCACGGTGCAGGGCGACGACCGCTGGCATTTCAGCAGCCCCGACGGCCGCACCGTCACCGTGGCCGTTAAGGGCCCGCTGCGCAGCAACAACCTCAGCGCGCTGCTGGCGGCGGCGCGCGCCGGCATGGGCGTGACGGCGCTGCCGCTGTACATGGCGCACGCCAGCCTGGCGCGCGGCGAACTGGTGTCGCTGCTGGAGCGCCACGCGCTGCCCGCGCAGCCCATGCACGCCGTCTTCCCGAGTCCGCGCCAGGTGCCGGCCAAGGTGCTGAGCATGGTCAACTGGCTGCAGGGCCAGTTCGACGACGGCTGGTGGACTCGCGTGGGCTGACGCCCCCTGAAGGCCGCCCCGGCGAGGGCATGGTCTATTCCTGAACTTTCACGAAGTTCTGAAAATTCCGACATCCTTCGGGCAGTCTGCTATCCAACCAGCTGCCGATGTCGTCAAGCCTCAGCCCGCTCGTTCGCAGCTTCGTCTCGCACTTCGGCGAGATGGGCAGCCGCTGGGGCATCAACCGCACCGTCGGCCAGATCTACGCGCTGATCTACGTGTCGGCGCGGCCGCTGAACGCCGACGAGGTCGCCGAGCAGCTGGAGTTCAGCCGCAGCAACGTGAGCATGGGCCTGAAGGAGCTTCAGGCGTGGCGGCTGGTGCGCCTGCGCCACTTCAGCGGCGACCGGCGCGAGTACTTCGAGGCCCCGTCCGATGCCTGGGAGGTGTTCCGCACCCTGGCCGAGGAGCGCCGCCGCCGCGAGATCGAGCCCACGCTGACCATGCTGCGCAACGCGCTGCTCGAGGAGCCCACCACGCCCGAGGACCGCTTCGCGCAGCAGCGCATGCGCAGCATGCACGACCTGATCGAGCTGATGACGAGCTGGTTCGACGACGTGCAGCGCCTGGATGCCGCCACGCTGGCGCAGCTGATGAAGATGGGCTCCAAGGTGCAGAGGCTGCTGGAGCTCAAGGACAAGCTCAAGGCCGTGCCCGGCGGGCGCGGCTGATCCCCCTTCCCCCACCCAAGGACCGCGCCCCATGGATGCCCTCGTGCTCGCCCGCATGCAGTTCGCGGCGAACATCACCTTCCACATCCTGTTCCCGACCATCACCATCGCGCTGGGCTGGGCGCTGCTGTTCTTCCGGCTGCGCTGGCTGAAGACGCGCGACGACGGCTGGCTGATGGCCTACCGCTTCTGGACCAAGGTGTTCGCGCTCAGCTTCGCGCTGGGCGTGGTCAGCGGCATCGTCATGAGCTTCCAGTTCGGCACCAACTGGCCGGGCTTCATGGAGCGCGCCGGCAACGTCGCCGGCCCGCTGCTGGGCTACGAGGTGCTGACGGCGTTCTTCCTGGAGGCCACCTTCCTGGGCATCATGCTCTTCGGCCACGGCAAGGTCAGCGAGCGCGTGCACCTGCTCGCCACGGCGCTGGTGGCCTTCGGCACCACGATGAGCGCGTTCTGGATCCTGGCGCTGAACTCCTGGATGCACACGCCCGCCGGCGTCGAGATCCGGAACGGCGAGTTCTTCGTCACGAGCTGGCTGCAGGTGGTCTTCAACCCCAGCTTCCCCTACCGGCTGACGCACACGCTGCTGGCCAGCGGCCTGACCATGGCCTTCCTGGTGGCCGGCGTGGCGGCCTGGCAGCTGCTGAAGAACAAGGCCAACGCCAGCACGGCCAAGTCGCTGCGCTTCGGCCTGACGGTGGGCGCGGTGCTGATCCCGCTGCAGATCCTGGCGGGCGACTTCCACGGCCTGAACACGCTGCAGCACCAGCCCGCCAAGGTGGCCGCCATGGAAGGCATCTGGGAGACGCAGCGCGGCGCGCCGCTGCTGCTGTTCGCCGTGCCTGACCAGCAAGCCCGGACCAACCACTTCGAGATCGGCATCCCCAAGGGCGCGGCGCTGATCCTCAAGCACGACGCCGATGGCGAGCTGCAGGGCCTGAACGACTTCCCCGGCGCGCACCCGCCGGTGGCGCCGGTGTTCTACGCCTTCCGCGTCATGGTGGGCACCGGCATGCTGATGCTGCTGGCCAGCTGGGGCGGCTTGTGGCTGCTCAGGCGCCGCGGCTGGGACGGTGCCGCGCTGCCGCGGCCCGTGCTGGGCGGCCTGGCGCTGATGGCCTTCAGCGGCTGGACGGCCACGGTGGCGGGCTGGTACGTCACCGAGATCGGGCGCCAGCCGTGGATCGTGCAGGGCCTGCTGCGCGTGGACGAGGTGGCCTCCACGGTGCCCGGTTCGCACATCGCCTTCACGCTGACGCTGTACCTGACGGTGTACCTGGCGCTGCTGGTGGCCTACGTCAGCGTCGTCAAGCACATGGCCGAGAAGCCGGTGCCGATGCCGGAGCCGGCGGCGCCGCGGCCGGCGCCCGTGCAGGGGATCACGGCATGAGCGGCATCGACTGGGCCACGGCGCTGCCGATGGTCTTCCTGGCGCTGATGGGCGTGTCCATGCTTGCCTACGTGGTGCTGGACGGCTACGACCTTGGCGTGGGCCTGCTGCTGCACCGCGCCACGCCGGCGCAGCGCGACACCATGATCGCCAGCATCGGCCCCTTCTGGGACGCCAACGAGACTTGGCTGGTGCTGGGCGTGGGCATCCTGCTGATCGCGTTCCCCAAGGCGCACGGCCTGGTGCTCACGGCGCTGTACCTGCCGGTGACGCTGATGCTCGTCGGCCTGGTGCTGCGCGGCGTGGCCTTCGACTTCCGCGTGAAGGCGCAGGACGGCTGGAAGCCCTTGTGGAACTTCGCGTTCTGGGCGGGCAGCGGCGTGGCGGCCGCGTCCCAGGGCTGGATGCTCGGCCGCTACATCACGGGCTTCGCCGAAGGCGGCGTGGCGATGCTGTTCGCCGGCGTCATCGCACTGCTGCTGCCCGCGGCCTACGTGCTGCTGGGCGCGTGCTGGCTGGTGATGAAGACCGAGGGCGAGCTGCAGGAGCAGGCCGTGCGCTGGGCCCGGCGCGCCTGGGCGCCCGTGGTGCTGGGCATGGGGCTGGTCTCCGTCGTCACGCCGGTGGCCAGCGCCACGGTGCGCGCGCGCTGGTTCAGCATGCCGGAGTTCATCGCGCTGCTGCCGATCCCCCTGGTCACCCTGGCCGCGCTGGTGGTGGCGCGCGCCATGCTCAACTCCCGCCAGGTGCGGGGCCGCCTGTGCTGGCTGCCCTTCGCGGCCGTGGTGGCGGTGTTCGTGTTCGGCGCCATCGGCCTGGCCTACAGCCTGTTCCCCTACGTCGTGATGGACCGTCTCACCATCTGGCAGGCGGCCAGTGCCACGAGCTCGCTGGCCGTCATCGCCGTGGGCTGCGCCATCACCGTGCCCGCCATCGTGGGCTACACGGTGTTCAGCTACCGCGTGTTCGGTGGCAAGGTGAAGGAGCTGAGCTACGCGTGAACGCGATCGGACGCTGCGTCCTGGGCGCGCTGGCGCTGCTGGCGGCCGCGGCCGTGGCCGTGGCCGAGCCACCGGTGCAGACGCTGGAGCAGCGGCTCGACGGCCACCGCGTGACGCTCGACGTCCACGCCACGGCCGGCCCGCCGCGCGGCGCCGCCATCCTGTCGCACGGCTTCACGCGCAGCCGCCGTTCGCTGGCCGGCCATGCGCAGGCGCTGGCCGAGGCCGGCGTGTGGGTGGTCGCGCCCGACCTGCCCTGCACCTTCGACTTCCGCTGCAACGGCCGGGCGCTGGCGGCGCTGGTGGCGCAGCTGCGCGCCGGCGGCACCCTGGGCCCGCCGGTGGAGCGGGTGATGCTGGTGGGCTTCTCGGCCGGTGGCCTGAGCAGCCTGCTCGCGGCCGAGGCGCCCGGGGTGGTGGGCTACGTGGGCCTGGACCCTTTCGACCGCGCCATGGCCGGCGAGCCCGCGCACCTGGGCCTGGCCGCCGCCCGCACGCTGCGCACCGAGGCCCTGCTGCTGCGCGCCCCGCCCTCGCGCTGCAACGCCGAGGCCGTGGCCGCGCCCTGGGCCACGGCGCTGCCGCGGCTGTGGCGCGACGAGCTCATCGCCGGCGCCTCGCACTGCGACTTCGAGTCGCCCAGCGACTGGATGTGCCGCCTGGCCTGCGGCGACACCGACCCCGCGCGCCAGCAGCGCGTGCGCCAGGCCCTGCTCGACGCCGCGGCGCGCTGGCTGCCGGTGGAGGTGGGACAATCCCGCCCGTGAAGCCGACCAGACCGCCGCTGGTGCGATCGGGGAAACCCGGCACTGGAGGAAGGTCCGGACTGCACAGGGCGGCGTAGCAGCTAACGGCTGTCCACCGCAAGGTGAGGATCAGAGCAACAGAGACGAGTCAGGCCGGGGTTCCCGACGCGGGTGCTCTGCAAGGCGCCGGCGCAAGCCGGCGAGAGGGCAGCGCAGGCTGCCCGAAGGCGGCGACAGCCGCCTCCGAGCAGCCACCCAGACCGGGGCTGCGCCCCGGTCTGGGTGAAACGGGCAATCTCTACGCGCAGCAACACCCCATAGGCCGGCAATGAGGCGGCCCGCGGAGCCGGCGGGTAGGTGGCACCGAGCCGGGGGGCGACTCCCGGCCCAGAGGAATGGCGGTCACGGCGTGCGCGCTGCAAGGCGCGGGCGCTGCACAGAATCCGGCCTATCGGTCGACTTCACACTTTTCACGCGGTCAGGCCGGCACCACGAGCGTGTGCCGGGCCTGCCAGCGCAGGCCGCCCTCGGAGGCGGGCTGCAGCTTCAGCCCCAGCGCCTGGCGCTCGGCGGCGGCCAGGCGGCGCCACAGGAAGTCGCCGGCGTTGCCGGCGTCGCCGTCCACGAACAGCTGCGAGGTGAGTTCGCCGAAGCTCGGGTGCCGCAGCTTCAGGTGGATGTGCGGCGTGCGCCCGAGGTAGGGCGCGGGGCGGATGGTGCGGAAGCTCGCGTCGCCGCCGCCGGCCGTGCGGGCCTCGCCGTAGCCCTGGAAGCCCTCGTCCACGTCGGCCGGCGTGCCGCCGTCGCGCGGGTGGCGGTAACGGCCCCGGGTGTCGCACTGCCAGATCTCGACCTGCGCGCCGTCGATGGCGCGGCCGGCGCTGTCGCGCAGCTGCAGGCCCAGGGCCAGGTGCTCGCCCGTGGCCACGCGCACGCGGCCGCCGCGCTGGACGCGCGTCAGGTCGGCGTCCCAGTCGCCGGAGAAGGGCCCGCCCGCCCGCCAGTCGGGCCGCGGGTAGAAGGGGCCTTCGGCCATGGGCGGCAGCACGGTGGCGGCCGGCGCCGCCAGCACGAGCCGGGGCAGGGCCAGCGCGGCGGCACCGGCGGCGAGGACGAGCCGCCGACGGGGCAGCGGGCGGGGCGGGGTTGCGGGCATGGTGCGGCGCATTGAAGCACCGCGCCGGCGCCCCGCGTGCGCGCAGGGGCAGCCCGCCACGCCAGATGCCGCCGGCCTGGGCCCGGCGCGGCCAGGGGCCCTCAAGCCGGCGCGGCGCGCGGCCGATAAGGCTGGGATGAGCGCCCGACCGTCGCCCCCCTGGCCCATCCGCCCCGTCCGACCCGGCGTGCTGGTGGCGCTGGCTCTGTTCACGGCCATCGCCGCCGCCAACCCGCCGCAGCTGCGGCCCATGCGGCAGGGTGGCGGCTCCGAGGCCACCGCCGAACGCGCGGCGCGGCCCGCCGACGGCGGAGCCTCGGGCGCCAGCGACCGCACGGCCCCGCGCTCCGACCCCAAGGCCGCCGCCACCTCCGACGAGGAGTCGCTGGAGCAGTTGCGCCAGCGACTCACCGGCCGCCTGGCGGGCCAGGCCGTGCGCAGCGTGGTCACCAGCCCCACGTCGGTGAAGGTGGTGTCGCGCAGCGACGCGCCTGCCGCCGCACCCCCCAGCGCGCGCAGCG
>CAIKLM010000101.1 GCA_903828235.1 uncultured beta proteobacterium | reverse complement strand
CGGCCCCGGCGCCCGCCGCGATGCCGCCGCTGGAGCGCATCGCGCGGCGGCGCTCGGAGCGCCGCTACGCCCGCGCCCCGCTGGCCGCGTCGGCGCTGTCGGCGCTACTCGACGCGGCGCTGCGCCGCACCGGGCCGGTTCTCTCGGCAGCGGTGCGGGCGCACGTGCTCACGGCCGCCGTCGATGGGCTGGCTGCCGCGGCCTGGCGCTACGACCCCCGCGGCCACCGGCTGCTGCCGTCCGCCACGCCCGACGACCTGCGCCCGCGCGCGCGCAGCGCCGCCCTGAGCCAGGACGTGGTGGGCGACGCGGCGGCGGTGATCGTGCTGGCGCTGGAGCGCGCCGCGTTCGCGGCCGACACGGCCGGCGCCGCGCGCGGCTGGCGCCACGGCTTCCTCGAGGCCGGCATGGTGGGCGAGCGGCTCTACCTCGAGGCCGCCGCGCTGGGCCTGGGCTGCTGCGGCGTCGGGGCCTTCCACGACGACGAGGCCGCCGCGCTGCTGGGCGTGGACCCGGCGCGCGAGTGGGTGCTGCACTTCGTCGCCATCGGCCGCCTGGACGGCGCCTGAGGGCGGGCGCCGTCAGCGGCTGGCGGGCGGCGGGCCGCGGCGCGCCGCCAGCAACGCGGCCAGCACCACCGCCGCGGCGGCCAGCACCAGCGGCCACAGCGCCAGCCGCGAGGCCCAGCGCGCGTAGGGCGTCAGCCCCTCGCGGCCCTCGAAGCGCGCCACCAGCACGCCGCGGGTGTGCGGCGGCAGCAGCGCGGTGACGGTGCCGCGGTGGTCGATCACCGCGGTGGCGCCGGTGTTGGTGGCGCGCAACATCGGCCGCTGCAGCTCCAGGCTGCGCAGCCGCGAGATGTTCAGGTGCTGCTCGACGGCGATGGTCTGGCCGAACCAGCCGATGTTGCTGAGGTTCACCAGCGCGGTGGGCGCGCGGCCGGCATCGGTGAAGCGCCGGGCGAGTTCCTCGCCGAACAGGTCTTCGTAGCAGATGTTGGGGCCGAAGCGCTGCCCCAGCGCCTCGAAGGGCGGCGGGTGCGTCACGCCGCGGGCGAAGTCGCCCAGCGGGATGTTCATCAGGTTCGTGAACCAGCGAAAGCCCGGCGGGATGAACTCGCCGAAGGGCACGAGGTGCCACTTGTCGTAGCGGTGCGGCTGCGCGGCGTGGGCAGCCGAGAGGTCGGCGACGCTGTTGGTGTAGCCGGTGTCGAGGTCACCCAGCGGCACGCCCACCAGCGCGGCGCGGCCGGGCACCGCGAAGTGCGCCTGCAGCTGCTCCCAGTAGCCAGGGGCGAAGTCGCGCAGCTGCTCCGGCAACAGCGGCACGGCCGTCTCCGGCGCCACCACCAGCGGCGCGGTGGCGCGCAGCAATTCGCGGTGCACCCAGGCCAGGTTGGCCGGCAGGTGCTCGGTGGCGAACTTCTCGTCCTGCGCCACGTTGGTCTGCAGCAGCGCCACCTCCATCGAGCCGGCCGGGGTGGTGAAGTCCGACGGCGCCACCTGCGCCAGCGCCACGCCGGCGGCGGCCGCGGTAGCCGCCAGCCAGCGCCGCCCGCGGCTGCGCAGCAGCTGCACCGTGCCCGCAGCGGCCAGCGCCATCGCGGCGCCGATGCCGTACACGCCCACCCAGGGCGCCAGCGCGGCCAGCGGCGAATCCACCTGCGAGTAGCCCGAGGCCACCCACGGGAAGCCCGTGAAGAGCACGCCGCGCGCCAGCTCGGCCAGCAGCCACAGCGCGGCGAACAGCGCCGCGTCGAAGCCGCCGCCGCGGCGCCAGCGCGCATACAGCGCGGCCGCCAGCGCCAGGTACAGCGACAGCGCCGCCGACAGCGCCGCCACGGCCGCCGCGGCCAGCGGCGCCGGCAGGCCGCCGTAGCGGTGCATGCTGACGAACAGCCACCAGGTGCCGGCCGCCAGCCAGGCCGTGCCGTACAGCCAGCCCAGCAGCGCGGCGCGGCGCGGCGGCGCGGCGTCCAGCCGCCACACCAGCAGCGCCAGCGTGGCGATGGGCAGCACCCACGCCGCCGTGTGCACGAAGGCCAGCGTCTGCAGCGCACCCAGCGCGGCGGCCAGCAGCGCGTCGGCCGCCACCGGCCAGGGCCGGCGGGCCGGCGCCGCGTCAGTCGACGTCACCGCCTTCGACCGAGGGCGCGTCGGGCGCGCGCGCCACGCGGAACCAGCGCACCGCGCCGCCGCGCGTGATCATCACCGTGAAGGCCAGCCCGCCCACGGCCACCGTCTCGCCGCGGCGCGGCACGCGGCCGTGCTCCTGCGCCACCAGGCCGCCGATGGTGTCGAAGCCGTCCTCGGGCAGCTGCGTGCCGAAGGCGGTGTTGACGGCGTCGATGGCCACGTCGCCGGCCACGCGGTGGCTGCCGTCGGCCAGCGTGTAGATGCCGTTCTCCTGCTCCTGCTCGTCGAACTCGTCCTCGATCTCGCCGACGATCTCCTCGAGCACGTCCTCGATGGTGATGAGCCCGGCGGTGTTGCCGAACTCGTCGATGACGACGGCCAGGTGGTTGCGGTTGGAGCGGAAGTCGCGCAGCAACTCGTTCAGGCGCTTGCTCTCGGGCACGAAGACCGCCGGCCGCAGCAGCGTACGCAGGTTCAGCTCGGGCGCGCGGTGCAGCTTGAGCAGGTCCTTGGCCAGCAGGATGCCGATGATGTTCTCGCGGCCGCCCTCGTGCACCGGGAAGCGCGAGTGCGCGGTGTCGATCACGGTGGCCAGGATGTCCTCGACCGGCGAGTCGATGGACAGCAGGTCCATGCGCGTGGCGGGCACCATCACGTCGCCGGCGGTGAGGTCGGCCATGCGCAACACGCCCTCGAGCATCAGGCGCGACTCGGGTTCGATGAGCTCGCGGTTCTCGGCGTCGGCGAGCGTGCGGATCAGCTCGTCCTTGCTGTCGGGGCCGGGCGAGACGAATTCGATGAGGCGTTCGAACAGGCCGCGTTTGTCGCGGCTTTCGGGAGCGTGGCCGCGCTCGCGCCGGGTAGGGGCTGGGTCGGACACTGGGGCGGTGCCGGCAGTCGCGAAGTCCGGAAGAATACCCCAGCCCCTGGCGCGCGGCGGCTTGCGGCGACAATGCGGGCCCTTCCGACGCAGCCTCCGCCCACCGTGAACACCGCCGCCCCGCCCACCCACCCGCTGGCCCGACTGGCCCTGCCGGTGGCCGCCATGGCGGCCGTGATCGTGCTGTCGAACGTGCTGGTGCAGCACGCCATCAACGACTGGCTCACCTGGGGCGCCTTCAGCTACCCGCTGGTGTTCCTGGTCACCGACCTCACCAACCGGGCCCTGGGGCCGCAGGTGGCGCGGCGCGTGGCCTGGATCGGTTTCGCCATCGCGGTGGTGGTGTCGCTGGCGCTGGCGCCCTGGCGCATCGCCGTGGCCTCGGGCGCGGCGTTCCTGTTCGCGCAGCTGATGGACGTGGCGGTGTTCAACCGCTGGCGCGCCGCCACATGGTGGAAGGCGCCGCTGATCGGCTCGCTGGTGGCCAGCGTGGTCGACACCGCGGTGTTCTTCTTCCTGGCCTTCGCCGGCACCGACATGAACTGGCTGATGCTCGCCACTGGCGACCTGGCCGTGAAGGCGCTGATGGCCGCCGTGCTGCTGGCCCCCTACCGCGCGCTGCTGCCCCACCTGCAGACCTGGGCCCCGCCGCCATCGGCACCGGCCCGCTGACACCGACCTCTTCCCCCGCACCATGAGCCAAGGCCTGATCCCCGCCACCATCCTCACCGGCTTCCTCGGCTCGGGCAAGACGACGCTGCTCAAGCGCGTGCTTTCCGAGGCCCACGGCCAGAAGATCGCCGTCATCGAGAACGAGTTCGGCGAGGAGAACATCGACAACGAGATCCTTTCGGTCAGCACCGAGGAGCAGATCATCCAGATGAGCAACGGCTGCGTCTGCTGCACCATCCGCGAAGACCTGCGCGGCGCGCTGGCCACGCTGGCCGAGAGGCGCCGCAAGGGCGAGCTGCAGTTCGACCGCGTCGTCATCGAGACCACCGGCCTGGCCGACCCCGGCCCGGTGGCGCAGACCTTCTTCATGGACGACGAGATCGCCGAGAGCTACCTGCTCGACTCCATCCTCACGCTGGTGGACGCCAAGCACGCCGAGGGGCAGCTCGACACGCGGCAGGAGGCGCGCCGCCAGGTGGGCTTCGCCGACCAGATCTTCCTCAGCAAGACCGACCTCGTGGCCGAGGGCGAGGTCGAGGCCCTGATGCACCGCATCAAGCACATGAACCCGCGCGCGCCGCAGCGCAAGGTGCACTTCGGCGAGGTGCCGATCGCGGACGTGTTCGACCTGAAGGGCTTCAACCTCAACGCCAAGCTCGACATCGACCCCGACTTCCTGAAGGACGACGGCCACGGCCACGGGCACCACGACCACGACCACGACCACGAGCACGGCGAGCACTGCGACCACCCCTCGCACCGGCACGACCACCCGCACCACCACGCCCACGACGACGATGTGAAGAGCTTCGTCTTCCGCAGCGACCGCGCCTTCAACCCGGCCAAGCTGGAAGACTTCCTCGGCGCCATCGTGCAGGTGTACGGCCCCAAGATGCTGCGCTACAAGGGCGTGCTGTTCATGAAGGGCTCCGACCGCAAGGTGGTGTTCCAGGGCGTGCACCAGCTGATGGGCTCCGACCTGGGCCCCAAGTGGGCGCCGGGCGAGAAGAAGCAGAGCAAGCTGGTGTTCATCGGCATCGACCTGCCGCGCGAAGTGCTGCTGCAGGGCCTGGAGCAGTGCCTGGCCTGAAGGGCCGGGCACCCCAGTCCGACCGGGCGTGCGAAAGGTTGCCGAGACCCGGCCCGGCCCCGGCCAAAACCCCCAGCAACGCGTGGCTACAATCCGCGCGCCCTGAAGGGGGTGGCCGTGGCGGCCCAGGGGCGCCGCGGCCGGAACCAGCGATCCAGGACGTACCCGAAAGGGGAGGAGGTCCCCGTGAGCAAGCCACCGGCCAAGGCAGCGGCCGCCAGCAAGACCAAGCCCGCTGCCAAGGCACCCGCAAAGAGCGCCACGGCCACCAAGCCGACCCCCCAGCCTGCCGTGAAGCCTGCCGTGAAGCCGGCCGCCAAGGCGGCGGCGCCGGCGAAGGCCGCCAGCCCGGCGGCCCCGAAGGCGGCAGCCCCCAAGGCTGCTGCACCGAAGGCACCGGCCAAGCCCGCCGCCAAGGCGCCCGAGAAGACCCCCGAGAAACCCGCCGCCAAAGCGCCTGCCCAGGCCGCCGACAAGCCTGCCGTGAAGCCCGACGCGAAGGCGGCTGCGGCCGCGCCGGCCCCGGCGCCCACCCCGCCCGCCCCCCCTGCCAAGGCGCCGGCCAAGCCGGCAGGACGGTCGGCCAAGGCGGCGGCGCCGCTGGGGGCGAAGGACATTCCACCCGCCGACTCGCCGGTTCCCGGCGCCCGGCACGGCTTTGCCGAGCGCTTCGGGCCAGCCGCCACGACTTCCTACCGACAGATGCCCGACACGGCCGAGATGCCCAAAGCTGCCCCCAAGGATCCCAAGCTCGTCAACGCCTGGAAGACCAAGGCCGGGCGTGAACTGACCGACGCCGAGCTGCTGGCCATGCCGGAGTCGGAGTACATGAACGACAAGCAGCTGGACTTCTTCCGCGCCCGCCTGGAGCAGCAGAAGGCCGACCTGCTGTCCAGCGCCGGGGAGACCACCGAGCACCTGCGCGAGGACACCTCCATCGTCCCCGACCCCGTGGACCGCGCCACGATCGAGGAAGAGCACGCCCTGGAGCTGCGCACCCGCGACCGCGAGCGCAAGCTGCTGAAGAAGATCGCCCAGGCGCTGGCCCGGCTGGACAACGGCGACTACGGCTACTGCGACGAGACGGGCGAACCCATCGGGCTGCAGCGCCTGATGGCCCGCCCGACGGCCACGCTGTCGCTGGAGGCGCAGCAGCGCCGCGAAATGAAACAGCGCATGTTTGGGGACTGACGCCAATTTAGAGGGCATCATTCACAACCGGTCAGGGCCCACCCCGGGGTAGTATCGCCCCGCCATGGCCGAGCAAGAGAGGAACGAGAGCTTCTTCCGCAAGGTGGTGAGGTTCGTCGCGAACCCCGCCACGGATTGGGCCGACCTCAACTCGCGCCAGGAAGAGACCAAGGAGCTCGAGCTCGAGAAGAGCGAGCTCAAGGCCATGATCGAGCGCAAGCGGCGCAACGACTTCGTGCGCAAGCGCGAGTTCGACATGCTGCGCAAGGTGCGCCGCGAGGGCCTGTCGCCCGAGCAGCTGGCCGCCATCGGTTCCTCGTCGCGCCTGGACGACTCCGAGGGCCGCTCCGAGGCGGCCACCGCGCGCCCCGACGGCGTCAAGGCCAAGATCGACGAGATCGAGCAGCAGATGGTCGGCGAGGGCGGTTTCTCGCCGCCGGCGGCGCTGCCGGCGCCCCCGGCTCCGCCGCGCCGCATCGCCACCGAAGCGAGCAACCGCGCCAGCGCCTTCCCGCCGCCCGCGCCCTGGACGACGGCCTCGCAGCCGGCTGCGCCCACGCCCCCGCTGGATTTCGACCGGCCGCCGCCACGCCCGGCACGCTCGGCAGGCGCCGAGGCCCGCACGCCGGTGCCCGCCCCCATTGCCCGCGAGCCGCAGCCCCAGCTGCAGCCGCCGCCCGTGCTGCTGTCGGCCAACCAGGTGCCCGACATCCACCTGCCCCCGGCCACCGCGCCGGCCCCGGTTCAGATGGTTTCGGGCCTGCCGCCGCTGGCGCCGCTGTCGACCGTGAGCTTCGACACGCCGCCCACGCCGGCCCAGACGACCGCGCGCGCCGAGCGCGTGGTGCAGGAGCCGCCCACGCCGCCGGACCCGATGGCGCCGGGCGGGCCGGCCACCGACTTCTCCAGCCCCTTCGCCGTCGAGGTCAGCGAGGTCATGCACGACCCCGAGCTCGACGAGGCCGTGATCGCCTTCGCCAACGCCGACTTCGGCCAGTGCGAAGAGGCCCTGCAGCGCCTGACCGGCGCCAACGGCTCGCGATCGCAGCACGCCGAGACCTGGCTGGTGCTGTTCGACCTGTACCGCGCCACCGGCCAGCAGCAGCGCTTCGAGACGCTGGCGCTCGACTACGCGCAGCAGTTCGGCTGGAGCGCGCCGCAGTGGTACAGCCTGCCCAAGCTGGTGGCCGACAAGCTGTCCGACGAGCCGCTGGTGCCGCGCTCGGCCGGCGCCGACAGCCTTCTCGGCGGCCACGTCGGCTGGGTCTGCCCCGATGTGCTGGACATCGAGGCCGTGGCGCGGCTGCGCTCGCAAACGCTGCAGATGCCACTGCCCTGGGTGCTCGACTGGAGCTCGCTGCGCAGCATCGACCCCGAGGCGGCGATGCAGCTGTCGACGCTGTTCCGCCTGTGGTCGGGCCAGCAGCTCGAGATGCGCTGGCTCGGCGGCGACCGCCTGTTCCAGGTGCTGGCCGAGTCGGCCCCCACCGGCGTGCGCGACGCCGACCCGGCCTTCTGGCTGACGCGCCTGGACGCCCTGCGCCTGGCCAACCGCGCCGACCAGTTCGACGAGGCGGCCATCGACTACTGCGTCACCTACGAGGTGAGCCCGCCGTCGTGGGAGCCCACGCGCTGCACGGTGCACATCGGCGGCAACGCCACCAGCACGCGCAACCCGCCGATGTCGATCGTCTCCGACGTCTCCACCAGCTTCTACGAAAGCAGCCTGGCAGACGACGCCGCCGGCAGCGGCGTCGAGATGGCGCATGTCGAGCTCTCGGGGCAGCTCATCGGCGACATCAGCGCCACCATGTCGAAGCTGCAGTCCGAGGTCGGCGAGGCGCCGGTCGTCAGCGTGTCGTGCGCACGCCTGATCCGAGTGGACTTCATCGCCGCGGGTGACCTGCTCAACTGGGTGCTGGCACGGCGCGGCGAGTCGCGCGCGGTGCAGTTCGTCGACGCCCACCGGCTGCTGGCGCTGTTCTTCGGCGCGATGGGCATCAACGAGCACGCGAAGGTCCAGGTCCGCAAGGTGTGATGCGCGGCCGGCTATCCTGCCGGTCATGGACTCTTTTCACGGCACCACCATCCTCAGCGTGCGCCGCGGCCCGCTCGTCGCCCTTGGCGGCGATGGCCAGGTCACGCTGGGCAACATCGTCGTCAAGGCCAGCGCGCGCAAGGTGCGCAAGCTCTACAAGGAGCAGGTGCTGGCCGGCTTCGCCGGCGCCACGGCCGACGCCTTCACCCTCTTCGAGCGCTTCGAGGCCAAGCTCGAGAAGCACCAGGGCCAGCTGCAGCGCGCCGCCATCGAGCTGACCAAGGACTGGCGCACCGACCGCGTGCTGCGCCGCCTGGAGGCCATGCTCGCCGTGGCCGACCGCACCGGCAGCTTCATCATCACCGGCAACGGCGACGTGCTCGAGCCCGAGCTGGGCATCGTGGCCATCGGCTCCGGCGGCGCCTACGCGCAGGCGGCGGCGCGGGCCCTGGTGGAGCACACCGCGCTGCCGCCCTCGGCCGTGGTCAAGCAGGCGCTCACCATCGCAGGCGACCTGTGCATCTACACCAACCAGAACCACACCATCGAGACCCTGGGGGACGGCGCATGAGCGCGCCGGGCCGCTCCCAAGCGCTCATCCCGGAGCGCACAGCGCGGAGGGTAGTCCAGTGAGCGCGGAGGGTCGTCCAGTGAGGCCGCCCGCCGAGGACGCGCGTCCGCCTCTGGGCATGACGCCGCAGGAGATCGTCTCCGAGCTCGACCGCCACATCGTCGGCCAGCCCGCGGCCAAGCGCGCGGTGGCCATCGCGCTGCGCAACCGCTGGCGCCGCCAGCAGGTGCCGGGCGCCATGCGCGGCGAGATCACGCCGAAGAACATCCTGATGATCGGCCCCACCGGCGTGGGCAAGACCGAGATCGCGCGCCGGCTGGCGCGGCTGGCCGACGCCCCCTTCATCAAGGTGGAGGCCACCAAGTTCACCGAGGTGGGCTACGTCGGCAAGGACGTGGACACCATCGTGCGCGACCTCGTGGACGTGGCCGTCAACCAGGAGCGCGAGCGCCAGATGAGGCTGCACCGCGCACGCGCCGAGGACGCCGCCGAGGAGCGCATCCTCGACGCGCTGGTGCCGCCACCGCGCGGCGCGGGCAGCATCGGCTTCGACACCAGCCCGCCGCCGGCCGACAACACAGCGCGCCAGGTGCTGAGGAAGCGCCTGCGCGAGGGCACGCTCGCCGACAAGGAGATCGAGATCGACGTCGCCGACGCGCGGCCGGCGCTCGAGGTGCTGGGGCCCGCCTCGGGCCATGGCCTGCCCGGCATGGACGAGATGGCCGAGCAGCTCAAGGGCCTGTTCTCGCAGATGGGCGCGGGCAAGCGCACGAAGCGCCGCATGAAGATCGGCGAGGCCTGGCCCAAGCTGGTGGACGAGGAGGCCGCCCGGCTCGTCAACGAGGACGAGATCCGCAGTGCCGCGATGGCGAATGCCGAGGGCAATGGCATCGTCTTCATCGACGAGATCGACAAGGTGGCCACGCGCAGCGAGCACGGCGGCGCCGACGTCTCGCGCCAGGGCGTGCAGCGCGACCTGCTGCCGCTGGTGGAGGGCACCACGGTCAGCACGAAGTACGGGCCGGTGAAGACCGACCACATGCTGTTCATCGCCAGCGGCGCCTTCCACCTGGCGCGGCCCTCCGACCTGATCCCCGAGCTGCAGGGCCGGCTGCCCATCCGCGTGGAGCTGGCCTCGCTGAACGTCGAGGACTTCGAGGCGATCCTCACCAGCACCCAGGCCAGCCTCGTGAAGCAGTACGCCGCGCTGCTGGCCACCGAGGGCGTGACGCTGGCCTTCACGCCGGCGGCCATCCGGCGCATCGCGCAGATCGCGTTCGAGGTCAACGAGCGCACCGAGAACATCGGCGCGCGGCGGCTGGCCACGGTGATGGAGCGGCTGCTCGACGACGTGAGCTTCGACGCGCCGCGCCTGGCCGGGCAGACGGTGACGCTGGACGCCGAGGACGTGAACCGCCGCCTGGGCGCGCTGGCCGGCAACGAAGACCTGTCGAGGTACATCCTGTGATGGAGCGGCGCGAGATCGGCCGCAGCGGCCTGCGCGTGGCCCCGCTGGCCCTGGGCGGCAACGTGTTCGGCTGGACGGCCGACGAGGCGACCTCGTTCGCCGTGCTCGACGCCTTCGTCGACGGCGGCTTCCAGCTCATCGACACCGCCGACGTCTACTCGCGCTGGGCCCCGGGGCACGCCGGCGGCGAGAGCGAGTCCGTCATCGGCCGCTGGCTCAAGGCCCCGGGCAATGCCCACAAGCGCGACCGCATCGTGCTGGCCACCAAGGTCGGTAAGCCCATGGGCGACGAGGGCAGCGGCAAGGCCGGCCTGAGCCGGCGCTGGATCCGCCAGGCCGTGCACGACTCGCTCACGCGGCTGCAGACCGACCGCATCGACCTCTACCAGAGCCACGACGACGACCCGGCCACGCCGCTGGAGGAGACGATGGCGGCCTTCGGCGAGCTCATCGCCGAGGGCAAGGTGCGCGCCATCGGCGCCAGCAACTTCACGGCCGCGCGGCTGGCCGAGGCGAACGCCGTGGCCGCGCGGCTGGGCGTGCCGCGCTACGAGTGCCTGCAGCCCCACTACAACCTGGTGGAGCGCAAGGTCTACGAGGACGAGCTCGAGCCGCTGTGCCGGGCCGAGGGACTGGGCGTCATCAACTTCTTCGGCCTGGCGCGCGGCTTCCTCACCGGCAAGTACCGCTCCGAGGCCGACCTGAGCCAGAGCGTGCGCGGCGGCGGCGTGCGCAAGTACCTGGCGGCGCAGCCGCTGGGCGTGCTGGCGGCGCTGGACGAGGCGGCCGCCGAGCTCGGCGCCACGCCGGCCCAGGTGGCCCTGGCCTGGCAGATGGCGCGGCCCGGGATCACCGCGCCCATCGCTAGCGCCACGGGCGTGGCGCAGTTGCAGGAACTGCTCGGCGCGGCCCGGTTGCGGCTGTCGCCGGCCCAGGTCGCCCGCCTGGACGGCGCTTCGGCCGGGCTGTGACGGCGCAGGCCGCGAGAGCGTCAAGCCTTCACGCCCGGCGGCCCGCCGGCGCCCCCCGTCTCGGGGGTGCCTGTGTACGATGACGCCCTGCAGCCTCTGTCGAGGCGGGAGCGATCGCCCATGGAAGCAAACCAGACGGCGCTGGTGCTGGTCGGGTACCAGAACGACTACTTCGCGAAGGACGGCATCCTGCGGGGTGTGGTCGAGGAGCCCGGCCGCGTGGACGAGGTGCTGCGCAACACGCTGACCCTGATCGAGGCGCTGCGCGGCACGCCAGCCACGATCGTGGCCACGCCCATCGTGCTGACGGCCGACTACCGCGCCATGGCCGACCCCGTCGGCATCCTCAGCACCATCAAGCAGTCGGGTGCGTTCCGGGCTGGCACGCCCGGGGCCGCCAACATCCCCGAGCTTCAGGCCCTGGGCGACCGCATCGACTACGTCGAAGGCAAGGTCGGCTTCAACGCCTTCGCCGACACGCGGCTGCACGACCTGCTGGTGTCGCGGGGCATCCGCAACGTGCTGGTCTGCGGCATGGTCACCTCGCTGTGCATCGATTCCACGGGCCGCGCCGCCTACGAGCGGGGCTACAACGTGACCGTCGTGTCCGACTGCACCTCGGGCCGCTCGCACACGGAGCACGACTTCTACTGCCGCAACATCTTCCCGCTGTACGGGCGGGCCGCGGACAGCCACACCCTGATCGGCGAACTGCTGAAGGCGGCGGCCTGAACGCCGCCGGCAGCGCCAGGGGCGGGGGGCGGTGAGCCACGAGGACGACTCGCTGCGGACGGACCTGCAGGTCAGGGCGACGCAGCGGCTCAGCGAAGCCCTGCTCGAGGCCGAGAACCGCAGCCGGCGCCGCGTCGAGCTGCTGTCGGAGGTGATCTTCGAGACCGCGGCCGACGGCGGCCTCGTCTACGTCAATGGCGCCTGGCGCGGCATCTTCGGCGAGGAGCCCCGGGACTGCCTGGGCCTGGACATCCGCGACTACCTCGACCCCGACAGCCGTGCCGCCTTCGAGGCGCTGCTGGCGCCGCGGGACGACGGCGGCTCGGTGTCTGCCGAGCTGTGCTTCCGGCGCCGCGACGGCGCGCGCCGGTGGACCGCCGTGTCGCTGGCGCACCTGCCCCAGGGCGGCCTGCTGGGGGTCATCCACGACATCACGGCCCGCAAGGCCGCGCAGGACGAGATCGCCAAGCTCTCGCTGGTGGCCAGCTGCACCGACAACCTCGTCGTCATCACCGGCGCCGACGGCCGCGTGGAGTGGGTCAACCAGGCCTTCGTGCAGCGCACCGGCTTCGGCCTGGACGACATGATCGGCCGCGCGCCCGGCGAGGTGCTGCAGGGCCCGGGCACCGACCCCGCCGCGGTGGCCCGCATCCGCCAGGCCCTGGCCGCCGGCCTCTCGGTGCGCGAGGAGCTGCTGAACTACACCCGCGGCGGCGAGCCGTACTGGGTGGCGCTGCAGATCACGCCCGTGCGCGGCGGCTCGGGCCGGCTCGAGCACTTCGTGTCGGTTCAGTCCGACATCACCGACAAGAAGCGCCAGGACCAGGCCCTGCTCGACCAGAAGCAGGACCTCGAGCGCCACGTGGCGATGCGCACGCGCGAGCTCGTCAAGGCCAAGGAGGACGCGGAAGCCGCCACCCGCGCCAAGAGCGCGTTCCTGGCCAACATGAGCCACGAGATCCGCACGCCGCTCAACGCCATCGTCGGCTTCGCCCACCTGTGCCTGCAGACCGCGCTCGACCCGAAGCAGCGCGACTACGTGACCAAGACCGAGCAGGCCGCGCGCAGCCTGATGCAGATCGTCAACGACGTGCTGGACTTCTCCAAGATCGAGGCCGGCCGCCTCGTGCTGGAGCAGGCGCCCTTCGAACTGCGGCGCGTGCTGGCGCAGGTCGACGCGATCGCGGGCTCGACGGCGCGGCACAAGGGCCTGGGCTTCGGCATCCGCATCGCACCCGACGTGCCCGACGCCCTGCAGGGCGATGCGATGCGCATCGAGCAGGTGCTGCTGAACCTGGCGAGCAACGCGGTGAAGTTCACCGAACAGGGCTCGGTGGCCATCGTCGTCGAGCGCGCCTCGGGCGACGGGCAGACGGTGGACCTGCGCTTCCACGTGCACGACACCGGCATCGGCATCTCGCCTTCGCAGCTGCAACGGCTGTTCGCGCCGTTCTCGCAGGCCGACGAGTCCACCGCCCGACTGTACGGGGGCACCGGGCTGGGGCTGGCGATCTGCGACCGCCTCGTGCACGCGATGGGGGGCGCGATGCTCGTCGACAGCGAACCCGGCCGCGGCAGCACCTTCACGTTCACCGCCCGGTTCGACCGCGCCGACGCGCAGGGCCGGTCCCCGGCATCGGCCACGGCGCCCACCGACCTGGCCCGCGTGCGCCAGCGGCTCGCCGGCCGGCGCGTGCTGGTGGTGGAGGACAACGAGTTCAACCAGATCGTGCTGCGCGACCTGCTGCAGGGCGTCGGCGTGGCCACTTCGCTGGCCGGCAACGGCGTGGAGGCACTGGCGCGGCTGCTGTCCGACCCGCCCTACGACCTGGTGGTGATGGACGTGCAGATGCCCGGCATGGACGGGCACGAGGCCACGCGTCGCATCCGCGCGAACCCCCGCCTGCAGGGCCAGGTGGTCCTGGGCATGACGGCCAACGCGACGCCCGAGGACCGCCAGCGCTGCCTGGAAGCCGGCATGGACGCGGTGCACCCCAAGCCGATCGATCCGGACCTGCTGTACCGCACGCTGCAGCAGTTGCTGCTGGGCGGGCCCGACGGCGTTGCCGCCGGGCAGGCGCCCGCGGAAGCGCCGCCGCCGCAACCGGGCTTCGACCCGGCCGCACTGGGCCGGCTGGTGGGCAACGACCCGCAGCGCCTGCGCGCCATCGCCCGGCGGTTCCTGACCGACATGTCGGCCGCCGCCACCGAACTGCACGAGGCCGCCCGCAGCGGCGACGCCACCACGCTGCGCCGCCTGGCCCACAAGCACCGCTCGTCGGCGTCGATGCTCGGCGCACACCGCATCGCCGACCTGTGCCGCTGGCTGGAGCGCTCCGAGGCGGCCCTGCGGCCCGAGGAGGCGCTGGCGCGCGTCGGCGAACTGCCCGCCATGCTCGAGGAGGTCGCCACCGGGCTGGGGCTGGGGCTGGGCCCACCGCCCGCAGCCGGCGGCTGAGCGCGGCGGGCGGGCACAATCCCGCATGCCCTCTCTGCCGCTCTTCATTGCCCCGACACGCCACGACGACGCCGACGCCGCCCTGGCGCAGGTGCAGCGCATCTACCGCGACGGCGTCGAGCACCTGCGCACGGCGCTGCAGCGCTTCGTGTCCGGCACCGACGACGGCCAGGCCGTGCGCGCCTTCTACCCCTTCGTGCGCGTGCGCACCGACACGGTGGCGCGCGCCGACTCGCGCCTGAGCTACGGCTTCGTGGCCGGCCCTGGCACCTTCGAGACCACGATCACGCGACCCGACCTGTTCGCCAGCTACCTGCGCGAGCAGTTCCGGCTGCTGCTGCAGAACCACGGCGTCGCGCTCGAGGTGGGCACCAGCGGCCAGCCGATCCCGGTGCACTTCTCGCTGGCCGACAACGACCACCTGGAGGGCAGCCTCAGCGCCGAGCGGCGGCTGCTGATGCGCGACCGCTTCGACCTGCCCGACCTGGCCGCGATGGACGACAGCATCGCCAACGGCACCTGGCACCGCCGCGCCGGCGAGCCCGAGCCGCTGTCGCTGTTCACCGCGCCGCGCACCGACTACTCGCTGCACCGGCTGCGCCACTACACCGGCACGGTGCCCGACCACTTCCAGAACTTCGTGCTGTTCACGAACTACCAGTTCTACATCGACGAGTTCATCCGCCTGGGCCACGCGCTGATGGCCGACCCGGCCGGCGACTACGAGGCCTTCGTCGAGCCCGGCAATGTGCTCACGCGGCGCGCCGGCAGCCCGCCGCAGCCGGGCGACGAGGCCGGCGCCCCGCCGCCGCGGCTGCCGCAGATGCCGGCCTACCACCTCAAGCGCGCCGGCCACTCGGGCATCACGATGGTCAACATCGGCGTCGGCCCGGCCAACGCCAAGACCATCACCGACCACGTGGCCGTGCTGCGCCCGCACGCCTGGCTGATGCTGGGCCACTGCGCGGGCCTGCGCAACAGCCAGCAGCTCGGCGACTACGTGCTGGCCCACGCCTACATGCGCGAGGACCACGTGCTCGACGAGGACCTGCCGCTGTGGGTGCCGGTGCCGGCGCTGGCCGAGGTGCAGCTGGCGCTGGAGCAGGCGGTGGCCGAGGTCACGCAGCTCAGCGGCTACGAGCTCAAGCGCGTGCTGCGCACGGGCACCGTGGTGTCCACCGACAACCGCAACTGGGAGCTGCTGCCAGCCAGCGGCCCCGAGCGCCGCTTCAGCCAGAGCCGCGCCGTGGCGCTGGACATGGAGAGCGCCACGATTGCCGCCAACGGGTTCCGTTTCCGCGTCCCGTACGGAACGCTGCTGTGCGTGAGCGACAAGCCGCTGCACGGCGAGATCAAGCTGCCCGGCATGGCCAACCACTTCTACCGCGAGCGCGTGGACCAGCACCTGCGCATCGGCATGCGCGCGGTGGAACTGCTGCGCCAGGAGCGCCCGGGCAGCCTGCACAGCCGCAAGCTGCGCAGCTTCGCCGAGGTGGCGTTCCAGTAGCGGCAGGCTGAACTACGGCCGCAGCAACGGCCGAAGCGCCAGCAGGCCCAGCGCCGGCCCCAGCGCCAGCCAGGGCAGCAGCTGGCCCAGCGGCACGGTCTGCGCCAGCCGCACGAACAGCTCGATGCTCACGGCGCTGATCGCGAAGCCGATGCTGTTGGTGAGCGTGAGCACGCTGCCCACCGCGTCGCGCGGGGCGTTGGCGGCGGTGAGCGCGCTGAACTGCGGCGAGTCGCCGGCCACCGTCACGCCCCAGGTCAGCAGCCAGGCCGCGAACAGCCAGCCGGGCGCGCCCAGCGCCCAGGGCGCGACCAGGCAGCACAGCCCGCTGCCGGCCAGCATGGTGGCGGCCACGCGCGCGCTGCCCACGCGCCGCGCCCACTGGCCGCCCGCCACGCAGCCGATGGCGCCCGCGCCCAGCACGGCGAAGGCCGCCCACGACACGGCCGCGCCCTGCAGCCGCGTCAGCAGCACCGCCGGCACCAGCACCCACACCGTGTAGAGCTCGACCATGTGGCCGAAGTAGCCGAACACCGAGGCGCGCACGCGGCGGTCGGTGACGAGCGTGGCCAGCGCGGCCAGCTGCAGGCCCGGGCCGCGGCCGGCGGTGGCCGGCGTGGCCGGCACCCGGGCCCACAGCAGCACGCCGGCCAGCGCGGTGACGGCCGCCACGGCCACGAACACCGCCTGCCAGGGCAGGCCCGCGCCCTGCGCCGCCAGCGCACGCAGCGCGTGCGGGCTGGCGCTGCCCAGCACCAGCGCGCCCACCAGCCAGCCCAGCGCCGAGCCCAGGCCCTGCGGGTGCCACTGCGCGGCGATCTTCATGCCCACGGGGTAGATGCCGGCGAGGAAGAAGCCCGTGGCCACGCGGCAGGCCAGCAGCGCGGGCAGCGAGTGCGCCAAGGCCGCGGCCAGCAGCGTGGTGCCCGAGGCCAGCAGCGCGCACAGCAGGAACACCGCGCGCGCCGGGAAGCGGTCGGCCACCGCCAGCAGCGCGAACACCAGCGTGCCGGCGATGAATCCGCCCTGCAGCGCGGCGGTGAGCGTGCCCACCGCCGCGGCGTCCCAGCCGAACGCCGCCTGCAGGTCGGGCATCACGGCGTTGACCGCAAACCAGCTCGAGGTGCCGCCCAGCTGCGCCAGCACGATGGCGGGCAGCACGCGGGGCCGTGCCGCGGCGGGGTCGGTGGGGGTGCTCACGCGCGAACGCTATCACCCGGCACGGCGCCTCCGCTTGTGGCGCGGTGGCCGCAGGCCGACGCTCCCCGCCCGATCCGACGACACCCTCGATCGACACCGCCCGCGCCGACCAGGAGTGATCGGGCCGGCCGGCCTGGCGGCATCCACTGGCGCGGCGCAGGCCGCCGAGGCTGCGCCGGAGCACTCGCCGGCGGTTTCCGGTGGCGCCCGACCGTGATAGCGTCATCGGGTGGATTCCCCCGCCGAACTGCCACCGCGACTGCGTCGGCTGACCGAGCAGCCGATGATGGCCGAGCGCGCCATCGACTACCTGCGCACGCCGGGTGCGCTGCTGCAGCTGAACCTGCCCGAGGCCGCGCTGCTGGCGGCGCAGATGCATCTGTTGGCGTTCCCGGCCGGCGCGGTGCTGTTTCGCGAGGGCGACAACGACAGCCCGACCCACATGCTGCTGCTGCTGGAGGGCTCGGTGTCGGTGGACACCAGCGGCTCCGGCGCCGTCGACACGGTGGCGATCTCGGTCCTGGGCGCGGGAAGCATCATCGGCGAGATGACGCTGCTCGACGGCGCTCCGCGCTCGGCAAGCTGCACGGCGATCGGCCCGGTGCTCGCCGCTGGGCTGTCGCGCAAGGGCCTCGAGGCGCTGCTCGACGAGCAGCCCCGGGTCGCCGCCAAGCTCATGGTCGGCCTGGCCACCCGCATGGCCGACCGCCTGCGCGCGCTGGGCGAGCAGATCCAGTTCTACGCCCGTCTCGCCGCCGATAAGCAGCGCGAGATCGAGCGCCTGTCCGGGAGCTGAACCCGGCGGCGGCCCGGGGTGACATCCGTCACCCCGCAGGCCTGACACCGTGCACTGGTGCGGCGTGCAGCGCCCGGCCACAGTGGCGCCATGAACACTGCCACCCTGCACACCCAACCGTCGCGCCCGCTGGCCGCACGGGCGGCCGACGACGCCAGCCCCGTGGTCCGCGCGCGCGGCCTGGTGCGGCGCTTCGGCGCCGTGACCGCGCTGGCCGGCCTGGACCTGGACATCCACCCCGGCCGCGTGACCACCCTGCTAGGCCCCAACGGCGCCGGCAAGAGCACGCTGGTGGGCCTGGTGCTGGGCCGGCTGCGCGCCGACGCCGGCACGCTGCAGGTGGCCGGCCACGCGCCAGGCAGCCTGGCGGCGCGGCGGCTCACGGGCGCCATGTTGCAGGCCGCGGGCCTGGCGCCGCAGCTCACGGTGCAGGAGCACGTGGCGCTGCACGGCGGCTACCACCCGGGCGCGCGGCCGCTGGCCCAGACGCTGGCGCTGGCCGGGCTGCAGGGCCTGGAGGACCGGCGCTACGAGGCGCTGTCGGGCGGCCAGCAGCGGCGCGTGCAGTTCGCGCTGGCGCTGGCCGGGCGGCCGCGCCTGCTGGTGTTGGACGAGCCCACCGCGGCGCTGGACGCCGAGTCGCGCCGCTCGCTGTGGCAGACGGTGCGCGCGCTGGCCGACGAGGGCAGCGCGGTGCTGCTGACCACGCACCTGCTCGAGGAGGCCGAGGCGCTGTCGGACCGCGTGCTGCTGCTGGCCGGCGGGCGCGTGGTGGCCGACGGCACGCCGGGTGAGATCCGCGGCCGCGTGGCGGCGCGCTGGGTGCGCTGCGTCAGCACGCTGCCGCTGGCGCGGCTGCAGGCGCTGCCGGGCGTGGTGGCCGCCACGGCCGAGGGCCGCCGCGTGGCGCTGCGCTCGTCCGCCGCCGAGGCCACGCTGCGCGCGCTGCTGGCCGAGGACGCCGCCGTCGCCGAGATCGAGGTCACCGGCACCCGGCTGGAGGACGCCGTGATCGACCTGCTCAACAAGGAGTCCGCATGAACACGCTCGCACTGCTGTGGGCCGAGACCGGCGCCGAGTGGCGCAAGGCCTGGCGTCAGCCGGCCTTCGCGATCCCGACGCTGGTGCTGCCGCTGGCCTTCTACGCGCTGTTCGCCATCGTGCTGGCGCGGCCCGGCGGCGGCAACGCCGCCTACCTGGTGGCCACCTACGGCGTGTTCGCCTCGCTCGGGCCGGCGCTGTTCGCCTTCGGCGCTGGCATCGCCCACGAGCGCGAGACGGGGCAGCTGGCGCTCAAGCAGGCCAGCCCGCTGCCGGTGCCGCTGTACCTGGGCGCCAAGCTGCTCACCTGCCTGGGCTTCACCGCCCTCGTGGTGCTGGCGCTGTACGCGCTGGCGGCCTGGGGCGGCGGCGTGGTGCTGCCGCGCCAGGCCTGGGCCGGCCTGGCGCTGCTGCACCTGCTGGCCGCCGTGCCGATGGGGCTGCTGGGGCTGGTGGTGGGGCTGTCGTTCGGCGGCTCGGCGGCCATGGGCGTGACCAACCTGCTGTTCCTGGCGCTGGCGGTGCTGGGCGGGCTGTGGATTCCGACGTTCCTGTTCCCGGGCTGGATGCAGGCGCTGTCGCAGGCCATGCCCACGCACCACGTGGCCGAGCTGGCGCTGGCGGCCAGCGGGCGCGACATCACCGGCAGCGCTTTGGGCCACGGCGCCGCGGTGCTGGGCTTCACGCTGGCCTTCGCCGCCGCGGTGGCGCTGGCCTGGCGGCGGGCGCACCGCTGATGGACGGCACCACCACGCCGCACCGTCGCGCCTGGCGCGGCCCGGCCGTCGCGCTGGCCGTGCTGGCCGCGGTGGCGGGGCTGTTCCTCGCGCTGCCCGAGCCGGGCGACGAGCGCCTGGCGCCACCAGCGCCCGGCTTCGCGGTGCGCGACGTGCGACTGTTCGATGGCGAGCGCGTGGTCGAGGCGGCCACCGTCGTGGTGCGCCAGGGCCGCGTCGTCGCCGCCGGCGCGGGCGTGGCCGCGCCGGCCGACCTGCCGGTGATCGACGGCCGCGGCCGCACGCTGCTGCCGGGCCTGATCGACGCCCACGTGCACACCTGGGGCGACGCCCTGGCCGAGACGCTGAACTTCGGCGTCACCACGGTGTTGGACATGTTCTCCGACCCCGGCCCCCACCGCGAGCTGCGCCGCACGCGCGAGGCGCTGTCGCCGCGCGCGCACGCCGACCGCTTCTCGGCCGGACACCTGGCCACCGTGCCCGGCGGCCACGGCACGCAGTTCGGCGTTCCGGTGCCCACGCTGAGCACGCCGGCCGAGGCCCCGGCCTGGGTGGACGCGCGGCTGGCCGAGGGCTCGGACTTCATCAAGATCGCCTACGAGCCGCGCAGCGCCGAGGGCCTGGGCCCGCCCTTCCCATCGATCGACCGCCCGACCCTGGCCGCGCTGGTGGCGGCCGCGCAGGCGCGGCAGCGGCTGGCGGTGGTGCATGTCTCGCGCCTGGTGCCCGCGCACGAGGCGCTGCAGGCCGGCGCCGACGGCCTGGTGCACGTGCACGCCGACCGCGTGGCCGATGCCGAGCTGGTGCAACTGGCGCGCGCGCGCGGCGCCTTCGTCACGCCCACGCTGGCGGTGATCGCCGGCTTCGACCCCACGCCGCCGGCCCCCGGTGCCCGCCGCGGCAACGCGCTGCTGGCCGCCGACCCGGCGGTGCGCCCCTACCTCACGCCCGAGCAGCGGCGCGGCCTCGAGCAGGCGCCGCCGACACGGCTGGTGATGTTCCGGCTGGCCGGGGCGCTGGAGTCGGTGCGCCGGCTGCACGCCGGGGGCGTGGAGATCCTGGCCGGCTCCGACGCGCCCAACCCGGGCACCGCGCACGGCGCCAGCCTGCACCACGAGCTGGAACTGCTGGTGCAGGCCGGCCTCAGCCCGCTGCAGGCGCTGCGCGCCGCCACCTCGGCGCCGGCGCGGCGCTTCGGCCTGACCGACCGCGGCCGCGTGGCCGCGGGACAGCGCGCCGACCTGCTGCTGGTGGCCGGCGACCCCAGCGCCGACATCCGCGCCACGCGCGCCATCGAGCGCATCTGGAAGAACGGCGCGGCGGTGGAGCGCCGCCGCTATCCTGAGGCACCGTGAACGCCGTCGTCCCGAACCCCGGCCCCGGCTCGCCCGCCGAGCCGCCGCCCGAGCCGCAACTGCAGGCCCTGGACCGCAGCACGCAGCGCATGGGCCGCTGGTTCCTGGCCTACCTGCTGATCTACCCGCTGCCCTGGCTGGGCCGGCCGCCGTCGATGGTGGACGTGGCGGCCTCGGCGCTGGGCATCGCGGCCTTCCTGCCGCTGTACCTGCGCAGCTTCGGCCGCAGCGACACGCGGGCGCTGCGTGCCGGCCTGGCCGTGGCGGCCCTGGGCGCGGCGGTGCAGCCCTTCGGGGGCGTCTGGGGCGTCTTCGTCATCTACGCCTGCGGGCTGCTGGGAGGCGTGCTGCCGCAGCGCCGCGCCTGGACGGCGCTGGCGGGCGTGGCACTGGCGGTGGCGGCGCTGGTGCTGTGGCGCGGCCTGCCCCTGTGGGACTGGCTGCCGACGCTGTTCTTCGGCGCCATGACGGTCATGATCGCGATGTACTCGGCGGCCTACGCGGCGCAGAGCCGGGCGCTGGCGGCCTCGCGCGACGAGGCCCGCCGCCTGGCCGTGGTGGCCGAGCGCGAACGCATCGCGCGCGACCTGCACGACCTGCTCGGCCACACGCTCACCGCGGTGGCCGTGAAGGCCGACCTCGCCGGGCGGCTGATCGACGCCGACCCGGCGCGCGCCCGCGCCGAGATCGAGGACATCCGCCGCACCGCGCGCAGCGCGCTGGCCGACGTGCGCGCCGCCGTCACCGGCATGCGATCGACGCGGCTGGCGCAAGAGCTCGCCAAGGCGCGGCGCGCGCTCGACAGCGCCGGCGTCGACTTCAGCGTGCACGGCGTGCCGCCGGCGCTGCCCGAGCCGGTGGAGACGGCGTTGGCCTTCGTGCTGCTGGAGGGCGTGACCAACATCGTGCGGCACGCGCAGGCGCGGCAGTGCCGGGTGGACTTCGGCGTCGCCGACGGCGCCGTGACGCTGGTCGTGCGCGACAGCCGCCAGGCTGCCGCAGCGCCGTCCGAGGCCGCCCCGCCCGTGCTGCCTGCGCTGCCCGAGCCGCCTGCCGCCGAGCCGGCACCGGCGCCAACCGAGGGCCACGGCATCGCCGGCATGCGGCAGCGCCTGGCCGGCGTCGGCGGCACGCTGGCGCTGCGCTTCGGGCCCGAGGGCGGCGCGCTGCTGGCGCGCGTGCCGCTGCCGCGCGAGCCGGCGGCCGGGAGCTCGGCGTGATCCGCGTCGGACGCAGAAGGGACGCCGCGTGATCCGCGTCGGACGCAGAAGGGACGCCGCGTGATCCGCGTCGTCGTGGCCGAAGACCAGGGCATGGTGCTGGGCGCGCTGGCCACGCTGCTGGGGCTGGAGCCCGACATCGAGGTCGTGGGCCGCGCGGCCGATGGCACCGCGGCCTGGGCGCTGGTGCAGCGCGAGCGGCCCGACGTGCTGCTGTCCGACATCGAGATGCCCGGCCTCACCGGGCTGGAGCTGGCCGCGCGCATCCGGGACGCGGGGCTGCCGGTGCGGGTGCTGATCGTCACCACCTTCGGCCGCCCGGGCTACCTGCGCCGCGCGCTCGATGCCGGCGTGCGCGGCTACCTGCTGAAGGACCAGCCCAGCGAGGAACTGGCCGCCGCCGTGCGCCGCGTGGCCGCCGGCGGCCGCGTGGTGGCGCCCGAGTTGGCCGAGGCCGCCTGGGGCGGCGCCGACCCGCTGAGCGAGCGCGAGCGCGCGGTGCTGCGCCTGGCCGAGGAGGGCCGCAGCAACAAGGAGATCGCCGACGCGCTGGGCCTGTCACCCGGCACCGTGCGCAACTACCTGCACGAGGCCGCGGGCAAGCTCGGCGCCGACAACCGCGTGGAGGCCACGCGCATCGCGCGCGCCAACGGCTGGCTGTAGGGCCGGCGGGGGCCGATGGCATCGGCGGCTGGGCCCTGCCGCACGGCCGTGGCCCGCAACGCCATTAAGGATGCGCCAACGGTGCCTGCCGCGGCTGCGGCAGCCTGGACAGGCGTTCGAGCACTGTCGGGTGCGAGGCATGGAAGCGCCAGTACACGGGGTCGGGCGTCAGCGTGGCCAGGTTCTCGCGGTGCAGCTTGATGAGCGCCATGGCGAGGTCGCCGCCGTCGGCGTGCGCGGCGGCGTAGGCATCGGCCTCGAACTCGTGGCCCCGTGAGAACAGCGCGCCGAGCGGCGAGAAGAAGACGCCGACGACGCCTGCGGCGGCCAGGAACAGCACCAGCGCAAGCGCGTCGGTCGGCAGTCCGGGGGACGGCGGGGCGCCGAGGCCGGCATAGAACGCGGGCTGGGCGGCGAGCCATCCCAGTGCCGCGAACACCCCCAACGCCGAAAGCACCGAGACGCCGAGCTGCTTGGGCATGTGGCGCAGCTTGAAGTGCCCCAGCTCATGGGCCAGCACGGCCAGCAGTTCGCCACGGCTCAACTGCGCGATGAGCGTGTCGTAGAGCACCACGCGCTTGGAGCGCCCGAGCCCGGTGAAGTAGGCATTCGATTCGGCCGAGCGGGTGGAGCCATCCATGACGAACAGGCCGCGGGCGGCAAAACCGCAGCGATCCATCAGGCCCTGCACCCGCTCGGCGAGCGTGGCATCGGCCAGCGGCTCGAAGCGGTTGAACAGGGGCGCGATGAGCGTGGGATAGACCATCATCAGCAGCAGCATGAACGCCACGCTGGCCGCCCACGCCCAGAGCCACCAGGTCGGCCCGGCGAAGTCCATCAGCCACAGGATCAGCGCGGCGAGCGGCAGCAGCAGCACGAGCGTGATCACCAGGCTCTTGGCCTGGTCGGCGATCCACAGCCCGGGCCCCATGCGATTGAGGCCGAAGCGCTGTTCGATCCGGAACGTGGAGTAGGCGTCGAAGGGCAGGTCGAGCACGAAGCTGATGGCGATGAACGCCCCAAGCAGGGCGACCTGGTAGCCGAGCGGGCCGATCACCGGCGCCACCGCGCCCGCCAGCCACCCATTGAGCCAGGCGATGCCCCCGCCGACGGTCCAGATCAGCACGACCAGCAGCTGAACGCCGAGCCTGACGAGCCCGAAGCGCTCACGAACCAGCGTGTAGTCGGCAGCCTTCTGGTGCGACTCCAGCGGCACCGAAGCGTGGAAGCAGGTCGGCACGGCAGCTCGATGCCGAGCCACGTGGCGGATCTGGCGAAACGCCAGCCAGACTTGAATGGCCGCCGAGAAGAGGACCAGCGCCAGGAAAAGCAGAGTGACGTGGTAGGGGTCCATACCCGCGGGTTCTTCCGGTCGGCTGTTGGGCGCTGGCATTGGACAACGGGACGGCACCGTGGCGCACACCCGCCCGCCATGATGGGCCCCGGCGCAACGGGGCCATTCGGTGGACCACGGAGGACGGAAGCATGGACCTGGGCATACTTCCCCACGTCGAAAGGGGAGTAGCAGGCTGTGCAACGCGGCCGCGGAACCCCGTCAATCCGGTGGGTGGCTGTCCTTCAGGCTGCCTGCCCGGGACCGCAGCTCGGCCTCCCGGCCGATTCGCAAGACCTTTCGGCGCAATCGCGGTACTCATTCCAACGACCTCCACCCCTGAGGGAGCGTGTCCATGGACACCATTGCGCCGACCTGGCTCTGGATCTTCTTTGTCTGCGCCGTCATCGCGGCGCTGTTCGTCGACTTCGTCGTGCTGCGCAAGCAGGGCGCGCACGCCGTCTCCGTGAAGGAGGCGCTGAACTGGTCGATCGTCTGGGTGCTGCTGAGCTTCGCCTTCAACGGGCTGTTCTGGTGGGCCGTCTACCAGGACCACGGCGCCGAGCTCGCCAACACCAAGAGCATGGAGTTCCTCACCGGCTATCTCATCGAGAAGAGCCTGGCGGTGGACAACATCTTCGTGTTCCTGATGATCTTCACGTACTTCGCGGTGCCGCCGGAGTTCCAGAAGCGCGTGCTGATGATCGGCATCATCGGCGCCATCGTGCTGCGCACGGTGATGATCCTGGTCGGCGCCTGGCTGATCCAGCAGTTCCACTGGATCCTTTACGTGTTCGGCGCCTTCCTCATCCTCACCGGCGTCAAGATGTGGTGGGCGGCGGGCCAGGAGCCCGACCTCGAGAGCAACCCGGCACTGAAGCTGCTGCGCCGGATCATGCCCGTGAGCAAGGTCTTCGACGGCGAGAAGTTCTTCACCCTGGAAAACGGCAAGCGCATCGCCACGCCGCTGTTCCTGGTGATCATCCTGGTGGCCATCACCGACGTGATCTTCGCGGTCGACTCGATCCCGGCGATCTTCGCGATCACGATGGATCCGTTCATCGTGCTCACGAGCAACATCTTCGCCATCCTGGGCCTGCGCGCGATGTACTTCCTGCTGGCCGCCATCGCCGCCAAGTTCCACCTGCTGAGCTACGGCCTGTCGGTGATCCTGGTGTTCATCGGCACGAAGATGGTGCTGATCGACATCTACAAGATCCCGGTGGCGGTGAGCCTGGGCGTGGTGGTCGCGGTGCTGGCCATCACCATGGTCTGGAGCGTGAAGACCGCGCCGAAGATCACGCCGAAGGACACGGCCGGCGCGAGCTGACGAGCCGGGGCTGCCCCCGCAGCCGCGACGGCCCGCCGCCAGGCGGGCCGTTCTGCTTGGCGGCGGGCCCGGTGCAGGGCAACGCGCATTTATCATCCGGGGTTGATGCAAGCCAGCCCTCCCGATCTCGCCCAGGTGCGCCTGGACAACGCGCTGGCCTTGTTCGAGGAGTTCGTGCGCGCCACGGCTCGCCACGCCGACGCCGCCACGCTGCGCGGCCTGGAGCGGCGCTTCGCCGAGCGCGTGCAGATCCAGGCCAGCTACTGGAGCCAGATCAAGAGCCGCAGCCGCCAGATCGGCGAGCGGCTGGCGCGCCAGTTCGAGCACCTGTGCCACAAGCCCCGCGGCTGGATGGACGTGCCGCACGGCCCCGGCAGCGAGTCGCTCCCTCCTCCGCTGGGCGCCACGCTGCCGGCGGACTTCCGCGCGGGTGGCGACGCGATGCCGCCGGCGCCGCGCGACGACAGCCTGCCCGGCGACGACGACGAGCGGTTCATCGTCGGCCTCGTGCTCACCTACTACCGCCGCCACCCCCAGCGTGCGCGCACGCGGTTGCTGGATCTGCTGGGCGAGGTGCTGACGCCGCCGCCGACCACGCCGGCGCCCGCGGCCGCTGCGCGCGCCGGCGCGCCAGGGCCCGCCCCGGCGCCGGCCGACGACCCCCATGCCGTGTGGCTGCGCAGCCAGCAGGGCGTGGCACCGCTCAAGCGCAAGCGCTAGGCGGCCGGGCGCGCGCGCGACGGTCGCGCCGATCGCGCCAATCCTTCATTCGATCGATCGATTGCGGGTTTTCCCGCAGCTCGCAGCCTTGCACATTGATAACTTAATCTTTATCATTTGCTCAATCCTGTGAAAGACGACTTGCCCCGCCGACCGGCGACCCGGGCCTCGCTGGCACAGCCCTTCCACCCTTCAACCGACACCATGGACCTGAACCTGTTTCTCGCCCGACCCCGGGTGCCGGTGAACCGGCGTGACACGCGGTAGCGCCTTCGCCACGCACCGCACACGCCAACCCCACCAAGGCCCGGGCTGCACCAGCACCCGGGCCTTGCTGTTTCCAGCCCCCGCCCACCGACCCACGCCCGAAAGGAGCCCCCGATGAAGCCGATCTCCCAGACCCGCAAGCCGCGCAACCCCTTCGTGGCCGTGGCCCGCGTCCGCTGCGCCGGGCGCCATGGCGGTGGCGACCGCCGACAGCAGTTGCAGCGCGAACTGCGCGGCGAGCTCAGCCGCGAACTCGCCCGACCGAAGCCCAGCCCCTGAACAACCCCGCCACGCCCGGAGCGCGTGGTGAATCGGCCCCGCCGATGGAGAACGACCATGACGACGCGTGAACTGTTCTACTTCCCCGTGCCCCCCGAGGAGCGCAGGGCCCGCGGCCTGGCCGCCTCGCTGCTGCGCGGCCTGAGCCGGCTGCTCGACGCGATGGCCGAACGGGTGGCCCTCGTGGAGGAGCCGCCCGTGACCGAGCCCGTGCTCGAGTTCCACGCCGATGCCTCGGCGCCCGAGGGCGCGCTGTACGTCAACGGCCAGCTCGTGGGCCGCGTGCTCGGCGTGACACGGCTGTGAGCCCCGCCGCCCCAGGCCCCGCAGGGTTCCCCCTGCGGGGTATTTCTTTGTGGGCAAGCGCCGCGGCAGCCGGCACAGTCGCGGCATGCCACACACCGACACCCACCGCCTGCTGATCGCCCGCGGCGACCTCCACCACACCGCCTGGCGGCCCGATCCCGATGCCACGCGCCCGCTCGAGCCGGGGCAGGCCCGCCTGGCCGTCGAGCAGGTGGCGCTCACGGCCAACAACATCACCTACGCGGCCTTCGGCGAAGCCATGAAGTACTGGCAGTTCTTCCCCGCGCCCGAGCCCGGCTTCGGCTGCCTGCCGACCTGGGGCTTCGCGACCGTGGTGGAGTCCCAGGCGGAGGGCCTGGCCGTGGGCCGGCGCGTCTGGGGCTACCTGCCACTGGGCACGCACCTCGTCGTGCAGCCGGCCCGCGTGCGCACCGGCGGCTTCATGGACCAGTCTCCGCACCGCGCCGGCCTGGCCGCGGCCTACCAGTCCTACGGCTTCTGCGACGCCGACCCGGCCTGGCGGCCCGAGCTCGAGGGCCTGCAGGCCGTGCTCAAGCCCCTGTTCATGACGGCGTTCCTGCTCGACGACTTCCTGGCCGAGGCCGGCTTCTTCGGCGCGCGGCGGCTGCTGCTGTCCAGCGCCTCGAGCAAGACCGCCTTTGCCACCGCCTTCTGCCTGGCACGCCGGCCGCAGGGCGCGCGTCCGGCGATCGTCGGCCTGACCTCCGACGCCCGCGTGGGCTTCGTCCAGGGCCTGGGCTGCTACGACGAAGTCCTGGCCTACGGCGCGCTCGAGTCGCTGCCGGCCGACGAGCCCGCGGTCTACGTCGACTTCGCGGGCGACGCCGGCCTGCGGCGCCGCGTGCACCAGCACTGGGCCGACCGGCTGGGCTTCAGCAGCTCGATCGGGGGCACCCACTGGCGCGAGCTGGGCTCCGGCGGCGGGCTGCCGGGGCCGCGGCCGACCCTGTTCTTCGCGCCGGCCCAGGCTGCCCGGCGCAGCGGGCCGCCGCCCGAGGGCTGGGGCGCAGAGGCCTTCGGGCAGCGCCTGGCCGAGGGCTGGCAGGCCTTCCTGGCGGCCGTGCAGCGCGGCCCCGAGCCGTGGGTGCGCATCGTGCAGCGGCAGGGTCCCGCCGCGGCCGAGGCCGCGTACCGGGCGTTGGTGGACGGCACGGCCGACGCGCGCGAGGGCGTCATGATCGATTTGCGCTGAACGCACACGGGCCCAGCGCGGGGGGCTCAAGCCCGCCCCGCATCCGGCCGAAAACCCCGGGTAAGAGCCGGAAATCCCCCGCCCCCATGCAGCCCCTCGTCCGCATCGAACAGCCGCCGCGCGACCTGCCCGGCTGGGTGGCGCTGTTCCGCCCGCAGGCGCTGCCGGTGCTGGCGGCCACGGCGGCACGGCTGGAGGAGCTGCGCCAGGACGAAGACGCCGTCGACGCCCACCTGCTGGCCGAGGTCGTGGCGGCCGACCCGCTGCTCACGCTCAAGCTGCTGGCCCACGTCGGCCACCTGCTGCGCAACCGCGAAACCTCCCAGGTGGAGACGGTGACGGCGGCGCTGGTGATGCTGGGCATCCCGCCCTTCTTCCGCCAGTTCGGCGAGCTCGCCGTGGCCGAGGACGCACTGGCCGACATGCCCGACGCGCTCGAGGGCTTCCGGGGCGTGCTGCGGCGCTCGCACCGCGCGGCGCGCTTCGCCATCGGCTTCGCCGTGCACCGCATGGACTACGACGCGCCCCTCATCCACGAGGCGGCGCTGCTGCACGACTTCGCCGAGCTGCTGCTGTGGCTGCACGCCCCCGCGATGGCGCTGCGCATCGCGTCGCTGCAGGCGGCCGATTCCACGCTGCGATCGGCCACCGTGCAGCGCGAGGTGCTGGGCATCGAGCTGGTCGACCTTCAGCACACGCTGATGGAGCAATGGCGGCTTCCCGGGCTGGTGGTGCAGCTGACCGACGACCACGCCACGCGCAGCACGCCGCAGATGCGCAACGTGCTGCTGGCCATCCGCGTGGCGCGCCACAGCGCGGCGGGCTGGGACAACGCCGCCATCCCCGACGACGTGCGCGACATCGCCGAGCTGCTGCAGCTGTCCGCCGACGCGACGAAGCGGCTGCTGCACGAGATCGACAGCGACTGAAGCCCGCCCCGCGCGGCCGGCGCCTGGGCGCTGCCGCCATCCTGCCGTGAGATAGTCTCGCCGCGCCCCCCGTTTGTGAGAGGGGCATGGCAGGAGGAGTTTCACGATGGACATTTCCGCGTTCCAGCAGTTCATGGGCACGACCGTGAGCGAGCTGGCCGTCAAGGTGCTGGCTGCGATCGCGTTCTGGATCGTCGGGCGCTGGCTCATCGGCCGCGTCATCGCGGTGATGCAGGCGGCGATGAACCGCAACAACGTCGATCCCACGCTGACCAAGTACCTGGGCTCGATCGTCGCCGTCACGCTCAACATCGCACTGGTGCTCGGCATCCTGGGCTACTTCGGCATCCAGACGACGAGCTTCGCGGCCATGCTCGCCGGTGCCGGCGTGGCCATCGGCGCGGCCTGGAGCGGCATGCTCGGCAACTTTGCCGCGGGCGCCTTCATGCTGGTGCTGCGGCCGTTCAAGGTCGGCGACTTCGTGCAGGTCGGCGGCATCACCGGCACCGTGCACGAGCTGGGGCTGTTCGGCACGACGCTGATCACGCCCGACAACGTGATGACGCTGGTGGGCAACGGCAAGGTCTTCGGCGACACCGTCTCGAACTACAGCGCGCTGCCGTTCCGCCGCGTGGACCGCACGGCGCAGCTGG
Organism: uncultured beta proteobacterium; assembly: GCA_903828235.1. GTDB lineage: Bacteria > Pseudomonadota > Gammaproteobacteria > Burkholderiales > Burkholderiaceae_C > Rubrivivax. Next base: position 9,192 of record CAIKLM010000101.1, on the reverse strand, counting down.
CCGGCGGCGTGGACGTGGCCGAGGCCATCGCCAGGCTCAAGGTCGCGGTCGCGGCCATCCCCAACGTGAAGAGCAGCCCCGCGCCCGACGTGACGCTGCTGGACATGAACCTCGTCGGCCCGGTGCTCGCAGTGCGGCCCTACTGCCACACCGACCACTACTGGCAGGTCTACTTCGACACCAACGAGGCCATCGTGCGCGTGGCCCAGGAAGCAGGCTGGCCGGCGCCCACGCCGACGCAGATCATGAAGACGATGCCGGCCTGACGCACCGCGCCGGCCGGGCGCCGCCCGCCGCGGGGGCTGCGGCGCCCGCGCTCAGGCGAACGACAGCACGCCCAGCAGCCCCAGCACCAGCACGAGGTAGCGCGTGGCCTTGCCGGCGGCGATCCACAGCATGCTGGGGCCCAGCGGCAGCTTCAGCCAGCCGGCGGCCACCACGAGCACGTCGCCCACCAGCGGCAGGAAGCTCAGGAACAGCGCCGGCGGCCCGTAGCGCCGCAGGCGCTGCACCAGCGGGTGCTCGAGGTCGACCTTCACGCGCTGGAAGCGCTCGAAGCCCTGCCGGGCACCGTAGCCCATGCCGTAGCTGAGCACGCAGCCCGTCACGTTGCCGGCGGTGGCTGCCAGGAAGGCCCACCAGACGATGTCGGGATAGGCGGTGACCAGGGCCGTCATCACCACCTCGCTGCTGCCGGGCAGCAGCGTGGCCGAGACGAAGGCCGAGAAGAACAGGCCCCAGAGACCGGCCTCGGCGCTGACCCAGCCTTGCAGCCAGGCCTGCAGCGTGTTGATCCATTCGAACATGAGGCGCGATTGTGGCGGTGCGGCGGTGCCGCTGCCCCGGCGCGGCTGCCTACAACGGCACGGCGGTCGTGCCCTTCAGGCGCCGCAGCTGGAAGCTGGTCTTGCAGTCCATCACGCTGGGGTGGCGCAGCAGCTGGTCCATGATGAAACGCGAGTGGTGCGCCATGTCGCGCACCAGCACGCGAAGCAGGTAGTCCATCTCGCCGGTGAGGGCGGCGCACTCCACGACCTCGGGCCAGGTCTGCACGGCCGCGGCGAACTCGTCGATGGGGTTGCGCGAGGCGCTGGTCTTGGCCAGGCGCACGCTGATGTAAGCGGTGAGCGGCAGCCCCACGCGGCCCGGATCCACCAGGGCCACGTAGCCGGCGATGACGCCCGCCTCCTCCAGCCGCTTCACGCGGCGCAGCACAGCGCTGGCCGACAGGCCCACGGCCTGCGCCAGTTCGTCGTAGGTGGCGCGGCCGTTGGCCTGCAGCGCCTGAAGGATGCGCTGGTCTATCGCATCGATGCGGGATGCCGGCTCCATGTTGCTTGATTTTGCAGGATTCCTGCGCTGCGGCGGGTTCCAGCGCCGCCACACGCAAGCACGCTGCGCGCCGGCCGCCCTACAGTGCGCGGAACAAGGCGCCACACGGCAGCCGCAGGAGACGACGATGGACTTCACGCCTTGGGACAACCCGATGGGCACCGCCGGCTTCGAGTTCATCGAGTACGCCGCACCGGACCCCGCCGCCATGGGCGCGCTGTTCGAGAGCATGGGCTTCACCGCCATCGCCCGGCACCGCCGCAAGAACGTGCTGCTGTACCGCCAGGGCGGCATCAACTTCATCGTCAACGCCGAGCCCGACAGCTTCGCGCAGCGCTTCGCGCGGCTGCACGGGCCCAGCATCTGCGCCATCGCATTCCGCGTGGCCGACGCCAAGGCGGCCTACGAGCGCGCGCTGTCGCTGGGCGCCTGGGGCTTCGCCGGCACCGCCGGCCCGGGCGAGCTCAACATCCCCGCCATCAAGGGCATCGGCGACAGCCTGATCTACCTGGTGGACCGCTGGCGCGGCAAGGGCGGCGCCAAGGACGGCGACATCGGCAACATCGGCTTCTACGACGTCGACTTCGAGCCGCTGCCCGGCGCGGTGGCCACTGGCCTGAACCCGCCGGGCCACGGCCTGACCTACATCGACCACCTCACGCACAACGTGCACCGCGGCCGCATGGGCGAGTGGGCCGAGTTCTACGAGCGGCTGTTCAACTTCCGCGAGGTCCGCTACTTCGACATCGAGGGCCAGGTCACTGGCGTTAAGAGCAAGGCGATGACGAGCCCCTGCGGCCAGATCCGCATCCCGATCAACGAAGAGGGCAACGAGAAGGCCGGCCAGATCCAGGAGTACCTGGACAAGTACCACGGCGAGGGCATCCAGCACATCGCGCTGGGCTCGACCGACCTGCACCAGACAGTGGATGCGCTGCGCGCCAGGGGCCTGAAGCTGCTCGACACCATCGACACCTACTACGAGCTCGTGGACCGGCGCATCCCGGGCCACGGCGAGGACGTCGCCGCGCTGAAGCAGCGCCGGATCCTCATCGACGGCAAGGCCGGCGCCCTGCTGCTGCAGATCTTCTCGGAGAACCAGCTCGGGCCGATCTTCTTCGAGTTCATCCAGCGAAAGGGCGACCAGGGCTTCGGCGAGGGCAACTTCAAGGCGCTGTTCGAAAGCATGGAGCTCGACCAGATGCGCCGGGGCGTGCTGGCCAAGGCCTGAGCGATGAAGGCGACGACTTGGGCTGCGGCCGCGGCGCCGGACTTCCACGACGGCGTCAACAAAGGCGTCGCCCCCGTCACCTACGGCACCGGGGACCGGCCGCCGCGCGGCAACTACGCCAAGGCCCGGGCCGACTACACCTGCGAGCAGGACTGGGCGCAGTACAGCGAGGCCGACCACCAGACCTATCGCAGACTGGTCGAGCGGCAACTGCAGCAGCTGCCGGGCCGCGCCTGCGACGAGTTCATGGCCGCGGTGCGGCACCTGGGCAGGCCGGACCGCATCCCCCGATTCGACGACATCAGCGAGCGGCTGATGAAGGCCACCGGCTGGCAGGTCGTGGGCGTGCCGGGCCTCATCCCCGAGGAGGCCTTCTTCGCGCTGCTGGCGGCGCGCCGCTTCCCGGTGACGGACTGGATCCGCCGGCCCGAGGAGTTCGACTACGTCGTCGAGCCCGACGTCTTCCACGACCTCTTCGGCCACATGCCGCTGCTGTTCGACCCCGTGTTCGCCGACTACATGCAGGCCTACGGCGCCGGCGGGCTGAAGGCCAGCCGGCTGGACGCCTGCGAGCTGCTGGCGCGGCTGTACTGGTACACGGTGGAGTTCGGGCTCATCGCCACCCCGCAGGGCCTGCGCGCCTACGGCGCCGGCATCCTCAGCTCGGGCAGCGAGCTGCCCTACAGCGTGTCCAGCCCCGAGCCCAGCCGCGTCGGCTTCGACCTGAAGCGCCTGATGCGCAGCCGCTACCGCATCGACACCTTCCAGGCGACGTACTTCGTGATCGACTCGTTCCAGCAGCTGTTCGACGCCACGGCGCCGGACTTCACGCCGGTGTACGCCGAGGTCCGAGAGCGCATCGCGCGCGAGGGCGAGATCGAGGGCGGCGCGGTGCTGCCCGGCGAGCGGCGCTTCAAGGCCTGAGCCAGCGCTGCAATTCGTGCCACCAGCCCTCGTGGCTGGCCAGGTGCATGTGGGCATGCCCCGGCAAGTGGCGGTTGTCGGCGCCCGGCAGCGTGGCCGTGGACGGCGGGAACACGATGTTGTCGCAGTGGGTGTAGAAGCAGGTGAAGCGGGCGCGCCGTGCCGGCGTCTCGCGCGGGGCCAGGGTCTGCAGCCAGCGCGAGAGCTGCTGCATCTGGCGCGCGTTGCGCGTCATCGCGAAGCGCGCCAGCCAGGTGCCGTGGTGCGGCGTGCCCAGGGTGATGGCGTGGTGCAGGCGCTCGTCGTGGCCGTCGGCCGCCCACCACGCGCGCAGGGCCAGGCCGCCCATGCTGTGGGCCACGGCCACCGGCGCCAGCCCGGTGGCAGCCTGCAGCCGCGCCACGGCGGCGTCGATCAGGGGGATGTAGTCGTCGATGGAGCCGAACACCGGCTGCAGGTTCACGGCCACGAACGGCGTGCCCTGCGCGCGCAGCCGCCTCAGCCAGGGGTTCCACAAGCCGCGGTTGCACACGAAGCCGTGCACCAGCAGCACGCCGCGGCGGCCGCGGGCATCGGGCGGCAGGTGGTCGGGCTCGGCCTGGCTGCGGAAGGGCTGCCGCCAGCCGAAGATCACCGGCGCCATGACCGCCTCGTGCGCCCAGGCCCGGAGCAGCTGTGCCGGGCTCGCCCGTGGCGCGGGGTCGGCGCCGTGCGCCAGGCGCAGCAGCACGAACTCCAGCGCCATCACCCAGGCGTGGAACCCGAGCACGAAAACCGCCCAGGCCACGGCCCAGCCCGGCCGGCCCTGCTGCCAGGCCCAGGCTGCGCCCGCCGCCGCCAGCAGCAGCGCGAACGCGACCACGCACTGCAGCAGCCGCGCCAGCATCAGGCGAGCTGCACCTCGCGGCCCGAGAGCTGGCGCGCCAGGCCGGTGGCCAGCTTGTTGACGAGGCCGTAGATGGACAGCTGCGGGTTGGCGCCGATGCTCGTGGGGAACAGCGAGCCGTCGTGCACGGAGAGGTTCTCGACCTGCCAGTGGCGCCCGTCGGGCCGCACCACGCCCAGCTCGGGCTTGCCGGCCATGCCGCACCCGCCCATCACGTGGGCGCTGAGCACGCGCGTCTGGTAGGGCGCCATCGGCAGGCGCTCGATCTGCGCACGGGCGTCCTTCCAGTTCGTCGTCCACGTGGCCTGCTCGTGCAGGGGCATCACGCGCTCGGCGCCGGCGGCGAACTGGATCTCGGCCATGCTCAGCAGCGCGCGGCGCGCGCCGTCCCAGACGAAGGGCGTGATCGGGTAGTCGAGCTGCGGGCTGCCGTCGCCCTTGATGGACACGCGACCGCCCGGCGACTGCTCGTGGAAGCCGTCGCGCAGCAGGGCCAGCAGCGCCTGCGTGTGCGGGAAGCGCTCGAGCACCTGGGCCTGCCCGGCGCCGATGCCGGGCATGGCGATGGCGGAGATCAGCGGGTACAGCGGCGGCGCCTCGAGCTTGTAGCCGATGGGGCCGTCGATCGGCTGCGTCTCGAGGAAGTGATCGGTGTAGATGGTCTGCGGCGCACCGTCCCAGGCCTCGATGCGTTCGGCGAAGGTGGACATGGTTGCCACCACCGGGTGCAGGAAGGTGCGCAGGCCCAGGCGGCCGTGCGGGTCGGACAGGCCGGAACGCATCAACAACGCGGGCGAGTTGATGGCACCGCCGGCAACGACGACGTGCCGCGCCACCACGCGCGTACCCCCGGAACCCGGCGCGCCGTTGACGGCCACCGGGCGGCACTGCACGGCCTGCACGCGCCCGGCCTGCAGCTCCAGCGTGTGGGCCTGCGTCTGCACCAGCAACGTGGCGCCGCGGTCGAGCGCGGCGGGGATGGTCGTCACCAGCATCGACTGCTTGGCGTTGGTGGGGCAGCCCAGGCCGCAGGAGCCAAGGTTCCAGCAGGCCTTCACGTTGCGCAGGATGGCCGGCGCGCTGATGCCCAGCCTGGCGGCGCCGATGCGCAGCTTGTGGTTGTTGGCGTTGGGCGGCACCAGCCACGCACCGACATTCAGCCGCTGTTCGGCCTGCAGGAACCACGGCGTCATTGAGCCGTCGGCCATCTCGGGCAGCGCGAAGTGCTCGGCCCAGTAGGCCAGCGTGTCGGGCGGCGTGCGGAACGAGCTCGTCCAGTTGACGGTGGTGGAGCCGCCCACGCAGCGCCCCTGCATGATGGAGATGGCCTTGTCGGCGGTCTTGCGGCCGTTGCTGTCCTGGTAGAGGGTGGCGTAGGCCTCCGACTCGAGCTGGCGGAAGTCGCTGCTGGAGCGCAGCGGGCCCTCTTCGATGATGACGACCGCGAGGCCCGCGCCGCTGAGCAGTTCGGCGGTGATGCCGGCACCCGCGCCGCTGCCGACGATGGCCACGTCGCAGCGCAACTCGACGGGCGGCGTGCCGTGCGGGCCGCCCAGCACCTTCCAGCCACGGGCCAGGCCGGCGCGGATGGGGTCGGGGATGGTCTCGGTCATGCGGCGGGCTCAGGCTGGCGGGATGTTGGGCACGGGGCGCTGGCCGCGGTACCCCATGAGGGCCCAGGTGCCGGTGTCGGCGAAGAAGGCGGCGTTGGTCAGCTCGCGCAGGGCCTGGTAGACCTGCTGGCGCAACGCGATGGACGAATGGCGCAGGGCCTGCAGCGCCGCCTCGACCTGCACGGGGCTGGCGTCCTCCCAGGGCACCGACAGCCCGAGCAGCGCCAGGCGGCCCGGCGCGCTGCAGGCCAGCGTGGTCAGCTCGTCGATCTCGGCCTGCACGCCCGGCGGCATGCCGGCGATGGCCTGCTCCAGGCGCTGAAGGTGCGCGTCCAGCACGGGGCGCGCGGCAGCGGGGTCGGCTGGGATCAGCGGGCCGAGCACGCCCCGGGCCACCGCGCCGTAGAAGGCCCGGCCCGCGGCCGTGAGCCGCCCGGCCTGGCGACCCGGCTTTACCAGGGCCACCAGTCCGGCACCGGCGGCCAGAACCAGCCCGCCGGCCAGCCCCAACTTCAGCAAGGTGCGGCGCTCCATGCGCGGAGTGTTGCATCATCGGTGCGTCGCGCCCTAGGGTGAGCCGACTAGCACAAACCCGCCCGACGCCACCGTGACATCGACCGCCGACCAGATCCTGCGAGGCCTGCAGGCCGTTGCGGCCGAGCGGGCCGCGCGCGCCGAGGATGCGACGCTGGCCGGCTCGGCCGACGCGGTGAAGCGCTACCAGCACGCGCGTTTCGGCGTGACCTACGCCGATCTGATGGCGCAGCCGCGGTATGTCGCTGCGGCCGAGTTCTTCCTCACGGACCTGTACGGTCCGGCCGACTTCAGCGACCGCGACGACCAGTTCGCGCGCATCGTGCCCGCCCTCGTGCGGCTGTTTCCGGCGCACATCGTGGACACGGTGGCCGAACTGGCCGAGCTGCACGCGCTGTCGGAGCGCCTGGACACCGCGATGGCGCGGCAGCGCATCGCTTCGGGCGGAGTCAGCCAGGCGGTCACCGGGGCGGAATACGGTGCCTGGTGGCGGGCCGTCGGCGATGCGGCGTCGCGCGAGCGCCAGATCGTGCTGATGGTGTCGGTGGGACAGGCCCTGGATCGGTACACCCGCAACCGGCTGCTCAGGCAGAGCCTGCGGCTGATGCGGGGGCCGGCGGCTGCCGCTGGCCTGGGCGCGCTCCAGGGCTTCCTGGAGCGCGGGTTCGACACTTTCCGCGACATGGCCGGCGCGGAGGTCTTCCTGTCCACCATCGCCTCGCGAGAGCACGCCTTGGCGGCCCGGCTGTCTGCCGGCGGCGACGCACCCGACCTTCCCTAGTGCAAGCCCGGGTTCGCGCCGCCATGGGCAGCAGCCACCATGCAGGCCCTTCCAACTGGTCGAGACCTGCCTTGCACAAGCCCTGGCTTTCTCAGTATCCCGAGGGCGTCCCGCCCGAGGCCGACGTGGGCGCGTACCGCAACCTGGCCGACGTGCTCGAGGCGGCCTACCGCCGCCATCCGAAGCGCGACGCCCTGTGCTGCATCGACAGCCGCCTGACCTTCGGCGAGCTCGACGAACTCTCGGCGTCTTTCGGCGCCTGGCTGCAGACGCTGGGCCTGGAACGCGGCGATCGCGTGGCGCTGATGATGCCGAACGTGCCGCAGTACCTCGTCGCGCTGTCGGCGGTGCTGAGGGCGGGCTACGTGGTCGTCAACGTGAACCCGCTATACACCGCCCGCGAGCTGCAGCACCAGCTGCAGGACTCCGGCGCCAAGGCGATCGTGGTGCTCGAGAACTTCGCGGCCACGCTCGAGGAGGTGATCGATCAGGTTCCGGTGCAGCATGTGGTGCTGGCCTCGCTGGGCGAGATGCTGGGCTTCTGGCGCGGGCGCCTGATCAACTTCGCCGTGCGGCACGTGCGGCGCATGGTTCCGGAGTTCGCGCTGCCAGTCGATGGCGGTCGGACGGTCACCCGCTTCGGCGAAGCCGTGGATCGAGGTTCGCGCCTGAGCCTGCGCCGGGTCGACATCTCGCCGGACGACGTGGCCTTCCTGCAGTACACGGGCGGCACCACCGGCGTGTCCAAGGGCGCCACGCTGTTGCACCGCAACGTGGTGGCGAACCTGATGCAGTGCGAGGCCTGGTTTAAGCCGATGCTGAACAAGGTCTCAGACCAGCAGCTGACCATCGTCTGCGCGCTGCCGCTGTATCACATCTTCGCGCTGACGATCTGCGCGCTGATGGGCGCGCACTTCGGTGCGATGAACCTGCTGATCCCCAACCCGCGCGACTTCCCCGGTTTCATCCGCACGCTGGCGAAGCACCGCGTGAACATGTTCCCGGGTGTGAACACCTTGTTCAACGCTCTGGTGAACGATCCGGACTTCGCGCGCCTGGATTTCTCCGGGCTGGTGGTCTCCAACGGCGGCGGCATGGCCGTTCAGAAGTCGACGGCCGATCGTTGGCTGCGCATCACGGGCTGCCCAGTCGTCGAGGGCTACGGCCTGTCGGAAACCTCGCCGGTGGCGACGAGCAACCGCCTAGACCTTCAGGAGTTCAGCGGGACGATCGGCTTGCCGGTTCCCAGCACCGAGATCGCCATCCGCGACGATGCGGGGCAGGACGTGCCGATCGGCGAGCCCGGCGAGATCTGCATCCGTGGCCCGCAGGTGATGGCCGGGTACTGGAATCGCCCTGATGAGACCGCGAAGGTCATGACCGCCGACGGGTTCTTCAAGTCGGGCGACGTCGGCATCATGGACGAGCGCGGCTACGTCCGCATCGTCGACCGCAAGAAGGACATGATCCTGGTGTCGGGCTTCAACGTGTACCCGAACGAGATCGAGCAGGTCGTGAGCCAGCACCCAGGTGTGCTCGAGTGCGCGGCCATCGGTATTCCCGACGACAAGTCGGGCGAAGCGGTCAAGCTCTACGTCGTGCGCAACGACGGCACGCTGTCGGAAGACGACCTGATGCGCTACTGCCGGGACAACTTCACCGCGTACAAGCGGCCGAAGTACATCGAGTTCCGCGACGAGCTGCCCAAGAGCAACGTCGGCAAGATCCTGCGGCGCGAGTTGCGGCAGGGCACCCGAGTTCGACACCAACTGCCGTAAGTACTTGATCCGTATAGGTCAGCCCTTCGGAATTGCCACTACAGGAGCGTCAGCTGGGTCTCGATGGTGGGTTTCTTGATGCGCAGTGCGGCCAGTGCCTGTGCCTGGCGGGG
>CAIKLM010000100.1 GCA_903828235.1 uncultured beta proteobacterium | reverse complement strand
GCCGGCGACGGGCCGGGCGCGCGGGCGCGCCGCGTCGCCGGCGTCGGCGGGTGTCGCAGGGGCCGCCGACACCTCTCCGGTGCCGTCGCCCCGGGGGTCGTCGGTCCTGCGCCCGCGGGCCTCCTCGGTGGCCGTGGCGTCGTCGCGCCCGGCCGCGGCCGCTTCGTCCCGGGCCGTGGGGGTGCCCTCGCGGGCGCGGCCCAGGGCCTGCGCGAAGCCCGGGCCGCCCCGCGGTGGCGTAGCCGGGGCGGCCGGGCGCGTGGCGGCGGGCAGGGCGGGCTGGGCGTTGAGGCTGGGCAGCGGGTTCATGTCGGTGCGGTCGGGTCGGCTCAGGGCAGGTCGCCGTATCCGTTGGTGGCGCGGCGGTGGCGCTGCAGCGCGGCCTCGTCGGTCTGGCGCTGGTCGCGCCTTGCCTCGGTGCGGCCCTGCTCGGCCTGTCGGCGCTGCAGCAGCTTCTGCACCGACGCCAGCTTGAGCTCGGCCTGCTGCAGCAGCTCGCGGCGGCGCCGCAACTCGGCCTCGGCGCGGCGCACGGCCTCGTGCTGCTGCGCCAGGGCCTGCTCGAGCCGACCCATGAAGCCCTGGTGGCAGCGCAGCAGCTCGATCGGCGCGGCCGCGCCGCCCGATCCCGGCGCGCGGCCGCGGTAGTCGGCCTCGTAGGCGCGCAGCTGCTCGAGCTGGGCCATCGCGCGGTTGCTCAGCGCCTCGGCCTGCATGAGCGCCACGCGCGCGGCGTCGCGCTGGCGTTCGCTCAGTTCGCGCAAGGTGTCCAGGCCGCCGCTCATGGGTGCGCGTCGTCAGCCCGCGCCCAGCAGCTTGGCCAGCTGCGCGCGGCTCATGTCCAGGGGCGCGCGGTCGTGCATGTCTTGCTGCAGCAGGGCCGACAGCTGCGGCTGCAGCTTGACGGCCAGGTCGAGCTCGGCGTCGTGCCCCGGCTGGTAGGCGCCCAGCGCGATGAGGTCGCGAGCCTTCGTCAGCCGCGACAGCAGCGCGCGTGCCTTGCGTGCGGCGGCCTGCTGCTCGCGCGGGGCCACGGCCGTCATCACGCGCGAGACCGAGCGCTCCACGTCGATGGCGGGGAAGTGCCCCGCCTCGGCGAGGTCGCGGCTGAGCACGATGTGGCCGTCGAGGATGCCGCGGGCCGCGTCGGCCACCGGGTCCTGCTGGTCATCGCCCTCCGACAGCACCGTGTAGAACGCGGTGATCGAGCCCTGTCCCGAGCCGGCGCCGGCGCCGTTGCCGCTGCGCTCCACCAGCGCCGGCAGCTTGGCGAACACGCTGGGCGGGTAGCCCTTGGTGGCCGGCGGCTCGCCGATGGCCAGCGCGATCTCGCGCTGCGCCATGCAGTAGCGCGTGAGGCTGTCCATCAGCAGCAGCACGTGCTGCCCGCGGTCGCGGAAGTGCTCGGCAATGGCGGTGGCGTAGTGCGCGCCCTGCAGCCGCACCAGCGGCGGCGCGTCGGCCGGGGCGGCCACCACCACGCTGCGCGCGCGGCCGTCGTCGCCGAGGATGTCCTCGACGAACTCCTTGACCTCGCGGCCGCGCTCGCCGATCAGGCCGACGACGATGACGTCGGCCGCCGTGTAGCGCGCCATCATGCCCAGCAGCACGCTCTTGCCCACGCCGGTGCCGGCGAACAGGCCCAGGCGCTGGCCGCGGCCCACGGTGAGCAGGGCGTTGATGGCGCGCACGCCGGTGTCCAGCGGGCGGCGCACGGGCTCGCGGTCCATGGCGTTGATCGGCCGGCGGGCCAGCGGCTCGGTGCGCACGCCGGCCAGGGGGCCCTGGCGGTCGAGCGGGTGGCCGTGCGAATCGACGACGCGGCCCAGCAGGCCCGTGCCCATGGGCAGGTGCAGGCTGCGGTCCTCGCTGCGGCGCCAGGGGTGGGCGGCGGCCTCGTCGGCCACGCTGCCGAAGCGCGGCGGCACCTGCGGCACGGCGCGCGGCACCACGCGCGCGCCGCTGCTCAGGCCGTGGGCCTCGCCGTTGGGCATCAGGAAGGCGCGGTCGCCGTTGAAGCCCACGACCTCGGCCAGCACCGGCTCGCGCCCGTCGCCGGCGTGGATTTCGCACACCGAGCCCATCGGCACGCGCACGCCAGAGGCCTCCATCACCAGGCCGGTGACGCGGAGCAGCCGGCCCTCGACCTCCAGCGGCGGGCGGACCGCGGCACGCGCCTCGAGCTCGGCGCCCCAGCGCTGCCAGCGCTCTGCGCGGGCCTGAAGGCGCTCGGGCAGGGTCGTGACGCTCACTGGACTACCCTCCGCACTGAGCGCTCCGGGATGAGCGCTTGGGAGCGGCCCGGCGCGCTCATGGCGCCTCCTCGCCGGGCTCGCCGGCCTCGCCAGCCGCGGCGGGCGCGGCCATGCCCAGGGCCGCCAGCGCCTGCGCCCAGCGCGTCTCGACGCGGGCGTCGGTGTGGCCGACGTCGCTGTCCACGCGGACGTCGCCGCGCTGCAGCCCGGCGTCGGCCACGAGGCGGGCGCCGCGGGCCTCCAGCGCCTCGGCGGCGCCCTCGGCCACCAGCGGCAGGTCCTGCGGGTGCACGTGCACGACGACGTGCCGCGCCGACAGCAGCACGGCGTTGACGGCCTCGGTGGCCACGTCGGCCACCAGCGCGGGGTTCGAGGCCAACTCGTGGCGCAGCACCTGCTGCGCCAGTTGCAGGGCGGTGCGCGCCACGGCATCGGCCAGCTGGGTGTCGAGCCGCTCGGTCTGGCGGTCGAAGGCCTCCAGCAGCGCGCCCACCTGTGCGGTGGCCTGCTGCGCGAAGCTGGCCTTGAACTCCTCGAGCGCGACCAGGCCGTCGCGGTAGCCGTCCTGGTAGCCGGCCTGGCGGGCGGCGGCGATGCGTGCCTGCCACTCGGCGGCGGTGGGCTCGGGTGGGGGTTCGGGCGTGGTTCGCCCCGCAGCGCCCGCGGCGCCTGCGGCGCCGGGCGGCGGGCCGAAGGCACCGGGCGTCCAGCTCGCGAAGTCGCCGAGTTCCTCGCGCGGGATGAAGCGGGTGTAGGGCGTGCCGGCCTTGCTGTTGGGCGGCGGCGGTACGTTGCGGATGCCGGGCTTGTGGCTCATACGAACTGCTCGTCGCCGCTGCCGGCCAGCACGATCTGGCCCTCGTCAATGAGGCGGCGGATGATCTTCAGCATCTCCTTCTGCTCGGCCTCGACCTCCGACAGGCGCACGGGGCCTCGGCTCTCGAGGTCCTCGCGCAGCGTCTCGGCGGCGCGGGTGCTCATGTTGCGGAAGATCTTCTCGCGCAGGGCCGGCGTCGAGCCCTTCAGCGCGATCACCAGGCTCTCGGACTGCACCTCCTTCATCAGGGCCTGGATGCCCTTGTCGTCGATCTTCTCGACGTCGTCGAAGGTGAACATGTTGTCCATGATCTTCTGCGCCAGATCGGTGTCGGCCTCGCGCACGAAGTCGAGCACGCTGGTCTCGACCACGTTGCCCATCATGTTCAGGATCTCGGCCGCGGCCTTGACGCCGCCCAGGCTGCTCTTCTTGCCGCGGTCGCCGCCGGCCAGCACCTTGTTCATCACCTCGTTGAGGTCGCGCAGCGCCGCGGGCTGGATGCCGTCGAGCGTGGCGATGCGCACCATGACCTCGTTGCGCTGGCGCTCGGTGAACAGCTTCAGCACGTCGGCGCACTGGTCGAACTCCAGGTGCACCAGGATGGCGGCCACGATCTGCGGGTGCTCGTTGCGCAGCAGCTCGGCCACGGAGGACGGATCCATCCACTTCAGGCTCTCGATGCCGGTGATGTCCGAGCCCTGCAGGATGCGGTCGATCAGCAGGTTGGCCTTGTCCTCGCCCAGGGCCTTGCGCAGCACGGCCTTGACGTACTCGTTGCTGTCGGCCACCAGGATGCTCTCCTTGGCCGCCAGCTCCGTGAAGCTGTCGATGACGCGCTCGACGCGGTCGCGCGGGATGGCCCGCAGCCGCGCGATCGTCTCGCCCAGGCGCTGCACCTCCTTGGGCGCCAGGTGCTTGAAGACCTCGGCGGCCTGCTCCTCGCCCAGGCTCATGAGTAGGATCGCCGCGTTCTCCAGGCCCTCGTCGTCGGTGTTGTTGGTCGATGCCATGTTGGGGTTCCGTCAGGTCTTGGCACCGCTGACCCAGGCGCGCACGATGCTGGCCACCGCCGCCGGGTTTTGCTGCGCCAGGGCGCGGGCGGCCTCGAGCTTGCTGACGTAGTGCGGCTCCTCCAGCGCGGGCAGGCTGGGCTTGGGCGGATCGGCGCCCACCACCTCGTCGAGCTGGCTGCCCGGCGGCGGGGGCGGCGGGGGCGCCAGCATCTGCGCCAGCGCCGGCCTGATGAGCTTGAACACCACCACCAGCGCCACCAGGGCCAGCGCGAACGGCGCGGCGGCGGTTTTCAGCAGGTCCAGCAGCCAGGGCTGCTGCCACAGCGGCGTCGCCTCGGGCGTGGGGGTCGGCTCGGTGCGGAAGGGCACGTTGACGACCTTCACCACGTCGCCGCGGTCGGCGTTGAAGCCGATGCCCTGCTGCACCAGTGCGGTGAGTTCCTGCAGCTCCTTGTCGGACAGCGGCTGCGTGCTCGTGCGGCCGCGCGCATCGGTGCTGGTGCGGTGGTTCACCACCACGGCGGCATTGATGCGCCGCACCTGGCCCATGGCCTGGCGCGTCACGGTGGTGGTCTTGTCGACCTCGAAGCGCGTGGCCGCCTCGCGCCGCGTGGCCGCACCGGCGCCGCCGGGCGGCTGCTGCGGGCCCAGGGCCTGCGCGGCCCCGTTGACAGGCGCCTGCGCCGGCACGGGCGGCTGGTTGCTGGTGGCGCCGGGCACGCCGCCGGTGGAGGCCTGCGGCTGGCTGCTTTCCTCGCTGCGCTGCTCGCGCACGGCCACGCGGGCGTCGGCCCCCTGGTTGGGCGCGTAGGCCTCGGAGGTCTGCATCACCTGCGAGAAGTCGAGGTCGGCGGTGACGGTGGCGCGCACGTTGTCGCGGCCCACCACCGGCTCCAGCAGCGCCAGGATGCGCTGGTGGTGGGTGGACTCGAGGTCGCGGCGGTACTGCTGCTGCTGCGAGTCCAGGCCGGGCTGCATCTCGCCGTCGCCGGTGGCCGACAGCAGGGCGCCGGTGCTGTCGACCACGCTCACGGCCTTCGGCGAGAGCTCGGGCACGCTGCCGGAGACCAGCTTGACGATGCCGGCCACCTGGCCGCGGTCCAGCGTGCGGCCGGCGTGCAGGCTCAGCACCACGCTGGCGCTGGGCTTCTGCTGCTCGCGGAAGAAGCCGTTCTGCGCCGGCATCGCCAGGTGCACGCGCGCCGACTTCACCGATTCCAGCGACTGGATGGTCGTCGTCAGCTCGCCCTCGATGGCGCGCTGGATCTTCATGCGCTCCTGCACCTGGGTCTGGCCGAAGCTGTTCTTGTCGAGCAGCTCGTAGCCCGCCACGGCGCCCGACCCGCCCGTGGGCAGGCCTTCCTGGGCCAGCTTCATGCGCAGCTCGTGCACGCGCGAGGCCGGCACCATGATCGTGCTGCCGCCCTCGGCGAAGCGGTAGGGCACGTTCAGCTGCGTCAGGCGGTCGATGACGGCGCCGCCGTCCTTGTCGGACAGCTGCGGGAACAGCGGCCGGTAGTTCGATTCCTTGGCCGAGAACGACATCGCCACCAGCAGTCCCACCAGTAGCAGCACCCCCACGATGGCGCCGAACTGCGTGCCGCGCGGCAGCGTGGCCCAGCGCTGGCCCAGCGTGGGGGGTGGCGGGTTGCCCAGGGCGGGTGAGGCGAGGACGGCCGCGTTCGGGGCGGCCGTGACGACGGCGTTGTCCATGGCTGCGCATGGTGGCGTGGTGCGGCCGGAACTGAAGCCGGAACAACAGGCCTAAGCCGGCGCTCTTCGCGCTGCCTGGGTGGCGTGGCATCCCTAAAGTTCCGCCCACGATGACCGACCTGCGGATCAAACCCTTCGACTTCCAGGCCGCCGTGGCCCGCGCCGGGCTGCGGCCGGACGGCATGCCCGCGGGCGGCACCGACGGCGCTGCCGGCGTGCAGGGCGGCTTCAAGGCCGCGATGAGCAGCGCGCTGCAGAACGTCAGCCGCGCGCAGATGGAGGCCAGCCGCCTTCAGCGCGAGGTGACGCTGGGCAACCCCGGGGTCAGCATCGAGGAAACGATGGTCGCCATGCAGAAGGCGCAGATCGGCTTCCAGGCCACGGTGCAGGTGCGCAACCGGCTCGTGCAGGCCTACAGCGAGATCATGAACATGCAAGTGTGAACGTGGGCCCCCACGCTCACTGACGTTCGCTGCCCCCCGAGGGGGCGCCCCGCTGCGGCCCGGCGGAGCAGGATCCGCGCGGGTGGCTTGGCTGGCGGTCACCGGGCTGGCTGTTGTCGCCTGTGCGGGGCACTAGGATCGTGGCATGACGATCGACTGGCCTTCCTTCACGCCGTTCGCCGCCCTTGCGGGCGGCGTGCTCATCGGCGCCGCCTCGGCGCTGTACCTGCTGATCAGCGGGCGCATCGCCGGCATCACCGGCATCCTGGCGGGGCCGCTGCAGGCTCTGGCGCTGCGCCGGCCGCTGGCGCCGCTGCGGCCGCAATTGCTGTTCGTGGTGGGGCTGCTGGCCGCGCCGCTGGCGTGGCGGCTGTTCGCGCCGCTGCCCGAGGCCACGCTCGCGGCCGGCCCCGGCGTCCTGGTGGCCGCGGGGCTGCTGGTGGGCGTGGGCACGCGGCTGGGCAACGGCTGCACCAGCGGCCACAGCGTGTGCGGGCTGGCGCGGCTGTCGCTGCGCTCGCTGGCCAACGTGCTGGTGTTCATGGCCGCGGGCTTTGCCACGGTCTACGTGGTGCGCCACGTGCTGGGCGGCTGAACCATGGACCGCACGCTCAAGACCGTGGCGCCGCTGCTGGCGGGGCTGGTGTTCGGCATCGGCCTGCTGGCCGCCGGCATGGCCGATCCGGCCAAGGTGCTGGCCTTCCTCGACCTGGCCGGCGCCTGGGACCCGAGCCTGGCCCTGGTGATGGGCGGCGCCATCGCCGTGGCCCTGATCCCCTTCGGCTGGGCCCGGCGCCACCGCCGCACGCTCACCGGCGAGCCGGTGCAGTGGCCCGCGGCGCGGGGCATCGACGCCCGCCTGCTGGGTGGCGGCGCGGTCTTCGGCATCGGCTGGGGCCTGGCCGGCCTGTGCCCCGGCCCGGCCGTGGTGGCGCTGGCCGCGGGGCTGCAGGACGTGTGGATCTTCGCGCTGGCCATGCTGGCCGGCCTGCTGCTGGTGGACCTCGTCGATGCCCGCCGCTGAACTGATCTTCCGCCAGCTGGCCGACGCCACGTCGTCGACCTACACCTACCTGCTGGCCTGCCCGGCCACGCGCGAGGCCGTGCTGGTCGACCCCGTGTTCGAGCAGGCCCGGCGCGACGCCGCGCTGCTGCGCGAGCTGGGCCTGGTGCTGGTGGCCTCGCTCGACACCCACGTGCACGCCGACCACGTCACGGCCGCCTGGTTGCACCGGCAGCGCTGCGGCAGCCGCATCGGCCTGGCCGCCGTGGCCGGCGCCGAGGGCGTGGACCTGCCGCTGGCCCACGGCGACCGCGTGGCCTTCGGCCGCCGCCACCTGCGGGTGCGCGCCACGCCCGGCCACACCGATGGCTGCCTGAGCTTCGTGCTCGACGACGAGAGCCTGGCCTTCACAGGCGACGCGCTGCTGATCCGCGGCTGCGGCCGCACCGACTTCCAGCAGGGCAGCGCGCGGCGCCTGTTCCAGTCGGTGCACGAGCAACTGCTGAGCCTGCCCGAGGGCTGCCTGCTGTACCCGGCGCACGACTACAAGGGCTGCACCGTCAGCAGCGTGGCCGAGGAGCGGCGCTGGAACCCGCGCTTCGGCGGCCCCGCCGGCCAGGGCCCTGACGAGGGCGACTTCGTCGGCACCATGGCCCACCTGAACCTGCCGCACCCCAAGCAGATCGACCGTGCCGTGCCGGCCAACCTGCGCTGCGGCCAACCGGCCGGTGGCGACGTGCTGCCGCCGCCCGAGCCCACCTGGGCGCCGCTGGTCTGGACGTTTGCCGGCCTGTGGGAGATCGAGCCCGCGGCGCTGGAGGAGCGGCTGCGCGCCGTGACCGTGCTTGACGTGCGCGAGGCCGCCGAGTGGGCCGGCGAGCTCGGCCGCATCCCCGGCGCGCTGCACCGGCCCATGGCGACACTGGGTGACGCGGTGGCCGCGCTGCCGCCGGGCCGCCCGGTGGTGACCGTGTGCCGCTCAGGCACGCGCTCGGCGCAGGCGGCGCTGCTGCTGGCGCGCGCCGGCGTGGCCGAGGTGGCCAACCTGGCCGGCGGCCTGCTGCGCTGGCGCGGCGAGGGCTACGCGGTCGAGGGCGGCGAGGCCGGCTGAGCCCCTGGACGCGGCCGCTGCGGCCGCCCGCCGGCCGGCGGCTACGAACCGGCCGCGCAGCGCGGGTGGCGCAGCGCGGCGTCGGCGGCGGGGCCGCCGAGCGTGCACACCTGGGCGCGCCCCATGGCCCCCAGGCTCACGCGCAGCCGCAGTCCGCGGGCGCTTTCCAGCTCGAACGCAGCGGCCGGTGTGTCGGCACGGCCGTCGGCGCCCAGTTCGACGTGGCCCGGCGTGCGCAGCGCCACCCCCGGGTGGTCGTGCCCGCGGGCGCTGCGCAGCTGGCAGCCCTGGCCGCTGCCGCAGGGGCAGTCGCGCGTCGTGGCCACGGCCCAGCACCAGGCCGGCCCGTCCACCGCGACCAGGTGCAGCGCGCGACCCTGGCGTGCGGCCTCGAAGCGCGCCTCGTTCAGGTCGGCCGCCAGTGCCTGGGCCGCGCCGTGCAGCCGCTCGCGGTCCATCCGCGCGCCGAAGCCGGGCAGGGCGATCGCGCCCAGCACCGCCAGCACGGCCAGCGCGACCACGATCTCGATCAGCGTGAGGCCGTGGCTGCGGCGCGGGGTCATGCGGTCACCTCTCAGCGCAGCCAGCAGACGGCATCGGGCCCGGTCTGGGCGAAGCCCTGGCGAACCTCGAGCGTCAGGGTGGCGCAGGCGGTGTCGCGCGCCTGCGCGCCCTGGGCCATGGCGGTGGCCCGGTAGGCCTCGCCGCCAAAGCGGTCCAGCGCGATCGCGTAGCGGCCCTGCGGGCTGGTGGCGGCGGTGCCGAGCAGCGCGGCCAGGTCCGACGCGTACAGGCCGTGCGCGCTGCGGTGCTGTTCCTGCGCCTGCTGCAGGCGCGAGAGCGCCTCCACGGCATCGAGCCGGCCGGTGCGCAGGCTCTGGCCCTGCTGGCCACGCAGGCCCAGGGTGACCAGCAGCGCCGCCAGGGCCATCGCCACCAGCAGTTCCAGCAGGGTGAAGCCGCGCCGGGCCACGGCGTTCACCCGAGCTTCATCAGCCGGCGGCGGCGCTGGGCGCCGTCGATCCAGCGCTGCAGCGTGCGTTCGGCGGCCGGCGGCAGCTGCTGCCACTCGCAGCCCACGCGCACGCCGCGCTCGTGCTGGCCCAGGCTGCTGAGGTGGGCCAGCGTGGCGGCGGCGGTGAAGCGGTTGCTGGCGTCGAGCTCGATGACGATCTCGCCCAGGCGGGTGCCGGGCTCCAGCGGTGGCACGTTCGCCGGGCACCACAGCGCGCAGCCGCCCAGGCTGAGGTCGAGCACGCGCAGCGTCAGCGCCATCTCGGGCATGGCGGGGTGGCGCAGCCGCGCCACCGGGGCGTGGCGGGCCGGCGTGCGCACGCGGAAGGCGCCGCGCCGCTGGAAGCGGTACAGCGACGCCGGCAGGTGCATCTGCAGGCTTGCGTGGCGCGGCCCGTGCACCAGCACCAGGCCGCCGACCTCCCACTGCAGCTTGATGCTGTCCATGTAGGCCACGGCCGCGCCCTCGTCGGCCTCGACCAGGCGGTCGAGCGCGGGCAGGCCGGGCTCCACGCTGAAGGTGAGCAGGCGCCGCGGCTCGTCCACCGACCACAGCATCGCGTTGAGCGTGCTGCCGTCGGGGCCGCTGAGCACCACGGGATGCTGGCCGTCGCGAAGCTGGCGCAGCAGCGCCAGGCACTCCTGCGGGTTGGCAACGCGGAACGGACCCCAGGGGTCCTCGCTGCTGTCGGCGTCGAGCGTGGCGGGCCGGGTGTCCTGGAACATGGCCTTGTCCTTGTCGCGGGTGCCGCGTCAGTGCAGCGTCTGGTGGCGGCCCGCCAGGGTGGCGTCGAGCTCCTGCAGCCAGGGCTCGGCGAGGTGCCTGATCTCGGCATCGTTGACGAGGATGCGCTGCATGATGCGGGACTTGATGCGCGCCGCCTGCTGCTGCTGCGCCGTTTTCGGCGTTGCGGCGCTGGCTGCTGGTGCGTCGGGTTCCTGTGCAGCGTGCTTGAGCTGGCTGATCAGCAGGACGCAGGCGCCCTCGAGCTTGACGACCTCGTCCCAGCGGCCGGCCCGCGCCGCGGTGAGCATGTCGGCACTCGCGCGCTCGATGGCTTCGTAGTAGCTCAGCAGCTGCGGGTCCATGGCGGCGGCGCGGTGGGTGGGCACGGGGGTGCGGGGGGCATGCGGCGCTGGCCTCAGCGACGCGCTGGGGCGCCCGCGGCGACCGTCGGCCCGATGGCGGCCCAGGCTTCCTGCAGCGGCAGCACCAGCCGGCGGCACTCGTCCAGCGCGGCGTCGTCGTCGTGCAGGTTGGCCATCGTCAGGCGGAGGGTCAGGTAGCGGTAGAGCTCGTCGAGGTCGCGTGCCAGGGTGCCGCCGGCATTCAGGTCGAGCCCGGCGCGCAGGCCTTCCTCGACGATGCGGACAGCCCGCGACAGCGCGGCTCCCTTCTCGGCGCGAAGCCCGGAACGCATCGCGCCGCGAGCCTGTGCCAGCGCCTCCATGTAGGCCTCGAACAGCAGGGCCACCAGCTCGTGCGGCGTGGCGACGGCGACGCGGGCCTGGTTGCCGACCTGGTTGTACAGGCCACCCGCGTGCTGCGGGCTGGTCGGGCGGGCGGCGAAGGGGCTGTGGAACATCGGACGGGTCGCCAGGTGATGAAGCAGATGCTTCCTTTATCGGCGCCCCGTCCGCTCGCTTGAGGCTGCGCGCGAGGGAAGTGATCCCCGCCGGACCTGCAGATCAGCGCTGCTTGTCGTTACCGCCGCCCAGGGCCGACAGCTGCTGCGTCACGTAGCCCGACAGCGCGTTCAGCTTGGCCAGGTTGGCGTCCATGGCCGAGTACTGGGCCACCAGGCGCGCCCGGAAGCGGTCCACCCGGTCCTCCAGCGCGGCCTGGCTGTCGCTGTTGACGCTGAGGCGCTTGCGCAGGCTCTCGGTGCGCGTGGTCAGGCTGCCGTCGACGCCCAGCACCCGCTGCGCCAGGTCGGCGTAGCGGCGCGCGATGCCGTCCTTCTGCGGATCGGTGTCGTCCGCAGCCAGCGCCTTGCGCAGCTCCGGCAGGTTGGCCATGGCGTTGTTCAGCTTCGTGGCGTCGACCGACAGCGTGCCGTCGCGCTGCATCGACAGGCCCATGTCCGACAGGTTGCGGAAGGTCGACGAGGCCTGAGAGCCGGCGGCCACCAGGCTGCGCAGCTGCCGCTGCAGGCCGGTGGCGGCGCTGTCGCCCTGCAGCGGGCCGCCGACCTTGCTGCCGGGATCGAACCGCGTCTGGTCGGCGATGACCTTGGCCAGGTTGTTGTAGGCGGTGGCGAAGTCCTGGACCGCGGTTCGCACGGCGTCGCGGTCGTTCGACACCGAGATCTCGGCGCTCGCGCCGGCGCGCCGCAGCCTGAGCGTGAGGCCCTCGACGACGCCGGAGACGTCGTTCGATGCCGACTGCACCGGAATGCCGTTGACGGTGGCGAGGGCGTTGCCCGCGGCCTGCTTCAGCTCCATGCCGTTGCCGCCCGCCAGCGGGTCGTAGGCGAAGCGCGACAGCCCGGCACCGTCGGCGGGCGGACCGCCGTCGCTGTCGGCCACCGCGAGCCGGAAGCCGTTGTCGGCGCCGGTGTCCGTCGAGCGCAGGGCCAGGCGCGCGCCTGTCGAGTCGGTCACGATGCTGGCCGAGACGCCAGCGCCCGCGCTGTTGATCTTGTCGCGCAGCGTGGCCAGGGTGTCGGTGCCGGTGACCGTGATCGAGACCGGATCACGCCCGAGCTTGGGCACGAAGTTCAGCGGCGGCTGCTCCCAGCGCCCGGCCTGCAGCGTCATCACGCCCGCGCCCACCGCCTCGGTGGCCGAGGCCAGGCTCGTCGACCCCACCACCGTCTGGCTGGTGGCCAGCGAGCCGACGCTGACCGCGTAGCTGCCGGCCGCCGCGTTGCCGCCGCCGACGACCTGGGCCACCGCCTCGTCGGAACTGGTGGCCTTGGACTGCGTCCACAGCGGGCTGCCGGTCAGCCGGTTGGCGGCCGTCTGCAGGCTGCTGAACAGGCTGGACATCTGCCCGAAGCTGGACACCTGCGTCTGCAGCGTGCGCGACTGGCTCTGCAACTGGGCCATCGGCCGCCGCTCCAGGGCGACCAACTGGTCGACCATGGTGTTGATGTCGACACCGCTGCCGATTCCCAGGGAGGTGATGGCGGGCATGGGGTTCTCCTTGTCGGGGGGGTGGGCCGATGGAAGCGCGCATGGGCCCTGAAAGGGTGCGGATGCCCCCCCTCAGAGCCCGGTATCGGCCCCGCCTTGCGGAACTTGAGCCTGACGTGTGACGGGTCGTGAACGGCCTCGGTCAGCGCTGCAGCAGGCTCATCACCTGCTGCGGCAGCTGGTTGGCCTGCGCCACCATCGCGTTGCCCGCCTGCTGCAGGATCTGCGCGCGCGACAGGTTGGAGGTCTCGGCAGCGTAGTCGGCGTCCATGATGCGGCTGCGCGCGGCCGACTGGTTCTCGGACGCCACCATCAGGTTCGAGATCACGTTCTCGAAGCGGTTCTGCACGGCGCCGAACGTGGCGCGTTGGCTGTTGACGAGGTCGATGGCTGCATCGATCAAGGTGATCGCCGCCTGCGCGCCGGCGGTGTCGGTGATGGCGGTGGGCGCCGTGGAAGCGCCCGTGATCACCGCGGTGCCGACCACGTCGGTGATGGCCGGGGTCGTGGTGGAGGCCCAGTTGAAGTTGTTGAAGGTCAGGCGGTCGATCAGGCTGTCGCTGTTGGCGCCGATCTGGAAGGTGTTCGAGCCGGTCGAAGCCAGGATGTTGACGCCGTTGAACTGCGTACCGCCCAGCGTTCGCGTCGCCTCCTGCGCCATCTGCAGGTACTCGCGGTTCAGGCTCACGCGGTCGTCGTCGTTGTTCGTGCCGTTGGCGGCCTGCACCGCCAGCTCGCGCATGCGCTGGAAGATGTCGCTGACCTTGCCCAGCGCCCCTTCGCCCACCTGCGACAGCGAGATGGCGTCGTTGGCGTTGCGCATGGCCACGTTCATGCCGCGCACCTGCGTGTTCATGCGCTCGGCGATGGCCAGGCCGGCGGCGTCGTCCTTGGCGCTGTTGACGCGCAGGCCCGATGACAGGCGCTGCATCGAGGTGGACAGCAGGGCCTGGCTGGACGCCAGGTTGCGCTGTGCATTGAGCGACACAAGGTTCGTGTTGATCGTCTGTGGCACGGCGGCTCTCCTGGTGGGACGGCGGGTGGATCGGTGGGCGGCTCGCGTTGCCGAGGCACCGATCCGCTGCGCCAAACTTTAGGGCCGTGTCCGTGAGGAAGGTCGCGCGATAAGGGCCGGCAAACCCGCCCTGTTCGCCCCCGACATGCAACGAGCCCGCCGGGGGCGGGCTCGGTCCTTGCCATCCGTGCCGGCGTGCCGCCGGCTGCGCGATCAGCGCAGCAGGCTCATCACCTGCTGCGGCAGCTGGTTGGCCTGCGCCACCATGGCGTTGCCAGCCTGCTGCAGGATCTGCGCCCGCGACAGGTTCGCCGTCTCGGCGGCGTAGTCAGCGTCGACGATGCGGCCGCGTGCGGCGGCCTGGTTCTCCACCGCCGACATCAGGTTGGACACCACGTTCTCGAAGCGGTTCTGGCGGGCGCCCCAGGTGGCGCGCTGGCTGTTGATCTCGTTGAGGGCCGTGTCGATGCCGGCGATGGCCGCCTGGGCGTCGGCCTGGCTGGTGATCTGCATCGTGGGCGTCTGCGTGCCGGTGATGACGGCGTTCCCCGTCACGTTGGTGAGGGCCGCCACGGACGTCCAGGCGTAGTTGTCGAACGACAGGCGGTCGATCAGGCTGTTGTTGTTGGCGCCGATCTGGAAGTTGTTGCTGCCGGTCGACGACAGGATGGACACGCCGTTGAACTGCGTGCCGCCCAGCGTACGCGTCACTTCCTGGGCCATCTGCACGAACTCGCGGTTCAGGCTGACGAGGTCGTCGCTGTTGTTGGTGCCGTTGGCGGCCTGCACGGCCAGTTCGCGCATGCGCTGGAAGATGTCGCCCGTCTTGCCCAGCGCGCCCTCGGCCACCTGGGCCAGGGAGATCGCGTCGCTGGTGTTGCGCATGGCGACGTTCATGCCGCGCACCTGGGTGTTCATGCGCTCGCTGATGGCCAGGCCGGCGGCGTCGTCGCGGGCGGTGTTGACGCGCAGGCCCGACGACAGGCGCTGGATCGAGGTGGCCAGGTCGCCCTGGCTGGCCTTGAGGTTGCGCTGGGCGTTCAGCGAGATCAGGTTGGTGTTGATGGTGGACATGGATGACTCCGAAGGACGATGGTTGACCCTAGGCACTTGCCCGGCTGCCGCCGCGACTGCCGCATCAGGGCGCACGCGGCGGTGGCCTGCAAAGACCCCCGGCCCGTGGCGGCTCTCGTGAGCCGCCCCTTCGCCGGGGAACCCGCCCGGGCCAATCGGTGCTGCCGTGGCACGGCCGCGTTGCCGCTGCCTTGCCACGACCCCCTGGTGGTCCGGACCCCGCAGCCCCGAACGGGCGGCTGCGTTGGGAAGGTTTTCGTCGCGGCCCGCGGAAGCTTCACGCAGGCGGTCGCGCGATAAGGGGCACCCAACAAGCCTTGTTCGGACTCAAGCGCGCCGGCTCTTCAGAGGGCGACAGGCTTCCGGATCGGCACAGCGAACCTCGATTGGCGAAGGACCCACCATGCAAAGAGCCCGCCGGGGGCGGGCTCTGTCCATCTCGTCCATGCCGGCCTGTCGCCGGCGGCAGGCCAGTCAGCGCAGCAGCGAGAGCACCTGCTGCGGCAGCTGGTTGGCCTGCGCCACCATGGCGTTGCCGGCCTGCTGCAGGATGCTGGCGCGCGACAGGCTGGCCGTCTCGGCCGCGTAGTTGGCATCGACGATTCGGCCGCGCGCGGCGGTCTGGTTCTCCACCGCCGACATCAGGTTGGACACCACGTTTTCGAAGCGGTTTTGGCGCGAGCCCCAGGTGGCGCGCTGGCTGTTGATCTCGTCGAGGGCCGTGTCGATGCCGGCGATGGCCGCCTGGGCGTCGGCCTGGCTGGTGATCTGCATCGTGGGCGTCTGCGTGCCGGTGATGACGGCGTTCCCCGTCACGTCGGTGATGGCCGCTGCGGCTGTCCAGGCGTAGTTGTCGAACGACAGGCGGTCGATCAGGCTGTTGTTGTTGGCGCCGATCTGGAAGTTGTTGCTGCCGGTCGACGACAGGATGGTCACGCCGTTGAACTGCGTGCCGCCCAGCGTACGCGTCACTTCCTGGGCCATCTGCACGAACTCGCGGTTCAGGCTGACGAGGTCGTCGCTGTTGTTGGTGCCGTTGGCGGCCTGCACGGCCAGCTCGCGCATGCGCTGGAACATGTCGCCCGTCTTGCCCAGCGCGCCCTCGGCCACCTGGGCCAGGGAGATCGCGTCGCTGGTGTTGCGCATAGCGACGTTCATGCCGCGCACCTGGGTGTTCATGCGCTCGCTGATGGCCAGGCCGGCGGCGTCGTCACGGGCGGTGTTGACGCGCAGGCCTGACGACAGGCGCTGGATCGATGTGGCGAGGTCGCCCTGGCTGGTCTTGAGGTTGCGCTGGGCGTTCAGCGAGATCAGGTTGGTGTTGATGCTGGACATCGAAAGCTCCGAAAGGTGATGGTTGACCCTGGGCACTTGCCCGGCAGCAGCCGCTTCGCCGGGAAACCCGCCCGGGCCAACCGATGCCGCCGTGGCACTGCCGCGTTGCCGCAGCCTTGCCGCGACCCCCGTTTGGTCCGGACCTCGCAGCCCCGAACTGGCGGCTGCGTTGACGGGTTTTCGATCCGGCTTGCCGAAGGTTTAGGCCCTGAAACGGTCTTATTTCCGGTCGTCCAGACGAATAGCGGTGCGCGCGGGGGGCTGTTCGGGGCATCGACAGGCTCAAGGCGGCGGGAACATGCCGCGGCGCAGGCAAGGCCCGAAGGCCCCTGTGCGTGCCGGTGCCGTTGGGGCTCCGGCCGAGGCCGGAGACCCCATGAACCCCAAGACCTTCCACACCCAGCCCGCAGGGCGTCGCCGGGCGCCCGTCCAGCCTGGTCGCCTGCGCCTTGCGCGGGGCCTGCAATGAGCGCCGCAGCATCGACGCGGCCTTCGCGCGGCGCCAGCGGTGCCCGCCACTGGCAGGCCGGCCGCGACCTCATGGCTCGGCACGACTGGGCGGCTGCCGCCCGGGCCTTCGAGGCGGCCACCCGCGCCACGCCGGACGACGCCCTGTACTGGCTCAACCTGGCCAACGCCCGGCGCCATGCCGGCGCCTTCGAGGCTGCCGAGGCTGCCGCGCGCCGGCTGCTGGCGCTCGAGCCCGGCCACGTGCTGGGCCAGCAGGTGCTGGGCGATGTGCTGGCCAGACAGCATCGCTACGCCGACAGTGCGGCGGCCTTCGCGGCGCTGGAGGCCGCCGGCACCCAGGAGCCGGAGGCGATGGCGCGCCACGCCAGCATGCTGCTGGCGCTGTGCCGCCCGCGCGAGGCGCTCGACGTGCTGATCCGCGCGCTGGGCGTCAACCCGGGGGTGGTGGGGGTGCACGTGATCATGGCGGACGCCTTCCGCGACCAGGGCCTCAAGCGCGAAGCCGTGGAGTGCCTGAAGACGGTGCTGGCCCTGCAGCCCCACAAGCTGGAGGCCCTGTGCCAGCTGTCCTTCGAGAAGCGCTTCCTTGCCGACTGGAGCGACCTCGACGCCGACATCGACGCCATCGCGCGCGGACTGTCGGAAAGCCCGCAGCAGCGTGCGCGCGTGGTGGCGGCCTTCGCCACCCTGTCCCTGCCCCTGCCGGCGGCCCTGCAGCGCGTGGCGGCGGCGCAGGAGTCAGCGGCCTGTGCCGCCAGTGCGCGGCTGCTGCCCCCGCTGGACGATGCCGCGCGCGCGAAACGTGCGGCGCGCGCCCGCGTGCGCGTGGGCTTCGTCAGCTACGACTTCCGCGAGCACCCCGTGTCGCAGCTGCTCGTGGAGGTGCTGGAGCAGATGGACCGCAGCCGCTTCGAGGTGGTGCTGTACAGCAGCGGCCCCGACGACGGCTCGGCCCTGCGGGCGCGCATCGCCGCATCGGCAGACCGTTTCGTGGACATCCGCGGGCAGTCGGACGCCGACGCCGCCGCGCGCATCCGCGCCGACGAGACCGACCTGCTGGTGGACCTGGCGGGGCACACCCGCGGCCACCGCCTGGGCGTGTTTGCGGCGCGGCCTGCGCCGCTGCAGCTGGGCTACCTGGGCTACCCCGGCACGACGGGCGCCAGCTTCATCGACTACTTCGTGGGCGACGCCATCGCGTCGCCGCTGGCCCACGAGGCGCAGTTCAGCGAACGGATCGTGCAGCTGCCCGGCTGCTTCCAGCCCAACGGGCGCTGGCGGCCGCTGCCGCAGCCGATGTCGCGTGCCCAGGCCGGCCTGCCCGAGGACGCCTTCGTGATGTGCACGTTCAACCACACCTACAAGATCGGCCCGCAGGCCTTCGACGCCTGGTGCCGCGTGATGCGCCGCGTGCCGCGCGCGGTGCTGTGGGTCCGCGAGAGCAACGGGCAGCTTCACGACAACGTGCGCCGCGAGGCCGCGCGCCGCGGCGTGGCGCCGGAGCGCATCTTCTTCGCGCCGCACGTGCCCTACGACGTGCACTTCTCGCGCCTGGCCCTGGCCGACGTGTTCGTCGACACCTGGCCGTACAACGCCCACACCACGGCCGCCGATGCGCTGTGGGCCGGCGTGCCGGTGCTGACGCTGCCGGGCGAGAGCTTCGCCTCGCGGGTGGCGGCCAGCCTGCTGGCGGCCGTCGGCCTGGAAGGCCTGGCGATGGGCTCGGTCGAGGACTACGAGGCTGCGCTGGTGACCATGGCCACCGACCCGGACGTGCTACCGGGCCTGCGGGCGCACCTGGTGGACAACCGGCTGCAGCTGCCGCTGTTCGACACCCCGGCCTACACCCGGCGCTTCGAGGCCGCCCTGGCGACGGTGTGGCGGCGCTGGTGCGATGGGCTGCCGCCCGCGCACGTGCCCAGCACCGACATCGACTTGCTGCCGCCCCCCGCGACGGCGCAGGCGGCGTGAGGCCGGCACGCTGCCACCGATCACCCCCTTGAAGGACCGCGATGACCGAATTGATGACGATCGAAGCCGCCGATGCCGAAGCGGCGGCGCCCCATACCCACCCGCCCGCGCAGCCCGGGCGGCCGCAGGACACCGGCCTCGAGGCGATGATCCGCGGGCTGCTGGCGCAGGCTCGCGCGCTGGTCGATGCCTTCCGACGCGACGGGCACCTGCGGTTCATGTTCTCGCTGCTGGAATTGCGGCGGGGCTTCGCGGCCATGCTGGCCGAGCTGCCTGACGATGCGTTCGCGGCCGCCTGGGGCTGCGGGCTGGCCGAGCTGCATGCCGTGATGGCGGGTTCCGGGGCGCGGCAGATGCCGCCGCAGCCCGAGGACCGGGCTCTCATCGAGTGGCTCGAAGACGGCCGGGAGCCCACGCTGGGCCGTCTGGCGGCGCGCTGGCTGATGGCGCCCGCGTCGCGGTGGCCGCTGCCCGCGAACCTGCGGGCCTTGCCGCCCCTGTTGGCCCAGGCCTGGCTCGAGGAACTGATGCAGCCGGTGGAAATCCACCATGAACCCGGCGATGCCGATCGGGCCGCGCGTCACCTCGTGGCGCTGACGGCGCGCGTGCACGCAGACGTCATGACCCGGATCGGCGGCAGCGACCACGATTGGGCGCTTGCACTGGCGCGACGCTTCGGGGAGCGCCTGAACGCCATCCAGGCCTACTTCTGCAGCGACAACCTGCGCTCCCTCTACGCGCAGCGCGGCGAGCTGATCGCGCTGGGCCTCGTGGCCGATGGCATCCCGGTGCTGCACGGCCGGGCACCGCGCCTGGGCGATGCAGCCAAGGGCCGAGTGCGGCTCGGCGTGCTGGCGCAGCACTTCCTGCCGCAGACGGAGAGCTGGTTCACGTTCTCGCACCTCGACGCGCTGGACCGCAGCCGCTTCGACATCACGCTGTACGCGATGCAGTGGACGGGGCACCCGCTCGAAAAGCTGTTCCTGTCGCGCGTGGATCGCGTCAAGGTGCTGCCGGCCGGCAACACCGGCGTGCAGGTCGAACTGCTGCGCGGCGAGCAGCTCGACGTGCTGATGCTGGCGACCAACGCCACCGCGGTGACCAACGCCACCGCCCGGCTGGCGGCGTGCCGGGTGGCGCCGCTGCAGGTGGCGACAGTCGCGTCGCCGGTCACTACCGGCGGCACGCAGGTCGACGTGCTGCTCAGCGCCGCGTGGAACGAGGCTGCCCCCGACGCCCGCGAGCACTACACCGAGCACCTGGAGCTGCTCGAGGGCTCAGTCAACTACTACGCCTACCAGCACGACCAAGACGAGGCCACGATCGAGGTCGACCGCGCCTCGCTGGGGCTGGCGGCCGATGCCTGCGTGCTGTTCTCGGGCGCGAATTTCTTCAAGCTGGTACCGGAGCAGACGCGCACCTGGATGAGACTGCTGCAGCGCCTGCCGGACGCCGTGCTGGTGCTGATGCCCTTCAACCCGAACTGGAGCAACTCCTACCAGCGAGTGCCCTTCCTGCTGCGGCTGCAGCAGGAACTGGCCGAGCACGGGCTGGCGCACGACCGCGTCAAGGTGATCGACCCGGTGCCCACCCGCGCCGACGTGCACCGCATCCTGGCCCTGGCCGATGTGTACCTGGACCCGTTCCCGTTCTCGGGTGCCTGCTCGCTGATCGATCCGCTCACGGTGGGCGTGCCGCCCGTGGTGCGCCGCGGCCGGGTCGGCCGGTCGCAGCACGGCGCCTCGCTGATGACGCTGGTGGGGCTGGAGTCGCTGGTGTGCGACGACGACGAACAGTACCTGGTCACGGCCGAGCGCCTGGCCACCGACCCCGCCGAGCGGCAGCGCGTTCGATCGATCCTGCAGGAGGCTGCTCGCCGACCCGTCCCGCCCTGGCTGGACACGGCTGCCTTCTCGCAGCGGGTGGGCGCTGCGTTGGAGCAGGTGGTGGCGCGTCAGCGGGCGCGCTATGCCGGCTTGGCGACGATGCCGCGGCGGGAGCTCCTGGCGCAGCTTCAGGTCTGGGCCGACGAAGCGGTGCCCCGGCGTGCCGATTTGCGGCTGCTGACCGACAACGCGCTGGTCGCGTCGCTGGTGCTGCCCTACTTCGAGTCACTGGGCGAGACCTGCGGCCGGCGGATGATCGATGTCGGCGCTTGCTACGGCACGATGAGCACGCCGTTCCTCGCCGCGGGCTGGAGCGCCGATCTCTTCGAGCCGGACCCCCAGGCGCGCGAGCGTGCGCGCCGTCAGCTCGCGCCCTGGTCGGGCCAGTGGCGCCTGCACGCCGCGGCGGTGAGCGACTGCGAGGCGGGCGAGGTCCTGTTCCACAAGGCGCAGGTCGACGGGCTCTCGGGCCTTGGCGCGTCTCCCTTCAGCGCCACCGCGCAGACGCTCACGGTGCCCTGCGTGCGGCTGGACGCCTTCTGCCGCGAGCAGGGCCTGGGCGAGGTCGACTTCGTCAAGATCGACGCCGAGGGTTTCGACTTCGACGTGCTGAACTCCATGGACCTGGCCGCTCAGCGGCCGAAGCTGGTCATGGTCGAGTACGGGACCCACTTCCCGCAGCAGCCGGTCGAGGTCGTGCGGGCCGCGATCCGGCGCATGGCCGACGCGGGTTGGGATGCGGTGGTGTTCGACTGCGTCGAGGACGGCCAGTTCGCCCGGGGGCGTTGGGTCCATCGGCTGCAGCGCATCGCGTTCACGGGCGTCACCGATCCGGAACAGCTCGGCTTCGGCAACGTCGTGTTCTACCGCCGCGACGATGCAGCCTTCCTGCTGTCTGTCGCCTCGCTTCTGGAGTCGTGCCGGCCGGCGTCCGAGGTGTGGGCGGCTGACTGATCGACCGCGGGGTGCCGGCTTTGGCCGGCCTTCGTCAGGCGGCGCCGCGAAGCAGGCGCAGGTCGTGCTCCACCATCTGGGCCATCACGTCCCGCAGGGTGTGCGCGCGGCGCCAGCCCAGCACCGCCTCGGCCTTGTGCGGCCGGCCGACCAGCGCCGGCACCCGCCGGTCTTCGCGCCCCGTCGTGAAGCGGCGCCAGTCGAGCGACACGTGCTCGAAGGCCAGGGCGACCAGCTCGGACACGGTGTGCAGTTGGCCCGAGGCGAGCACGAAGTCCCCGCCCTCGGGCTGGTCTGCCATGCTCAGCAGGGCGTCGACCACGTCGTGCGCGCTGCACCAGTCGGTGCGCGCGCCCAGGTTCAGCAGTTGCAGGTCCACCGGATGCCCGAGCGCTGCCGCCGCGGCGGCCATGGACACCTTGCGCGAGACGAAGGCCGGCCGGCGCAGCGGCGACTCGTGGTTGAACAGCACGGCCACGCTGGCGCGCAGGCCGAAGTCCCTGCGCACGGCGCCCAGCAGCGCCGAGCCCCAGGCCTTGGTGTGGCCGTAGAAGGTGGCGGGGCAGGTCGGCGTGGCCTCGTCCACCACGACGTCGGCCTCGGGCGCCCGGTACATCTGGCTGGAGGCTGCCAGCACCAGGTGCCCAGGTTGCGGCTGCGCGAGCAATGCGAACGCCAGGGCGCGCGTGGCCTCGAAGTTCACCGCCACCATCGCCTCGTGCGTGGCCGGCAGTGCCTGCCGGCCCGACTCCTGCGTGGCGTGGTGCTGCGCGGCCAGGTGAAACACCTGCGCGGGCCGCAGCTCGCGCACCAGGGCAGCCAGCGCTGCGGCGTCGCGCAGGTCGAGCTCCACCGTCCGCTGTCGCAGCAGCCCCTCCGGCGGGGGCGATCCCGGCCTGACGACGCCGACGACGTCGAGCCCGCGCTCGACCAGCCGCGCTGCCAGCAGGCGTCCGTCTTGCCCTGCGGCGCCGGTGATCAGGGCGGTGCTCATGCCGGGATGCGCGCGCAGGCGGGTTTCAGACGATCTCGATCTCGGGGAAGGGGAAGATCAGCTTGCCGCCTCGGAGCAGGAACTCCCGCTCGCGCGCCACGATACCGGCCTTGAAGTGCCAGGGCAACACGAGCAGGTAGTCGGGCTGCTGGGCCCGCGCCTCGGCCTCCGAGATGATGGGGATGTGCGAGCCCGGCGTCAGTCGGCCGAACTTGTCGGGGTTGACTTCGGCGATGGCCGGGATGTCCTGCCGGGTGAATCCGCAGAACTGCAACAGCACGTTGCCCTTGGTCGAGGCGCCATAACCCAGCACCTTGCGGCCCGAGTCGTTGAGCGAGCGCACCAGGCGCTGCAGGTCCTGCCGGTGGCGGAACACGCGCTCCTCGAACTCGCGGTAGGGCCGCGGGGTGTTCAGGCCCATGCGGTCTTCCTGGTGCAGCAGCCAGTCGATCACGGCGCGGTTCGCGGGGAACTGCTGCGAGGCGCGGTGGGTGGCCGTGACGGCGAAGCTGCCGCCGTTGACGCCGTTGGTGACGACGTCGACGACCTTCATGTCGGCTGCATCGAGCATGCGTTCGATGGTCGCCAGCGTGTAGTACTCCAGGTGCTCGTGGCAGATCGTGTCGTAGGAGTTGGTGCGGAGCATCGAAGGCATGTAGCTCTGCTCGAAGTGCCAGACGCCGTCCCGGGCCAGGATCGACGCCACCTCGCGGGCGAAGCTGATCGGCGACTCCAGGTCGTAGAGCATCGCGATCGAGGTCACGATGCGCGCATCGCGACGGGTCACGCGCCGCAGGGCGTCGGCCGAGAAGAAGTCGGGCACCAGTTGCACCTCCGGGGGGTAGTACTCCCGGAACTTGGCCCCGGTGGGGTCGATGCCCACACGCAGCAGGCCTGGCGACGAGTACGACTTCAGCGTCGTGCCGTCGTTGCTGCCGATGTCGACCACCAGTTCGTCGGGGCGAGGCTTCACCAGCCGCTCCAGCCACCGCACCTTGTCGGCCAGGTGCTGCACCATCGAGCCGTTCAGGCCCGATCGGTAGCCGTAGTTGTCGCCGTACATCTCCTGAGGGTCGTAGGAGTGCGCCAGCTGAAGCAGGCCGCTGTCCGGCGCCCACACCAGTTGCAGCGGCCCTCGGGTGACCGGTTCGTCGGCATGCCGCGGGAAGACGCCGGTCAGGCTCTGCTCGCCCAGGTCGAGCACCGGAATCAGGTGGCGCTGCCCACCCAAGCGGCAGGCCTCGAGGGTGGTGTAGGTCCCCATGGATCGATCCCGTTCGTGTTGCGACGGGATGAGACTAGGGTCAGCGCCGCGTTCCCGATGCGGCGATCAGGGCCCCGCCGGCCCGCCAGTTCGGGCCATCGCGGGTGTGCAGCGAGAGATTGGCGCCGCCGCGCGGCGCCGGGCTCAGCGCTCAGGCGGCCGCCCGGCCCCCAGCCGCCCCTCCGACCGCGCCACGAGGTAGGCGTACAGGTCCATCACGTGGGCGTCGACCCCCGGCTCGCCCTGCCACGCCGGCATGGCCAGCGTGCCGCGGCGGCGTTCGACGACGTCGTCGACCAGGGCCTCGCGCGGCGTGCCCTGGCCGGGCGGCAGCATGTCGGCCTCGTAGCGGCGCAACACCAGGTCGACGAAGCGCTGCGGCCCCAGCCCCTGCATGCGCAGCAGCAGGTTCGGCGCGCCGCCGCCCCCGTCGGCGGCCGTGCCGTGGCAGGCGGCGCAGCGCTGCTGGTACACGCGCCAGCCGCCGTAGGCCGAGCCGGGCGGCTCGGCGGCCCGGGCGACATCGCGCGCGGGCTCGGTGTTGCGCCACTGCACGGCGCAGCCGGCCAGGGCTGCGGCGACCAGGGCAAGGGCGATGCGGGTCGGGGTGTTCATGTCGCCATCGTGGCGCGGGCGGTGCCTGCTGACCTTGACCTGGCGCAGGGTCTCAGCGCCCGCTTGGCGCGCGATACTCGCCGGCACCGGAGGATCCCCGCCATGCGTTCGCCCCTCGATCCCTGCTTCGTGCTGCCCTGGTACGAGTTCCGTGAGCTGCAGGCGCTGGAGCCGCGCGACAAGGCGCGCCTGGTGGAAGACGCGGCCGAGCGCGTCACCACGCAGCCGCCCATGCTGTGGGCCTGGGGCGTGACGCTGGGCGTGCTGGCGGTGGTGGCCGGCATCTTCCTGGAGCCGCTGCGCGACGCGCCCTTCCTGCTGGTGCTGGGCGGCGCGCTGGCCGCCTTCGTGCCGCTGCTGGTGGTGCGGCGCGCGCTGGTGCACCGCACGGCGCTGCAGTTGCTGGCGGCGCGCTGAAGGCGGCCACCCGCTTCTTCACGCTCACCCGCGCTCGCGGAACTCCGGCGCGGCGGCGATGCCGCCCAGGAAGGCCTCGGCCCGCGCCAGCTGCTCCAGGCTCACGTACTCGTCCGCCTGGTGGGCCTGACCGATGCTGCCGGGGCCGCACACCACGGTGCTCATGCCCGCGCGCTGGAACAGGCCGGCCTCGGTGCCGAAGGCCACCAGCGTGGTCTGGCGGCTGGCCGCCAGGCGCTGCGCCAGCCGCACGGCCGGCTCATCCGGCGCCGAGCTGAAGGCCGGCATCGACGCGAAGCGCTCGAAGCGGAAACCGCTGGCCGGGTCCACGGCCTGCATCGCGGGCTCCAGCGCCCGGGCGCGCTGCTCGACGCGGGCCTGCAGCGCCTCGGCGTCGGCGCCCGGGGGCAGGCCGGGCAGGTCGCGGAACTCGTAGTGCACGCGCGCCAGCTCGGGCACGATGTTGTCGGCCACGCCGCCCTCCAGGCGGCAGACCGCGGCCGTGGTGTAGGGCACGTCGAAGCCCTCGTGGCGCGCGCCGTGCTCGCGCAGCTCGTCGGCCAGGTCGGCGATGGTGGCCACCAGGCGCGCCGCGGCCTCCACCGCGTTCACCGACTGCGGCGTCAGCGACGAGTGCGCCGCCTTCCCGTGCACGCGGCAGCGCCAGCGGTGCACGCCCTTGTGCGCCAGCGCCGGCACCATCAGCGTGGGTTCGCCCACCACGCACATCGCCGGGGCGATGCCGGCTTCGCGCAGGTCGGCCACCAGGTTGAGGGCGCCGAAGCCGCCGGTCTCCTCGTCGTAGCTGAAGGCGAAGTGGATGGGGTGCGGCAGGTCGGCCTCCAGCCAGCCGCGGGCCTGCGCCACCACCAGGCCGATCCAGCCCTTCATGTCGGCGCTGCCGCGGCCGTACAGGCGGCCGTCGCGCAGTTCCGCGCCCAGCGGGTCGACGTGCCAGTCCTGGCCGTCCCAGGGCACGGTGTCGGTGTGGCCCGACAACACCAGCCCGCCGGCCTTGGCCGGGCCCAGCGTGGCGAAGAGGTTGGCCTTGCGGCGCTCGTCGTCCCAGGTCAGGCGCAGCGGCACGTGCAGGGCGCGCAGGTGGTCGGCGATGCACTCGATGAGCGGCAGGTTGCTCTGGTCGCTGCGGGTGTCCATGCGCACCAGGCGCTGGGCCCAGGCGAGGGCGTCTTCGGAGGGCTGGTTGGGCGTCATGGCGGCGACTCTATCGTCGGCGGGCCGGTTTTGGGGCGGCCGCGCGCGCCGACTAGCATCGCCCCGCATGGACACCCTGCCTGACCCGACCGACGTCGCCACCGCCGCGGGCCGCATCGCCGCCGACATCCGCCGCACGCCCCTGATCCGGCTGCACGCCCGCTCGGTGGGCCTGGGCCTCGACGCCGAGCTGTGGCTCAAGCTCGAGCAGCTGCAGCGCGGCGGCAGCTTCAAGGCCCGCGGCATGTTCAACCGCCTGCGCGCGCAGCCGGTGCCGGCCGCCGGCGTGGTGATCGCCTCCGGCGGCAACGCCGGCATCGCCGCGGCCACCGCGGGGCAGGCGCTGGGGGTGCGCTGCGAGGTCTTCGTGCCCGAGCTGGCCAGCGAGGCCAAGCGCGCCGCGCTGCGCGCGCGCGGCGCGGTGCTGGTGGTGGGCGGCGCGGCCTACGCCGACGCGCTGGCCGCCAGCCTGGCGCGCCAGCGCGAGACCGGCGCGCTGCTGCTGCACGCCTACGACCAGCCCGAGGTCGTGGCCGGCGCCGGCACGCTGGCCGCCGAGGTCGAGGCCGATGCCGGCCTGCCCGACCGCGTGCTGGTCAGCGTCGGCGGCGGCGGGCTGCTGGGCGGCCTGCTGGCGCAGTGGGGCGGCCGCTGCCGCGTCGACGCGCTGGAGCCCGTGGGCTCGCCCACGCTGCACGCGGCGCTGGCCGCCGGCGAGCCGGTGGACGTGGCCGTGGGCGGGCTGGCGGCCGACGCGCTGGGTGCCCGCCGCATCGGCGGCATCGCCTGGGGCCTGGTGCGGCGCCACGGCGTGGCCAGCCACCTGGTGCCCGACGCCGCCATCGCCGCCGCGCAGCGCGCGCTGTGGGCCGAGCTGCGCCTGGCCGTGGAGCCCGCCGCGGCACTGCCGCTGGCGGCGCTGCAGGCCGGCCTGGTGCTGCCCCGGCCGGGTGAGCGCGTCGCGCTGGTGATCTGTGGCGCCAACCTCGACCCGGCCACGCTGGCCGGCTGAGGGGGGCCGGGGCCGGCGGCCCCGCGGGCCGCCGGCCGGCCAGGGGCGGTTGTTAGCATGCCCGGCATGAACTTCGTCCACCTGCGCACCCACACCGAGTACTCCGTTGTCGACGGCATGCTGCGCATCGACGCGCTGGCCGCCGCGGCGCGGGCCGACGGGCAGGGCGCCTGCGCCATCACCGACCTGGGCAACCTGTTCGGCGCCGTCAAGTTCTACAACGCCTGCCGCGGCCAGGGGGTGAAGCCGCTGCTGGGCGCCGACGTGTGGCTGGAACACGCTGCCGGCCCCGACAAGCCCGCGGCCCGGCTGCTGCTGCTGGTGCAGGACCGAACGGGCTACCTGAACTTGTGCGAGCTGCTGGCGCGCGCCTGGGTGGGCAACGTGCAGCGCAACCAGGCGCTGCTGAAGTGGGCGTGGCTGGCCGAGCGCGGCGCGGGCCTGATCGTGCTGTCGGGTGCCGACGGTGGGCCGGTGGGGCAGGCCCTGCTGGCCGGCGAGGCCGAGCGCGCCGCGCAGCTGGCACAGCGGCTGGCAGAGCTGTTCCCGGGCCGCTTCTTCATCGAGCTGCAGCGCGCCGGCCTGCCCACCAACGAGGCCCACGTGCGCGCCGCCGTGCCGCTGGCCGCGCGGCTGCAGCTGCCGGTGGTGGCCACGCACCCGGTGCAGTTCCTCGAGGCCGACGACTTCGACGCCCACGAGGCGCGCGTGTGCATCGCCGAGGGCGAGACGCTGGCCAACCCGCGGCGCGTCAAGCGCTTCACGCGCGAGCAGCACTTCCAGACGCAGGCGCAGATGCGCGAGCGCTTCGCCGACCTGCCCAGCGCCATCGCGCACACCGAGGTCATCGCGCAGCGCTGCAACCTCACGCTGGTGCTGGGCAAGCCGCAGCTGCCGGACTTCCCCACGCCCGTGGTCGACGGTGCGCCGCTGCCGCTGGAGGCCTACTTCCGCCAGGCCAGCCACGAGGGCCTGGAGCGGCGCCTGGCCGCCCTGTACCCCGACCCCGCGCGCCGGCAGGCCGAGCGGCCGCGCTACGTGGAGCGGCTGGAGTTCGAGCTGTCCACCATCGTGAAGATGGGCTTCCCGGGCTACTTCCTCATCGTCTCGGACTTCATCGTCTGGGCCAAGGAGCACGGCTGTCCGGTGGGCCCGGGCCGCGGCTCGGGCGCGGGCTCGCTGGTGGCCTACGCCCTCTTCATCACCGACCTCGACCCGCTGCAGTACCAGCTGCTGTTCGAGCGCTTCCTGAACCCCGAGCGCGTGTCGATGCCCGACTTCGACATCGACTTCTGCCAGGCCAACCGCGACCGCGTTATCGAGTACGTGAAGGACAAGTACGGCCGCGAGGCCGTGAGCCAGATCGCCACCTTCGGCACGCTGGCGGCCAAGGCCGCGCTGCGCGACGTGGGCCGCGTGCTGGGCATGGGCTACGGCCACGTCGACAGCGTGGCCAAGCTGGTGCCCGGGCTGCCCGGCAAGACCTACACGCTGGCCCGCCTGCCCGACGACCCGGCGCAGAAGGACGGCGGCGTCATCTACGTGCGCGAGGAGGTGCCCGAGCTCGAGCAGCGCGAGAAGGCCGAGGAGGAGGTGGCCGAGCTGCTGAGCCTGGCGGTGCGCGTGGAGGGCCTGGTGCGCAACGTGGGCATGCACGCCGGCGGCGTGCTGATCGCGCCGGGCCGCATCACCGACTTCTGCCCGCTGTACCAGCAGCCGGGCAGCGACAGCGCGGTCAGCCAGTACGACAAGGACGACGTCGAGGCCATCGGCCTGGTGAAGTTCGACTTCCTGGGCCTGGCCACGCTGACGATCCTGGAGCTGGCCAAGGACTTCATCCGCGCGCGGCGACCGAACCGTGCCGACTTCAACTACGAGGCGCTGCCGCTGGACGACCCGCAGGTCTACCGCCTGTTCAGCGAGGGCCGCACCGAGGCCGTGTTCCAGTTCGAAAGCCGCGGCATGCAGGGCATGCTGCGCGAGGCCCGGCCCGCCCGGCTGGAGGACCTGATCGCGCTCAACGCGATGTTCCGCCCGGGCCCGATGGAGAACATCCCGAGCTTCTGCGCGCGCAAGAACGGCAAGGAGTCCATCGAGTACCCGCACCCGCTGCTGGAGCCCGTGCTGGCCGAGACCTACGGCATCTTCGTCTACCAGGAACAGGTGATGCAGGCCGCGCAGGTGCTGGGCGGCTACTCGCTGGGCGGCGCCGACCTGCTGCGCCGCGCCATGGGCAAGAAGAAGCCCGAGGAGATGGCCAAGCAGCGCGTCACCTTCCGCGAGGGCGCGCAGGCCCAGGGCATCGACGAGGCCAAGGCCGACGAGGTCTTCGACCTGATGGAGAAGTTCGCGGGCTACGGCTTCAACAAGAGCCACGCCGCGGCCTACTCGCTGCTGGCCTACCACACGGCCTGGATCAAGGTGCACTGCGCGGCCGAGTTCTACGCCGCGAACATGACGATCGAGGCCGACAACACCGACAAGCTGAAGGTGCTGCTGGCCGACGCGCTGCTGGCCGGCATCCGCTTCGAGCCGCCGTGCATCAACCGCGGCACGGCGCGCTTCGAGCCGGTGGCCGACGACGTGGTGCGCTACGGGCTGGCGGCCGTCAAGGGCACGGGGGCCGGCGCCATCGAGGCCATCGTCGCGGCGCGCGAGGGCCGCGCGGGAGAGGGCGGCGGCCCGTTCCGCAGCCTGTTCGACTTCTGCGCGCGCGTCGACCGCAAGGCCGTCAACAAGCGCGCGGTGGAGGCGCTGGTCAAGGCCGGCGCGTTTGATGCGCTGCACCCCGACCGCGCCGCCGCGCTGTCCAGCGTGGGCCTGGCCTTCGACTGGGCCGACACGCAGCAGGCCAACGCGCTACAGGGCGGGCTGTTCGACTTCGACGGTGGCGACGCGCACGGCTCGAGCACGCAGGAGCCGGCCCTGGCCGCCGTGCCGCCCTGGACGCTGCACGAGAAGCTCGTGCAGGAGAAGACGGCGGTGGGCTTCTACCTCAGCGGCCACCTGTTCGAGGCCTTCGCCGACGAGGTGCGGCGCTTCGCGAAGACGCCCATCGCCAACCTGGTGGACAGCCGCGAGCCGCAGCTGCTGGCCGGCATCGTGACCGACCCGCGCAGCGTCAACGGGCAGCGCGGCCGCGTGCTGATCTTCCGGCTCGACGACGGCAGCGAGAGCATCGAGGCCGTGGCTCCCGACGAGCTGTTCGAGACCCGCCGCGACTGGGCCGCCGAAGACCGGCTGCTGGTGGTGCAGGGCAAGGTGCAGCCCGACCGCTTCAGCGGCGGCCTCCGCCTGAACGTGACGCAGGCCTGGGA
Source organism: uncultured beta proteobacterium (assembly GCA_903828235.1). Taxonomy (GTDB): domain Bacteria; phylum Pseudomonadota; class Gammaproteobacteria; order Burkholderiales; family Burkholderiaceae_C; genus Rubrivivax. Next base: position 16,946 of record CAIKLM010000100.1, on the reverse strand, counting down.
CCTGCCGGCCGCGCGGGCCCGCTTCGGCAAGCACCTGGCGGTGGCGCTGAACGGCGGCCTGCCACCGGTGGCCGACGTGCTGAAGCTGTGGCCCGCCCGCCGCGAGGAGACGGAGCACGGCGAACTGCTGCAGGGCCTGGCGATCCGCCTGAAGCTGCAGCGCCCGGGCGCCGTGGGCGAGATCGACCTCGGCGACGAGGCGCGCTTCTGGCCCTGCGACGAGGCCCTGGGCCGCTGGCGCAGCATCGCGCACGGCGGCGCGGCGCAGGTCGTCTACGAGTGAGCGCCCGCGCGGTGGCCGGCGCGGCGCGGCGGGCCCTCGCACCCGGTCCGGCGCTATCGTCGAGCCCATGCACGAAACCCCGCTGACCGCCCTGGTGTTGAGCGGCGGCGGTGCCCGCGCCGCCTACCAGGTGGGCGTGCTGCGGGCGCTGTCCAGCCTCCGCCGCGGCGCGCTCGGGCCGCGGGCGCGGCTGCACAACCCCTTCGGCATCATCGTCGGCACCTCGGCCGGTGCCATCAACGCCGCGGCGCTGGCCGCGAACGCCGACCGCTTCGAGGGCGCCGTGGAGGCGCTGTCCAAGGTCTGGCAGGACTTCGCCGCCGAGCAGGTGTACCGGGCCGACTCGCTGGGCGTCATCCGCTCGGGCGCACAGTGGCTCACCATGCTCTCGGTGGGCTGGCTCGTCGCCCGCTGGCGCCGTGCCCGGCCGCGGTCGCTGCTGGACAACCGCCCGCTGGCCGGGCTGCTGCAGCGCCTGGTGCCGCTGGAGCGCGTGCCCATGCTGCTGGCCGGGCGCCACCTGCACGCCTGGGCGGTGACAGCCTCGAGCTACACCACGGGCGAGCACGTCACCTTCTACGACAGCGCCGCGCCCGTGGCGCCCTGGCAGCGCTCGCAGCGCCTGGCGGTGGCGCATCGCATCGGCCACGAGCACCTGCTGGCGAGCTCGGCCATCCCGTTCGTGTTTCCGTCGGTGAACCTGCAGCCCGCGGGGCAGGCCGGCTGGTTCGGCGACGGCTCCATGCGGCAGACGGCGCCGCTGTCGCCGGCCATTCACCTGGGCGCGCAGCGGCTGGTCATCATCGGTGCCGGCCGCATGCAGGAGCCCGCCGGCCGCGTGGTGCCGGCCGGCGGCTACCCGAACCTGGCGCAGATCGCGGGCCACGCCATGTCGAGCATCTTCCTGGACGCGCTGGCGGTGGATGTCGAGCGCATGCGGCGCATCAACCGCACGCTGGCGCTGCTGCCCGAGTCGGCCCTGGCCGACACCGAGCTGCGGCCGCTGGAGGCGCTGGTGATCTCGCCCAGCCAGCGCATCGACGACATGGCGGCGCGCCACCTGCACGCGCTGCCGCTGCCGGTGCGCTCGCTGCTGCGCGGAGTGGGCGTGGGCGCCGGTGGCGCGCCGGCCGCGGGCGCGGCGGGGGTGCAGGGCGCGGCGCTGGCCAGCTACCTGCTGTTCGAGGCGCCCTTCACGCGCGAGCTGATGGCGCTGGGCGAGGCCGACACGATGGCCCGCCGGGACGAGGTGCTGCGCTTCTTCGGCTGGGACGTGGCGCCGGCCCGCGCGCCCCGCGGCGGGCCGGACATCGAGCTGCCCTGACGCCCCGCGGGCGCCAGGGGGCCGTGGCGGCAGGCCCGCTCAGGCCTTCTCGCCCTTGTCGCCCTTCGCGGGCTTGTCGGCCTTGGCCGGCCGGGCGGCCTTCTCGGGCTTGGGCGGCAGCGCCTGCGCGTCGAAGGCCGCGCCGCCCACCGTCAGGCCGTTGGCCGAGAGCTTGACGGCGCTGCCGGCGCCCACGCCGCCGACGCGCTCCACGAAGTCGGCCCAGTTCTTGAAGGCGCCGGTCTCGCGGGCCTTGAGGATCTTGCCCGACAGGCCCGGCCCGATGCCCTTGACGGACTCGAGCTCGGCCTGCGAGGCGCGGTTGACGTCGGTGGCCTGCGCCAGCAGCGGGGCGCACAGCGCAAGGGTGGCGGCGATGGCGGTGATGAGGTTGCGGATCATGGCGGTTCTCCTGAGGGTGGCGATCGGTCGATCGGGTTGAGGGGCTTCGGTCTCCCGCCCCGCGGGCCGCGTGGGCCTGTCGGCGTCGGGATGGAAGGCATTCTTCGAAGCCGGCCCCGGCCGGTCATTCCCTCGCGGCGGTGCCCGCCGGGGGAGCCGCGGACGGGGGTGGCGAGCCATCCCCCAGGCGGGGGCTGGACCGGCCGCTCAGCGCGGCCGGGCGACGGCCTCGCGCACGGCGGCCAGCACCTCGGTGGCCGTGGGCCAGCGGCCCTGGCCGCCGAGCACCGCCACGCGCGCGGCGGGCCCGCGCGGGCGCCACAGCGCGGGGTCGCTGGGGCCCATCACGCTGACCAGCGGCGCGCCCACCGCGGCGGCCATGTGCGCCGGGCCGGTGTCGTTGGACACCATGGCCGCCGCGCGCGCCAGCAGCGCGGCGTACACACCCAGGTTCACGCCGGGCAGCAGCCGCGCGCCGGGGTAGTGCTCGCGGGCGATGCGCTCCTCCTCGCCCGGGCCGGGGCACAGCACCACCGGCAGGCCCAGGCTCGGCAGCTCCCGGGCCGCGAACGCGGCGAAGCCCGGCCAGTTCTTCGACTCGCCGTTCCAGCTGCCGCCCGAGAAGGGGCAGATCACGACCACCGGCTCGGGCAGGCCGTGTGCGGCCAGCAGCGCGGCGGCCTCGCGCTGCTGATCGGCGGTGGGCTGCAGCTGCGCCCCGGCCGGGGCCGGCTCGTCGGTGCCCAGCAGGGCCTGGCCGAGCCGCCAGTACACGTCGAGCTCGTGCAGGGCGCGCGGCCGCTGGACGGCACGGCCCAGCAGCAGCCGCCGGCCTTCCCAGGCGTGGCCCAGCGCGCGCAGACCGGCCAGGCGGAACTCCAGCGCGCTCGAGAAGGAGTCCGGCAGGCACAGCGCCTGCACGGGTGCGCGACGGAAGCCGGCGTCGGCGGCGCTGGCCTCGTCGCGCAGCCGCTTCAGCAGCGCCACGCGCTCGCCGGTGGTCTTGGGCAGGCCGTGCACGGGCCAGCCGGTGCCGGCCAGCAGGTCGCGCGCCCAGCCCTTGCCCACCAGCACCGGGGCGTAGCCCGCCGCCGCCACGCGCTGCAGCATGGGCAGGGCCAGGGTGACGTCGCCCACCCAGTTGCGCAGGCGCACGATCAGCGGCCGCGCGGCAGGCGTGGCGGTGTCGTACGGCTTAGGGAGAGAGGGCATGGTCGGCGCTGGGGATAATCCGCGGCCATTCTGCCCGGCGCCCCGGGCCCGCCGCATGACCGCCCCCGTACCGATCGCCGCCGCCGACGTCACTGCCTTCCACGACCGCCTGCTCGCCACCGCGGGCTGGCCCGGGGCCGAGCCGGCGCCGCCGGCGCCCGGGCTGTGGCAATGGATCCAGGCCAACCACCGCAACAACTGCCTGCTCTGGGCCGAGGAAGACCTGGCGCGCCGCACCACGGTGGCCGACGCCGAGATCGCCGCCAACAAGCGCGCCATCGACCGCTACAACCAGGCGCGCAACGACGCCACCGAGCGGGTGGACGAGCTGCTGCTGCTGGCGCTGGGCGTGGTCGACGAGGCGGCGGCACGCAGCCAGGCCCCGCTGGCCCAGGTGGCCGCCGGCGCGCGGCTGAACAGCGAGACGGCCGGCAGCATGATCGACCGCCTGTCGATCCTGTCGCTGAAGCTGCAGGCCATGGCCGAGCAGACGCGGCGAGGCGACGTCGACGAGGCCCACCGCGCCGGCAGCCGCCAGAAGTGGGAGCGCCTGGCGCAGCAGCGCGCCGACCTGGCCGGCTGCCTCGACGCGCTGCTGGCGGAAACGGCCGCCGGCAAGGCGTTTTTCAAGGTCTACCGGCAGTTCAAGATGTACAACGATCCGGACTTCAACCCCGAGCTCGTCAAGGAACGCCAGCGGCAGCCCTGATGCCCCAGCAGCAGCCCGTGACCCCCGCGCCCCGCATCCTGATCGTCAAGACCTCGTCCATGGGCGACGTGGTGCATGCCATGCCCGTGGTGGCCGACATCCTGGCGCACTTCCCGCAGGCGCAGATCGACTGGCTCGTGGAGGCGCCGTTCGCCGCCATCCCGCAGATGCACCCCGGCGTGCGCCGGGTCATCCCCATGGCCTGGCGCAAGTGGCGCCACCAGCTGTTCAGCCGCGCCACCTGGCGGGCCATCGGCGCGCTGCGCCAGGAGCTGCAGCGCGAGCCCTACGACATGGTGCTCGACCTGCAGGGCCTGCTGAAGAGCGCGCTGTGGGCGCGACAGGCGCGCGGCCCCGTGGTGGGCTACGACCGAGGCAGCGCCCGCGAGCCGCTGGCGGCCGCGCTGTACTGGCGCGGCGTCGCCGTGCCCCGCGACCTGCAGGCCGTGCAGCGCAACCGCCTGCTCGCCGCCGCACACCTGAACGTCATGCCGCCGACGGCGGTGCCCGTGTTCGGCCTGCGGGCGCCCGAGCCCAGCTGGAAGCCGCGCAACGCCTACGCCGTGCTCATCCCCAACGCCAGCCGCGCCAGCAAGCTCTGGCCCGAGCGCCACTGGGGGGCCGTGGGCAAGCGCCTGGCCAGCAAGGGCTGGCAGCCGCTCGTGCTGTGGGGCCGCCCCGACGAGCAGACCCTGGCCGAGCGCATCGCCGCCGACTGCGACGGCGACGTGCCCCCGTTCCTGAGCGTGGGTGACATGGCCGGCGTGCTGGCCGGCGCCCGGCAGGTGGTGGGCCTGGACACCGGCTTCACGCACCTGGCCGCGGCCCTGGGCCGGCCCACCCTGGGCATCTACTGCGACCACGACCCGGGCCTGGCCGCCATCACCGGCCAGGGCCGCGTTGCCAGCATCGGCGGCAAGGGCCAGGTGCCGCAGCGCAACGAGGTGCTGACGCTGCTGCTGGAGCACTTCGCCGTCTAGAACCCGGCACGCCGGCATGGCCGGCGGGCGGCCCGTTCAGGACAGGTCGTTGCGTTGCGGCGGGTAGCTGTCCCAGGCCAGGCAGCCCGGGCACTGCCAGAAGTGGCGCTGCGCCTCGAAGCCGCAGCCCGCGCAGCGGTAGCGCTGCAGCGGCCGCGCGGCGCGCGCCACGGCCTCGCTCAGCGCGGCACGGGCCTCGGCGTCCAGCGCGGGCGGCGAGGGGTCGTCGGCGGCCGCGGGCGCCGTCGCGAAGGGCAGCAGCAGCTGCGCCGCCGACAGGGTGGGGTGTGCGCGCAGGTGGGCCACGATGCGCGGCACGCGCTCGGCCGCGGGCCGGCCGGCGTCCAGCGTCTCCAGCGCCTGCAGCAGCTCCACGCCGGGCTGCGCGGCCAGGGCCTGCAGCAACACCTCGCGGGCGGCGTCGACGGTGCCGATGGCGCGGGCGCAGGCGGCATAGTCGCCGGCCACCAGCAGGAAGGCGGCGCCGTGATGCGCGCGCAGGGTGTCCCAGGCGCGCAGGGCGCCGGCGGCATCGCCCTGGCGCTGCAGGCGCTGGCCAGCCAGCACCCAGTGCCGGGGCGAGGTGGGCGCGGCAGCCTGCGCGCGGGCCAGCGCCGCGGCGGCCTCGTCGGGGCGGCCGGCGGCGTCGAGCTCCTCGGCACGCTCGCACTCGTAGTGCGCGATGCGGCTGGCGAAGCTGCCCTGGCCGCTGCCCTCGAGTCGGCGCGCCACCTGCGCCGCCTGCTCCCAGCCGCGCGAGCGCTCGTACAGGCTCAGCAGCGCCAGTTGCGCCTCGGCGTCGTAGGAACTGCCCACCAACGCCGTCCAGGCGTCCTCGGCGCGGTCGAACAGGCCGGCCTTCATGAAGTCCTGCGCCAGCGCGCGCTGGGCGCGCGTGCGCACCGCCGGGCTCAGGTCGCCGCGACCGGCCAGGTGCTCGTGCACGCGCACGGCGCGGTCAACCTCGCCGCGGCGCCGGAACAGGCTGCCCAGCGCGAAGTGCAGGTCGGTGGTGTCGGGGTCGTTCTGCACCGCCTCGATGAAGGCGTCGATGGCCTGGTCCTGCTGCTCGTTGAGCAGCAGGTTCAGGCCCTTGAAGTAGGTGCGCGGCGAGTCGTCGCGCTCGCGCCGCAGCTGCCGCAGGTCGAGCCTGGAGGCCAGCCAGCCCAGCGCGAAGGCCACGGGCAGGCCGATCAGGAACCAGGCGGGTTCGATGTCCATGCGCGGCAGGGGCGGTGTCAGAGGCCCGCGCGCGGGGGCCGCTCGGGGCCGAAGCCCGAGGGCGCGAGCGTGGGCTGCACGCTGGCGGGTGCCGTCGCGGCCGCGGCGCGGCGACGGTGGCGGCGCCAGCGCTGCCAGGCGCCCGGCAGCATCGCCAGCACACCCAGCGCGGCGCCGGCGCCGAAGACGGCGAGCATCACGATGACCATGGGCGCCTGCCAGTTCGCGCCGAAGAACCAGTTCACCGTGACCGGCTGCTGGTTGTTCAACGCGAAGGCGAACAGCGTGAAGAAGATGAAGGCCCTGACGAGCCAGACGAAGACGCGCATCGCGCGCCGATTCTAGGCAGCCGCCGCGGCGCGGCTCAGCGCGGGTCGCCCGCAGTGTCGCTTGCGGCGTCGCTCGCGGCGTCGCGGGCGTCGCGGGCGTCGACGGCCTCGCGAAGCGCCTTGCCGGGCTTGAAGTGCGGTACCAGCTTCTCGGGGATCAGCACCTGCTCGCCGCTGCGCGGGTTGCGGCCCATGCGCGGCGGCCGGCGGTTGATGCTGAAGCTGCCGAAGCCGCGGATCTCGATGCGGTGGCCGCGCGCGAGCGCGTCGCTCATCGCGTCCAGGATGGTCTTGATGGCGAACTCGGTGTCGCGCTGCGTCAGCTGCGAGAAGCGTTCGGCCAGACGGGTGACGAGATCGGAGCGGGTCATCGGCGGTGCTGCGGGCTCGGCATCGGATGGGATAAGGGACAAGGGCCCGGCCGCAGGGTCGCCCCCGCGGCCGGGCCCGGGGCTCAGATTACTCGTTGCCCTTGTCGAGCTTGGCGCGCAGCAGGGCGCCCAGGCTCGTGGTGCCGGCGTTCTCGCGCTCGCTGCTCTGGCGCAGCGCCTGCATGCCCTGCTGGGCATCGGCGTTGTCCTTGGCCTTGATGCTGAGCTGAATGCTGCGCATCTTGCGGTCGACGTTGATCACCATCACCGTGACCTCGTCGCCTTCCTTGAGCACGTTGCGCGCGTCTTCCACGCGGTCGGAGCTGATCTCCGAGGCGCGCAGGTAGCCGGTGACGTCGTCGTTGAGCTGGATCTCGGCGCCACGCGGATCGACCGACTTGACCTTGCCCGTGACGACCGCGCCGCGGTCGTTGAGCGTGGTGAAGCTGGTGAACGGATCCACGTCGAGCTGCTTGATGCCCAGGCTGATGCGCTCGCGCTCGACGTCGACCGCCAGCACGATGGCCTCGACCTCCTGGCCCTTCTTGTAGTTGCGCACCGCGCTCTCGCCCGGCTCGTTCCACGACAGGTCGGACAGGTGCACCAGGCCGTCGATGCCGGCCGACAGGCCGATGAACACGCCGAAGTCGGTGATGCTCTTGACCGGGCCCTTGACCTTGTCGCCGCGCTTGACGGTGGCGCTGAACTCTTCCCAGGGGTTGGCCTTGCACTGCTTCATGCCCAGGCTGATGCGGCGCTTGTCCTCGTCGATCTCGAGGACCATGACCTCGACCTCCTCGCCCAGGCTCACGACCTTGGCGGGGGCGACGTTCTTGTTCGTCCAGTCCATCTCGGAGACGTGCACCAGGCCCTCGATGCCCGGCTCGATCTCGACGAACGCACCGTAATCGGCGATGTTCGTGATCTTGCCGAACAGGCGCGTGCCGTTCGGGTAGCGGCGCGACACGCCGTGCCAGGGGTCGTCGCCGAGCTGCTTGATGCCCAGGCTGACGCGGTTCTTCTCGGCGTCGAACTTCAGCACCTTGGCCGTGAGCTCCTGGCCCACGGTGACCACCTCGGACGGGTGGCGCACGCGGCGCCAGGCCATGTCGGTGATGTGCAGCAGGCCGTCGATGCCGCCGAGGTCGACGAACGCGCCGTACTCGGTGATGTTCTTGACCACGCCGTGCACGATGGCGCCTTCGGTCAGCGTCTCCAGCAGCTTGGCGCGCTCCTCGCCCATCGAGGCCTCGACCACGGCACGGCGCGACAGCACGACGTTGTTGCGCTTGCGGTCGAGCTTGATGACCTTGAACTCCATGGTCTTGCCCTCGAACGGCGACATGTCCTTCACGGGCCGCGTGTCGAGCAGGCTGCCGGGCAGGAAGGCGCGGATGCCGTTGACCAGCACCGTGAGGCCGCCCTTGACCTTGCCGCTGACGGTGCCGGTGACGAACTCGCCGCTTTCCAGCGCGTTCTCGAGGCTCATCCACGAGGCCAGGCGCTTGGCCTTGTCGCGGCTGAGGATGGTGTCGCCGTAGCCGTTCTCGACGGCGTCGATGGCGACCGAGACGAAGTCGCCGACCTGGACCTCGAGTTCGCCCTGGTCGTTCTTGAATTCCTCGATGGGAACGTAGCTCTCGCTCTTGAGGCCCGCGTTGACGACGACGTGGTTGAAGTCGATGCGCACGACTTCGGCGGAGATGACCTCTCCGACGCGCATGTCGTTGCTCTTGAGCGATTCCTCGAACAGCGAGGCGAAGGCGTCGAAGCCGCCCTTGGCGGTGACGGTGGTGGTGACGGGCATGGGTTTCCTGGGTTCCCGGAGGAGTTGGGTGCAGAGCCGGGGTGCGTGCGGCGGGATGCCGCGGGGTTGGGTGGATCGGATCCTGCTCGCCCGGTCTTGGAGACTGGGCCTGACGGCCACGGCGGGAGGCGGGCAGGGGCTTAACGGAACGACATCAGGGGAACGGGCGACGCGCCTGCCACCACGCCAGGACCTGCTGCACCGATTCGTCGATGCCGAGGCCGGAGTTGTCGAGCCGCTGCGCGTCTTCGGCGGGCTTCAGGGGCGACACGGACCGGCTGCTGTCGCGCCGGTCGCGGGCTTCCAGGTCCGCTCGAAGGGCGCCGATGCTAGCGGGAATCCCCTTTGAAATCAACTGTTTATGGCGCCTTTGCGCGCGCTGTTCGGCGCTGGCCGTCAGGAACACCTTGAGCTCGGCGTCGGGGAAGACCACGGTGCCCATGTCGCGGCCGTCGGCCACCAGGCCCGGGGCGCGGCGGAAGCTCAGCTGCAGGCCGTGCAGCGCGGCGCGCACGGCGGGCAGGGCCGACACGCGCGATGCCAGCAGCCCGGTGCTTTCCAGGCGCAGCTCGTCGGTGATCTCGCGGCCGCGCGGCCCGGTGAACCAGGTCCGGCCGGCCTCGGCGCCGTGGCCGAAGCGCAGCGGCAGCCGCGCGGCCAGGGCCGCCACCGCGGCCTCGTCGTCGGGCCGGATCTCGGGGTCCAGGCCGGCGTCCACGGCCGCCAGCCCGGTGGCGCGGTACAGCGCGCCCGAGTCCAGCAGGCCGTAGCCCAGCGCCACGGCCACCGCGGCGGCCAGCGTGCCCTTGCCCGAGGCGGTGGGGCCGTCGATGGCGATCACGGGCACGGCCGTGGCCTCGACCACGTCGAACAGGGCCTCGAAGTAGTCGGGGAAAGTCTTGGCCACGCACCGGGGGTCGAGGATGCGCACGGGCTGCGCGTCGCCCGCGCGGCCCGGCAGCAGCGCGTGGCAGGCGGCCAGCGACAGGCACATCGCCATGCGGTGGTCGTCGTAGGTGTGGATGGCCGCGGCGCGCCAAGCGCCGGCCGGCGGCGTGACCTCGATGAAGTCGTCGCCCGCGGACACGGTGGCGCCGAGCTTGCCGAGCTCGGCCGCCATCGCGGTGATGCGGTCGGTCTCCTTCACGCGCCAGCTGGCGATGCCGTCGAGCCGGCTCGTGCCTTCGGCGAACAGGGCCATCACCGCCAGCGTCATCGCGGCGTCGGGGATGGGCGTGCAGTCCAGGCGGATCGGCCGCAGCGGCCACTGGCCGCGGTGCACCTCGAGCCAGCCCGGGCCGCGCCGGACGCGCGCGCCCATGGCCTCGGCGGCGTCGACGAAGCGGATGTCGCCCTGGATCGAGCCCTCGCCCACGCCCTCGATGCGCAGCGGCGCGCCGCCGAGCGCCGCGATGGCGCCCAGGGCCACGAAGTAGCTGGCCGAGGAGGCGTCGCCCTCGACGTGGATCTCGCCCGGCGTGGCGTAGGCGCTGCCCGCCGGGATGGTGAAGCGCTGCCAGCCCTGGCGCTGCACCGCGATGCCGAAGCGCGCCAGCAGGTTCAGCGTGATCTCGACGTAGGGCTTGCTGATCAGCTCGCCCTCGACCTCGATGGCCACGTCCTGCGTGCCCGCGGCCAGCGGCAGCGCCAGCAGCAGCGCGGTCAGGAACTGGCTGGAGACGTCGCCGCGCACGCGGATGGGCGCGTCCAGCGCCAGCCGGCCGCCGGCCGTGCCCTGCAGCGAAAGCGGCGGGTAGCCGGGCGTGCCCAGGTCGTCGATGCGGCAGCCCAGCGGGCGCAGCGCGTCCACCAGGTCGGCGATGGGCCGCTCGTGCATGCGCGGCACGCCGCGCAGCACGAAGCGGCCACCCTGCAGCGTGCTCAGCACGGCCAGCGTGGCCGCCAGCGGGCGCATGGCCGTGCCGGCATTGCCCAGGAACAGGTCGGCCTCGTGCACCTGCAGCCGGCCGCCGAGGCCGCCCACGCGCAGCGCGCCGTCGTCGGCTCGGCCGAGCAGGCAGCCCAGCGCGCGCAGCGCGTCGAGCATGACGCGCGTGTCGTCGCTGTCGAGCAGGCCGCGCACGGTGGTCGTGCCCGCGGCCAGGCCGGCGAGCAGCAGCACGCGGTTGGAGATGCTCTTGGAGCCGGGCAGCTGCACCGTGCCCGAAGCCCCCACGATGGGCGGCAGGTCGAGGAAGGGGATGTCGTACATGCGTCGGGGTAGGGGCCGGCGGCGCGCGCCGGCGCCGCAGGGCCGTCAGTAGCGCGTCTGGCCGCCGCCGCCGCCGGAGGGGCGGCCGGCCAGCGTCCAGTTGGCGCGGGCCTCGGCCGGGCTGCGGATCAGGCCCTCCAGCGCGTCGGCATTGCCCTCGCGCATGACGTGCTCCAGCGCGTCGAGCGCGCGCCGGAAGCTCTGGCTCTGCTTCAGCACTTCCTCGCGGTTGGCCACGAGGATGTCGCGCCACATCTCGGGGCTGGACGCGGCGATGCGCGTGAAGTCGCGGAAGCCCGGGCCGGCCAGGGCCAGGAAGTCGCGGCCCAGGGGCTGGTTGAGCACCGAGCTGAAGTACGCGAAGGCCAGCAGGTGCGGCAGGTGGCTCACGGCGGCGAAGGCGGCGTCGTGGTTCTCGGCCGTCATGCGCAGCACCTGGGCGCCCAGCGCGGCCCACACGTCGGTGGCCTTCTGCACCAGCTCGGGCGGGTTCTGTGGCAGCGGGGTGATGATCACCTGACGGCCGGCGTACAGGTCGGGATCGGCGTTCTGGATGCCCGAGGCCTCCTTGCCGGCGATGGGGTGGGCCGGCACGAACGAGGCCACGCGCTCGCGCAGCACGCGGCGCGCGGCGTCGACGACGTCGCGCTTGGTGCTGCCCACGTCCATGAACAGCACGCCCGGCTCGACCAGGTGGCGGATGGCCTTGAAGGTGCTTTCGGTGGCCGCCACCGGCACGGCGATGAGCACGATGTCGGAGCCGCTGACCGCCAGCAGCGCGGATTCGGCCGCGACGTCGATCACGCCGAGCTTCTTCGCGCGCTCGGTGGTGCTGGGCGACTTGCTGTAGCCGACGATGCGCTTGACCAGCCCAGCCCGCTTCAGGGCCGCGGCAAAACTGCCGCCCATGAGGCCGCAGCCGATGACGCCGAGCTGCGTGAACATCAGTGCACGTCCACCGGGTAGGTGCCCAGCACCTTGAAGAAGGCGCAGGCCTCGCGCAACGCCTGCAGCGCCTGCCCCACGCGGGGCTCGTCGGGGTGGCCCTCGACGTCGATGTAGAAGTAGTACTCCCACTGGCCCGAGCGTGCCGGCCGGCTTTCGAAGCGGCTCATCGACACGCCGTGCTTCTTCAGCGGCACCAGCATGTCGTGCACGGCCCCGGGGCGGTTGCTGACGCTGACGACCAGGCTGGTGCAGTCGTGCCCGCTGGGCCCCGGCGCCGGGTGGCGCTGCGGGTGCGCCACGACGGCGAAGCGCGTGCGGTTGTGCGCGTCGTCCTGGATGGCGGGGGCCAGCAGGTGCAGGCCGAACTCGCTGCCGGCGCGTGCGCTGGCGATGGCGGCCAAGGCCGGGTTGCCGGCCGCCAGCCGCGCGCCCTCGGCGTTGCTGGACACCGGGCGGCGCTCGGCCTGCGGCAGGTGCGCGCCCAGCCAGGCGTGGCACTGCGCCAGCGCTTGCGGGTGCGCGACCACGGCCTCGATGCCGGCCATCGAGTCGGTCTTGCGCAGCAGGTTGTGGCGGACGAACAGGCTCGTCTCGCCGATGATGAACAGCGGCGTGTGCAGGAACAGGTCGAGCGAGCGCGTGACCACGCCCTCGGTGCTGTTCTCCACCGGCACCACGCCGAAGTCGGCCGCGCCGGTGGCCGTGACGTGGAAGACCTCGTCGAAGCTGGCGCAGGGCACGCGCAGGATGCTGCTGCCGAAGTAGCCCAGCGCGGCCTCTTCGCTGAAGGTGCCCGCCGGGCCGAGGTAGGCCACGCGCGTGGGCGTTTCGAGCGAGCGGCTGGCGCTCATGATCTCGCGCCAGATCGGCGCGACGCTGTCCCGCGGCAGCGGGCCGGTGTTGGCGGCCTTCAGCCCGTCGATCACCTGCGCCTCGCGCTCGGGCCGGAACACCACCGAGCCCTCGGCCTTCTTGATCTCGCCGACCTCCTGTGCCAGCCGCATGCGCTGGTTCAGCAGCGCCAGCAACTCGCGATCGACCGCGTCGATGCGCTCGCGCAGGGCCAGCAGCGCCGGGCTGTTGGTCGGGGCGGGGTTGCTCACTGCGTGGGGCCGTCGTGATCGGCGTCAGGGACGGGCAGCTGGCGCGCGGGGGGCCGGGGCCGGTGCAGGGGCTGGAGCCGGGGCGGGCGCCGCGGCAGGCGCCGGGGCGGCTGCGCGCAGGCGGTCGCCCATCGACTTCTGCAGTGCCTGCAGCTTGGGGTCGACCTGCCCTTTGGTGTCGGCCACCAGGCGTTCCACCAGCGCCCGCTGCATGTCGCTGGCCGCGCCCTGGAACTTGCGCCAGGCCGGGTTCTCGAGCGTGGCGATGATCTGGCGCAGCTCGTCCTCGGAGAAGCGCTCGTCGAGCAGCACGCCCACGGTCAGCGGCGCCAGTTCGGCGGCGCGCTTGCGCACCACCGGCAGCGATTCGTCGGCGTACTTGCGCAGGTCGGCATCGAGGTCGCGGGCCAGGGCCTCGCGCTTGTCCTGGGGCAGGCGTTGCAGCGCGGCGCCGGCCTGCTGCATCAGCACGACGACGGGTTGCTGGACGATCTGGGTGGCCAGCTGCTCGATGCCGGGCGCCTGCAGGGCCAGCAGCTTGGTCACCAGCTCCTTCTTGGCCGGCGACGAGGCCGTGGCGGCCGACTGCGCCTGCGCCCGGGCCAGCTGCGGTGCCGAGCCCATGGCCACCACGGCCGCCAGGGCCGTGGCCGTCCAAACCATCTTGTGCATCAAGGTCCTTCCAGGCCGGCGCCGCCGGCGTTCTCGTCGGCGCCGCCGGCGCCCTCGGTGCCGTCGCCACCTTCGGGGGGCGTGTCGTTCTCGGCGATGCGCTGCAGACCCGAGAGCTTGGTCCCGCCGTCCAGGGCGATCAGCGTCACGCCCTGCGTGGCACGGCCAAGCTCGCGGATCTCGGCCACCCGCGTGCGCACCAGCACGCCCTTGTCGGTGATCAGCATGATCTCGTCGGCCGGCCGCACCAGCGTGGCCGCGACCACCTTGCCGTTGCGGTCGGACTGCTGGATGGCGATCATGCCCTTGGTGCCCCGGCCGTGGCGCGTGTACTCGACGATGCTGGTGCGCTTGCCGTAGCCGTTTTCGGTGGCGGTGAGCACGCTCTGCGTCTCGTCCTCGGCCACCAGCATCGCGATCACGCTCTGCCCGGGCTCGAGCGTCATGCCCTTGACACCGCGCGCCGTGCGGCTAAGCGGCCGCACGTCGTTCTCGTCGAAGCGCACCGCCTTGCCGCCGTCGGAGAACAGCATCACGTCGTGGCGGCCGTCGGTGAGCGCGGCGCCGATCAGGTAGTCACCCTCGTCGAGGTCGACGGCGATGATGCCGGCCTTGCGCGGGTTGCTGAACTCGTCGAGCGCCGTCTTCTTGACGGTGCCCAGCGCCGTGGCCATGAACACGTAGTGGTCGGCCGGGAAGCTGCGGAACTCGCCGGTGAGCGGCAGCACCACCGTGATCTTCTCGCCCTGCTGCAGCGGGAACATGTTGACGATGGGCTTGCCGCGGCTGGCCCGGCTGCCCTGCGGCACTTCCCAGACCTTGAGCCAGTACACGCGCCCGCGGTCGCTGAAGCACAGGATCCAGTCGTGCGTGTTGGCGATGAACAGCTGGTCGATCCAGTCGTCTTCCTTGGTCTGCGTGGCCTGCTTGCCGCGGCCGCCGCGGCGCTGGGCGCGGTACTCGCTCAGCGCCTGGCTCTTGATGTAGCCGGTGTGGCTGAGCGTCACCACCATGTCGGCCGGGGTGATCAGGTCTTCGGTGCCGAGTTCCAGCGCCTGGCGCTCGATGTGGCTGCGGCGCGCGCCGACCTTCGTCTGGCCGAACTCCTGGCGCAGGTCGCCCAGCTCGCCGGCGATGATGGCCGTCACGCGCTCGGCGCGGGCGAGGATGTCCAGCAGGTCGGCGATCTGTGCCATGACCTCGCGGTACTCGCCGACGATCTTGTCCTGCTCCAGGCCCGTCAGCCGCTGCAGGCGCATCTGCAGGATCTCCTGCGCCTGCTCCTCCGACAGTCGGTACAGGCCGTCGGCCTGCAAGCCGTAGGTCGCGGGCAGGCCCTCGGGGCGGTAGGCGGCGCGGCCGCCGGGGGTGTCGACCTCGGCGCGCGTGAGCATCTCTCGCACCAGGCTCGAGTCCCAGCTCCGGGCCATCAGCGCCGCCTTGGCCACGGGCGGTGTGGGGCTGGCCTTGATGGTCTCGATGAACTCGTCGATGTTGGCCAGCGCCACCGCCAGGCCCTCGAGCACGTGCCCGCGCTCGCGCGCCTTGCGCAGCTCGAACACGGTGCGCCGGGTGACCACCTCGCGCCGGTGCTCGAGGAAGATCCCGACCAGGTCCTTCAGGTTGCACAGCTTGGGCTGACCGTCGATCAGCGCCACCATGTTGATGCCGAAGGTGTCCTGCAGCTGCGTCTGCTTGTACAGGTTGTTCAGCACCACCTCGGGCACTTCGCCGCGCTTGAGCTCGATGACGACGCGCATGCCCGACTTGTCGGACTCGTCCTGGATGTGGCTGATGCCCTCGAGCTTCTTCTCGTGCACCAGCTCGGCGATGCGCTCCAGCAGGCTCTTCTTGTTGACCTGGTAGGGGATCTCGTCGACGATGATCGCCTGGCGCTGGCCGCGGTCGATGTCCTCGAAGTGGCACTTCGCGCGCATCACCACCTTGCCGCGGCCGGTGCGGTAGCCCTCGCGCACGCCGTTGAGCCCGTAGATGATGCCGGCGGTGGGGAAGTCGGGCGCCGGGATCAGCTCCATCAGCTCGTCGACCGAGGCTTCCGGGTTCTTCAGCAGGTGCAGGCAGGCATCCACCACCTCGTTGAGGTTGTGCGGCGGGATGTTCGTGGCCATGCCCACCGCGATGCCCGCGCTGCCGTTGACCAGCAGGTTCGGCAGCCGCGTCGGCAGCACCGTGGGCTCCTGCTCGGAGCCGTCGTAGTTGGGCGCGAAGTCGACCGTTTCCTTGTCGATGTCGGCCAGCATCTCGTGAGCGATCCTGGCCAGCCGGATCTCGGTGTAGCGCATCGCCGCGGCGTTGTCGCCGTCGACCGAGCCGAAGTTGCCCTGGCCGTCGATCAGCATGTGGCGCAGGGAGAAATCCTGTGCCATGCGCACGATGGTGTCGTAGACCGCCGTGTCGCCGTGCGGGTGGTACTTGCCGATGACGTCGCCGACGATGCGGGCGCTCTTCTTGTACGGGCGGTTCCAGTGGTTGGACAGCTCGTGCATCGCGTACAGCACGCGCCGGTGCACCGGCTTGAGGCCATCGCGGGCATCGGGCAGCGCGCGGCCTACGATCACGCTCATCGCGTAATCCAGGTACGACCGGCGCATCTCCTCTTCGAGACTGGTGGGCAGCGTTTCCTTGGCGAACGGAGAGCTCATGCGGCGGCGCAGGTTGCCCCGCTGCGCAGGCAGGCCCGCGCGGCAGGACGGAAGGAACCGGGGTTCGGAACCAGGATTCTACGGGCGCAAACCCTGTCGCGGCTGCGCAACAAGCGCCGCGGGTGCCTGGGCTCCCAGGCTCAAAATCAGGCCCAGCCAAGCCCGTATGGCACAATGAACTGTCAGTGGTAAGTGCCTGCAGCAGTGGGTATTTGCACGCTTGCACGGTCCAGGTTCATCGCTTGTCGTTTTGGACGTTTCGCAGGCTCATCTGCGGCATTCCTCGAGAGGAGAATCAATGAAGAAATTGAACACGGTGGCGCTGCTCTTCGCATCAGCCGCGCTTGCCGCGCCGATCTCGGCCTACGCCCAGCCGAGGACGGTCGACAACTGGCGTGCAAGTGATGGCACGCCGTGGAGGAACGGCACCAACGAGCTCTGCTGGCGCGATGCCGGCTGGACGCCGGCCACTGCCGATCCCGCTTGCGACGGCGCCGTGAAGCCGCCGCCCCCGCCCGCTCCTCCGCGCGCGGCCCCGCCGCCGCCCCCGCCGCCGCCCGCCGGTGGCTCGAAGACCAAGAAAGAGAAGAAGCCCGACGAGGTCAAGCCCGACCCGGTGGAGGTCGAGCCCGACCCCACGCCCCGGCCCGAGACCCCGCCCGAGACCGAGGAGGTCGCGGCGACCGCCGCAGGCGTTGAGGGTGGCGTGG